>NZ_JBQQBZ010000014.1:0-146551 GCF_052245655.1 Streptomyces sp. 4N509B
CCCCCGCGCCACCCGGTACGCCCCCAACGCCTCCTCCCGCCGCCCCGACCGGTACAACGCCACCATCAACAACCCGTGCAGCCGCTCCCGCAACGGGAACTCCCGCACCAACCCCGCCAACTCACCGGCGGCCAGACGCGGCGACCCGGACGCGAGCTCCGCCTCGTAGAGCCCCTCCAGCGCGGCGACCCGGCGCTCCCCCAGCCGCTGCGACCAGTCCGCCAGCAGCGGCACGTCCACGTCCACGTCCCCGAACGGCCTCCCCCGCCACAGGGCCAGCGCCTCGCGCAGCACCGTCACCGCCCGAGCCGGGTCCCGGGTGACGAGGTCCACCCCCTCGCCCACCAGCGACTCGAACCGCTCGGCGTCCAGCTCTCCCGGCGCCACCCGCAGCCGGTACCCCTCGGGCCCCCACGTCAGCTGGTCCGGCTCGCCCAGCAGGGACCGCAGCCGGTACACGTGGAGGTGGAGCCGCTGCCCCGCCCGCTCGTCCACCCGCTCCCCCCACAGCGCCTCGGTCAACGTGTCGATCGAGACGGCCTCGTTGGCGCGCGCCAGCAGGATCCCCAGCAGGACGCGCCGCAGCCGCCCCGTCACCACCTCGCGGCCACCCGTGCCGTCCCGCCGGACCGCCACCGGACCCAACACCACGAACTTCATGGTCCACGCCTCGTTCCCCGTTCGCGCTCTTCCCCCGCGCCGCGTTCCGTCCGCGACGGACTGTCCCCGGCATGAAAGCGCGATGAAAGTGGTCGCCCTCATTCTGGCCCCTGCGCCACCCGGCGATCGACTCTCATCACGACATCAATGCGGTGGCGGGCCAGGGGAACGCCGGCGGGGCCACGTCACGTCGCCGCGCCGGCGGACTCCCCGGCGTTCTCCCGATCGTCGACGCGGACAGAGACAGACATGCAGCACCACCAGCCGTTCCCGCCCCCGGGCCCTCCCGGCCCGCCCCCCGGTCCCCCGCCCGGCCCGCCGGCCTCGCACGGCGGCCCGCCCGCCGGGCCTCCCGGCGCCCCGCCCGGCGCCCCTCCCGGTCCGCCGATGGGCCCGCCGGGTCACCCGGCTCCCGCCGGGCAGCCCTACCAGCCCTACGGGCCCACCCCTCACCAGCCACAACAGCAGTACCAGCCGCAGCCCGTGCCGGGTCAGACGCCGCCCGGGTATCCCGGGCACCCCGGGCAGCCGGGCGCTCCCCAGCCGGCGCCGGGCCGCCGGCGGCGGAAGGGGCGGTCGACGCTCGTCGTCGTGCTCTCCCTCGTCCTCGTGGCGGGGCTGGCCGGCGGCGGGTGGTTCCTGTTCGGCCCCGAGGACGACAGCGGCGGGACCGGGCGGGAGTCGGCGGTCGACCCCGACACGCCGGGCGGGCTCGTCTGGTCGGTCAACGAGGAGGGGTACGACGACGGCTCCTACCCCGGGGGCTGGTGGGTGGTGGGCGAGACGATCGTCAAGGCCAACCAGTCCACGTTCACCGCCTACTCCATGGCGGACGGCTCCGAGGTGTGGACCCTGGAGCTCGGCGGCCCCGAGGACGCCATCTGCCTGCCGACCAACGCCAACGCCGACGGCCAGATCGTCGTCGGCCACGGCGAGTCCAACTGCGGCCAGAACATCACCCTGGTCGACCTCACCACCGGCGAGCAGGGCTGGAGCCGCCCGCTGGAGCCCGAGGAGAACCCCCTCAGCTTCCAGATCGCGATGGCCGGCTCCTCCTACGCCATCCACACGATCGGCGGGTGGAACCTGCACAGCGTCGTGGACGGCGAGCCGATCTCCACGGGCGCGGCGATGTACGACTCGCTGAACGGGGCCGTGAACCAGACGGACTACGCCAGGGAGGCGGGCGTCACCAACGGCCAGGAGGTCTGCTCCGTGGACGGCGTGGCCGGCAGCGGCGAGCGGCTGCTGCGCCGCCGCACCTGCGCCACGGTGACCGACGCGGCCAGCGGCACGACGAGCGCGCCGATCTTCAGGCTGGAGGAGATCGACCCGGCGACCGGGGACACCGTGTGGAGCCTGGACCTGCCCGAGGGCCGTTGGATGGACAAGATCCACAGCTTCTCGCCGCTGGTGGTGTCGCTGCGCTCGGAGGAGTTCGGGCCGATGAGCGAGCTGATGTTCGTCGACGACAACGGCCAGGTCACCGGTCAGGTGCCGATCGGGAACACCGGCGTCCGGCGCGAGGACACCGCGTCGCTGCGGGAGTGGCTGTGCCGGGACGACATCGTCGTCTACAGCCGCATCGACGAGTGCGGCGGCATGGCGTTCTCGGAGAACCGGATGTACGTCTCCCCGACCGGCCTCGGCGGGGGCAACCCGGTGACGGCGATGAACGCGACCACCGGCGCCGTCGAGTGGACGTACAAGACGGAGGACTTCTTCGAGCAGGTCGTCCTCGGCGCCGACGAGCAGGGCGTGATCGTCTACCAGGCCGGGTACGGCGGCGACTATCCGGGACAGGTCGTCCGGATCTCGGCGGACGGCCAGAGCGTCGAGCCGCTGTTCCGGATGGACTCCGAGCTCTACCTCACCCCGACGTGCTTCATGGCCTTCCTCGACGGCCAGCTCTTCTTCAGCCCGCCCGACTACTCGCTGCCGTACGACGTCGCGGTCTACGGGGCCGAGGGCGGTGCCGGGGCCGGCGAGGCGGACGGCTCCGGTGAGTCCGGTGGTGCCGGGGCCGGCGGGGCCGACGGCTCCGGTGGGTCTGGTGGGTCCGGTGGGTCCCGTCGGGGCGGGTGAGTCGGCGGCCCGGACGGGGCCGGGGAGAAGCCCGCGCGTGAGCGGCCGGACGTGAGCCGACGCGGCCCGGGACGGAGGCTGGTCCGTCCCGGGCCGCGTTGCCGTGTCACCGTGTCGGCCGGGTCGCCGGGCGCTCCCGGGTGTCGGGAAGCGTCGGGGGCGGCCGGTGTCACGTGGTGGGCTGGAAGCGCCGCAGGCGCAGGCTGTTGCCGACGACGAAGACCGAGGAGAACGCCATGGCGCCGCCCGCGATCATCGGGCTGAGCAGGCCGGTGGCGGCCAGCGGCAGCGCCGCGACGTTGTAGGCGAAGGCCCAGAAGAGGTTGCCCCTGATCGTGTTCAGCGTGCGGCGCGAGAGCCGGATCGCGTCGGCCGCGACCCGCAGGTCGCCGCGGACCAGCGTCAGGTCTCCGGCCTCGATCGCGGCGTCCGTGCCGGTGCCCATCGCGAGGCCGAGGTCGGCCTCGGCGAGCGCCGCCGCGTCGTTGACCCCGTCGCCGACCATCGCGACCGAACGGCCCTCGCTCCGCAGGCGCCTGACGACGTCGACCTTGTCCTCCGGCATCACCTCGGCGATCACCTCCGTCACGCCGACCTCGGCGGCGACCGACCGCGCGACGGTCTCGTTGTCGCCCGTCAGCAGGATCGGCGTGAGGCCCAGCGCGCGCAGCCGCGTGACGGCCTCCCGGCTGGTGGGCTTCACCGCGTCGGCGACCTCCAGCACGGCGCGCGGCTCCCCGTCCCAGGCGACGGCGATGGCGGTGCGGCCGGCGGCCTCGGCCTCGGCCCGCGCCGCCGCGAGCTCCGCCGGCAGCTCGATCGCCCACTCCCGCAGCAGCTTCTCCCTGCCCACCACGACGGCGTGGCCGTCGACGACGCCCTGCACGCCGAGGCCGGGGACGGCCTCGAAGCCCTCGGGCGTCGGCAGCTCGGCGGCCGTCGAGCCCAGCCGCTCGGCCGCCCCGGTGGCGACGGCCCGCGCGACGGGGTGCTCGGAGGCGTTCTCCAGCGCGCCGGCCAGCCGCAGCAGCTCGGCGGTGTCGACGCCCTCGGCGGTGTGGACGGCCAGCAGCGTCATCTGTCCCGTGGTCACCGTGCCGGTCTTGTCGAGCACGACGGTGTCGACCCGGCGCGTGGTCTCCAGCACCTCGGGGCCCTTGATCAGGATGCCGAGCTGCGCGCCCCGGCCGGTGCCCACCATGAGGGCGGTGGGGGTGGCCAGGCCCAGGGCGCAGGGGCAGGCGATGATCAGCACGGCCACGGCGGCGGTGAAGGCGGCGGTCAGGCCCGCGTCGTTGCCCAGCCAGAAGCCGAGGGTGGCGAAGGCGAGGGCGATGACGACGGGAACGAAGACGGCCGAGATGCGGTCGGCGAGGCGCTGGGCCGCGGCCTTGCCGTTCTGGGCGTCCTCCACGAGCTTCGCCATCCGGGCGAGCTGGGTGTCGGCGCCGACCCGGGTGGCCTCGACGACCAGGCGACCGCCCGCGTTGAGCGTCGCGCCGGTGACGGCGTCGCCGGGGCCGACCTCGACGGGGACGGACTCGCCCGTCAGCATCGAGGCGTCCACGGCGGAGGAGCCCTCGACGACCACGCCGTCGGTGGCGATCTTCTCACCGGGGCGGACGAGGACGCGGTCCCCGACGGTCAACTCCTCGACGCGGATGCGCCGCTCGCCGCCGTCGCGCAGGACCGTGACGTCCTTCGCGCCCAGCTCCATCAGGGCCCGCAACGCCGCCCCGGCGCGGCGCTTGGAGCGGGCCTCGAAGTACCGGCCGGCGAGGATGAACGCGGTCACGCCGGCGGCGGCCTCCAGGTAGATGTTCCCGGCGCCGTCGGTGCGGGTGATGGTCAGCTCGAAGCCGTGGGTCATGCCGGGCTCGCCGGCGGTGCCGAGGAACAGCGCCCACAGCGACCAGGCGAAGGCCGCCGAGACGCCGACCGAGACCAGGGTGTCCATGGTGGCGGCGCCGTGCCGGGCGTTGGTGAGGGCGGCGCGGTGGAAGGGCCAGGCCGCGTAGGTGACGACCGGTGCGGCGAGGGTCAGGGACAGCCACTGCCAGTACTCGAACTGGAGGGCGGGCACCATCGCCATCGCGACGACGGGGACGGCCAGCGCGACGGCGGTGAACAGCCGCTGCCGCAGCGGGCGCAGCTCGTCGGCCTCGGCCGGGGGGCCGCCGGGCCGGCCGGGCTCGCCCGGCTCGGGGTGGGCGGGGGCGGGGGGCTCGGGCTCGCGCGCGGTGTATCCGGTGGCCTCGACCGTGGCGATGAGGTCGGCGACGGTGACGTCCGCCTCGTCGAAGGTGACGCGGGCCTTCTCGGTGGCGTAGTTGACGGTGGCGGTCACGCCGTCCATGCGGTTGAGCTTCTTCTCGACGCGGGCGGCGCAGGAGGCGCAGGTCATGCCGCCGATGGCGAGTTCGACCTGTCCGGTGGCGGCGGCGCTGCCGGCGGGGCCGGTGGCCGTGGCGGTGGCGGCCGTACCGGCGCCGGTGTGTCCGGGTGTCGCCGGCACGTCGGTGCGCGGGCTCATGGCTCTCTCCTCACGTCATACCCACTGGGGGTATCTTACCGCGAGAGGCGTGTCGCGGCGTGTCACGGGTGTCTCGTCGGATGCGGGGGCTCGTCGGGTGCGGTGGGGTCGGTGGGCGGGGAGGGGGTCAGTGGGTGTGGCCGCCGCCCGTTCCGCCCGTCCCTCCCGCGCCGCCCGTCTGGTCGGCCGAGCCGACGGTCACGGTGAACTCGGCGGTGCGGACCTCGCCGCCGTGGCGGAAGTCCAGGTAGAGGCGGTAGGCGCCCTCGCTGGGGGCCTCGGTGTGGAAGGTGACGTCCGGCCCCGGGGACGTCCGGCCGTCGCCCGGCTCGCCCTGCGGGTGGACGTGGAGGTACGCCAGGTCGCCCTCGCGCAGGGCAACCAGGTGCCCGTACGCGCCGAGGTACGGCTGGAGGTCGGTGACCGGCCGGCCGTCGCGGCTGACGGACAGGGTGAGCGCGGTCTCCGCCCCGGCGGCCAGGTCCCCGTCGAGGGTGACCGTGTACCCGTCGACCGTCGCCGTCCGGTCGGGCTCGGGCAGCGGCCGCGGGGTGTACTCGCCCGCGACGGCCACGTCCGCGCCGAGCGTCAGCGCGCCGGCCGGGTCCCCGGCCGGGGTGAAGTCGGCGAAGACGCGGTAGCTGCCGGCCTCGGCGAGCGTCAGCGACACGGACCAGACGCCGTCCTCGCCGAGGGTGGGGTGGAGGTGCTGGAAGCCGGAGAGGTCACGGCCGGCCACGATCAGGTGCAGGTCCTTCTCGTGGGACTCCTCGTACCGCGTGACGGGCTCGCCGTCGGGTCCGGTGATCTCGAACCGGAAGGCCGTCTCCCGCCCGGCCGGCACCGTCCGCTCGTGCGGGACCAGCGTGTAGCCCCGCTCGGCGATCCGCAGCCCGCCGACGGCCGGCTCGGCTCCGCCACCCTCGCCGCCCTCGCCGCTCCCGGCGCCCGCGGCGTCCGTGTCGTGGTCCGCGCCGTGGCCGCCGGAGCCCTCGCCGTCGCCGTCGCCGTCGCCCGGCGCGTCGTGCGCGTCGTGGCGCTCGGGCTCGGAGGTGACCTGCCCGACCGCGCCGCCGACACCGAACGCCGCGCCGAACACCAGCGCCAGCCCGCCGCCGAACGCTCCCACCTTGGCCGCCGTCCTCATGGTCCCTCTCCTCGCCTCGTGCTCCTCGGACGCGCGGCGGCTGCCGCCACCCCCGGCCCGGTCGGCCGGGTCACGCCGTCCTCGTCGGTCCTCGTTGTCGTTCTAGCTCTCACCACCATGTCTAATACCCCCGCGGGGTATAAGTCAAGCGGAGATCACCCCTGGTCGGCATACACCTAGGGGGTATATCTCCTCGGCGGTTACCCGGTCACCGGGCGCGTTCGACCCGAGGCTCCTCCCACACCGGCTCCGGCGTCTCCCGCACCCGGCCGTCGGACGCGAAGAGCAGGAAGCGGTCGAAGGAGCGGGCGAACCAGCGGTCGTGGGTCACGGCCAGCACCGTGCCCTCGAACGCCTCCAGCGCCTCCTGGAGCGCCTCGGCGCTCTCCAGGTCGAGGTTGTCCGTCGGCTCGTCCAGCAGCAGCGCGGTCGCGCCGCCGAGTTCGAGGAGCAGGATCTGGAGGCGCGCCTGCTGGCCGCCCGAGAGCCGGTCGAACGGCTGCTGCGCCTGCTGGGTCAGGCCGTACCTGCGCAGCGCGGACATCGCCTGGCCACGGTCGAGGGAGTGGCCGCTCCACAGCACCTCCAGCAGCGTCCGCCCGGCCAGCTCGGGGTGCGCGTGGGTCTGGGCGAAGTGCCCGGGGTCGACCCGTGCGCCCAGCTTCCACTCCCCGGTGTGCGCGACGTCCTCGCCGGCGAGCAGCCGCAGGAAGTGGGACTTGCCCGAGCCGTTGGAGCCGAGGACCGCGACCCGCTCGCCGTAGAAGACCTCCAGGTCGAACGGCTTCATCAGGCCGGTCAGCTCCAGGCCCGCGCAGGTGACGGCCCGCACCCCGGTGCGTCCGCCGCGCAGCCGCATCCGGATGTCCTGCTCCCTCGGCGGCTCGGGCGGCGGGCCGGCCTCCTCGAACTTCCGCAGCCTGGTCTGGGCGGCGGCGTACCGGGAGGCCATGTCGCGGCTGACGGCCGCCGCCTGCTGGAGGTTGGCCACCAGCCGCTTCAGCTGGGCGTGCTTCTCCGACCAGCGCCGCCGCAGCTCCTCGAAGCGGGCGAACCGTTCCCGCCGCGCCTCGTGGTACGTGGCGAAGCCGGCGCCGTGCACCCAGACGTCGGCGCCGCCCGGTGCCGGCTCCACGCTGACGATCTTCTCGGCGGCGCGGGAGAGCAGCTCACGGTCGTGGGAGATGAACAGCACCGTCTTGCGGGTCTGCGCCAGCTGCTCCTCCAGCCAGCGCTTCCCCGGCACGTCGAGGTAGTTGTCGGGCTCGTCGAGGAGGAGGACCTGGTCCTGGCCGCGCAGCAGCGCCTCCAGCACCAGCCGCTTCTGCTCCCCGCCGGAGAGCGTGCGCACCTCGCGCCACTGGGCCCTGTCGTAGGGCGTGCCGAGCGCGGCCGTCGTGCACATGTCCCAGACGGTCTCGGCCTCGTAGCCCTGGGCCTCGGCCCAGTCCGCCAGCGCCTGCGCGTACCGCATCTGCGCGGCCTCGTCGTCGTCCGTCATGATCGCGTGCTCGGCCTCGTCGACCGCGCGGGCCGCGGCCCTGATCCGCGGCGGCGCCACGGCGACGAGGAGGTCGCGCACGGTCCGCTCGTCCCGGACACTGCCGACGAACTGCGGCATGACGCCGAGGCCGCCGCCGACGGTCACGGTGCCGCCGTGGGGGGTCAGCTCGCCCGCGACGAGCCGCAGCAGCGTCGTCTTGCCGGCGCCGTTGGGTCCGACGAGCGCGACGACCGCGCCCTCCGCGACGCGGAAGGAGACATCGCCGAGCAGCGCCCTCCCGTCGGGCAGGTAGTACTCCAGGTGTGCGACCTCGACATGTCCCATGGGCCCGGATCCTCCCAGGCCGGCGCCGTGGCGGGCAAAGCGTTAGTGGCGGAGCACCCGGCCCGCGGGGGTGGGCGTGGGCGCGGGCGTGGGCGGCGACGTCGCCCGTCTCCGCCCCGGCGGGGGCCGACCGCGGCGGTGGCCACCCGAATGCCACGGCGGCGGTCACATCGGCGGGGCCTCACACGTCAGAACGACGACGGCGCATCCAGCGCCGCGCCCCGAGCACCGAAGCGCTGAGCACCGAGCACCGAGCACCGAGCACTGAGCACGAAGAGAAGAGGAACGACCATGAACGCCCCGAGCACCCTGGACGACCTGCGCGCCGCCGTTCGCGGCCAGGTCTGGCTGCCAGGCGACCCCGACTTCGACGGCGCCCGCCAGCCCTGGAACCTCGCGGTGGTGCAGCCCGTGGCGGCCGTGGTCGAGGCCGCGGACGCCGACGACGTCGCCGCGCTCGTCCGGTACGCCCGCGCCGCCGGGGTGGGCGTCGCCACCCAGCCGAACGGGCACGGCGCCTCGGGCCGCACCGAAGGCGCGATCCTGCTGCGCACCCGGCGCCTGGACTCCCTCACCGTCGACCCGGCCGCCCGCCGCGCCCGCGTCGGCGCGGGGGTGCCGTCCGGCCGGGTGCAGGCCGCCGCCGCGCGGCACGGGCTGACCGGCCTGCCCGGCAGCTCGCCGGGGGTCAGCGTCACCGGTGTCGCCCTGGGCGGCGGGCTGAGCTGGTTCGGCCGCTCCCACGGCTGGGTCGCCGACAACGTCACCGCGTTCGACATCGTCGACGCCGAGGGCAACGCCCGCCAGGTCACCGCCGACACCGACGCCGAGCTGTTCTGGGCGCTGCGCGGCGGCGGCGGGGACTTCGCGATCGTCACGGCCCTCGAACTGGCCCTGCACCCGGCGCCCCACCTCTACGGCGGCCGGCTGCTGTGGCCCGGCGAGCACGCGCCGGCCGTGATGAACGCGTTCCGGCGGATCACGGCCACCGCGCCCGAGGCGTTGACGCTCTGGCTGGACCTGGCCCAGTTCCCCGGCCAGGACCCGGTGGTGGCCCTCGACGTCACCCACCTCGGGCCGACGGAGGAGGCCGTCGAGCTGCTGGCGCCGCTCGACGAGCTGCCGGCGCCGCTGGCCGACAGCCGGCAGCCGATGTCGGTGGCCGACGTCGGCGCCATCACCAGTGACCCGACCGAGCCGGCGCCCGGCATCTCGCGCGGCGAGCTGCTCACCGCGCTCGACGACACGGCGGTCGCGACGCTGCTCGCCGGCCCGATCGCGCCGCTGCTGGGCGTGCAGATCCGTCACCTGGGCGGCGCGTTCGCCCGCCCCTCCGACAGCCCGCACGGCCCGCTGACCGAGCCGTACGCGCTCTACCTCTTCGGGATTCCCTTCGACGTGGCGACGGGGAGGGCCGTCACCGCGCGGCAGCGGGAGCTGGCCGAGGCGCTGCCGGTGAGCGGTCGCAGATCGCTCACCTACCTCCACGCGGACGGGTCGGTGGCCGACGTCTTCTCGGCGGCGGCGCTGGCGCGGCTGCGCGACATCAAGCGCCGCCGCGACCCCGCCAACGTCTTCCGGAGCAACTTCCCCGTCCTCCCCGTCGGCGACTCCCGGGAGCTGTGACGCCGCCGTTCCCGCCGCGTTCCCGCCACGTCCCCGCCCGCGTCCCCGCCCGCGTCCCCGCCCTGTCCACGCGGGTGGTCGTGCATTAAGGGTGTAACGGTTCCGGCCCTCTCCTTACGCAGTGTCACACCCATGGTGTGGGATGGATCACGAACCACGGAGAACGCGACGTCAGGAGGGGGACACCACGATGACGCCGAGTCAGGGGATACGGAGTGTCGCGCGGGAGGTGATGGCGGGGGCCGACCCGCGCGCGGTGGTCGGGCAGCGGCTGCGCGGCCACGCCGCCGCTGTTGCCGACGCGTCGGGGGCGTACGGCACGCCGGACGGGACGCAGGGAGGCACACCCGACGGGACACAGGGCGGCACGCAGGCCGGCGCGCAGGACGGCAGCGGCATGGACGCCGCCGACTTCCCCGCGGCCAGGGACCAGGGCGGCAGCGTCGCCACGGTCATGGAGCAGCGGGTCGTCCCGCTGGACGAGGCCGGGGCGGCGCTCGGCCGCAGCGAGCAGCGCCGCGAGGGCGGGCGGCAGGTCCACGTGCTGTGCCCGATGGTGATGCCGCGCGGCCGGTCCTTCCTCAGCATGCTGCCGGTGTCGCTGCTGTTGGCGCTGGTCGCGGTGGGGGCCGTCGTCGCGGCCGCCACCTCGGACGACGTGCTGACGCACCCGCTGTTCGGCGTCCACAGCTGGGTGTTGTCGCTGCTCACGGTGGCCTTCGTGTGGTGGCGGCAGGGCATGGTGATGGTGCCGGACGGCGCCGCCGCGCTGATCACCCGCTTCGGGAAGCTGGAGCAGGTGGTGGGCCCCGGCCGGGTGGTCCTGCTGAACCCGTGGAAGCGGGTCTCGTACATGATCAACACCACCCGCGAGTACCCGTTCAACGCGCCGGTCCGCGAGGCCCCGACGAAGGGCGGGGTCAAGGCGTCGATCGACCTCTTCATCCAGTTCCGCATCAGCGACCCGGTGGAGTTCGTGTACACGCTGGGCGCCGTGCGCGGCTTCGAGGAGAAGCTGACGAACGCCGTCAGCGAGACGATCCGCAGCCTCATCTACGAGCAGGAGGCCGCCGGGATCTACGACATGGTCGGCGAGGACACCAGCCGGCTGCTGGCGCAGCTGAACCAGCAGTTCCAGCCCGCCGTCGAGCTGACCAACGCCAACATCGTCCACGCCGAGCCGTCCGACCGCTCCTACCGGATGGACCTCGCGGCGCCGGAGATGGTGCGCGTCGCCAAGGAGGCCTACAGCCACGAGTACGCGCTCGGGCTGCGCAAGGAGCAGGACGAGGGCGACCTGACGAGGGAGCTCGCCTCGCGGCAGGAGACGCTGTCCGCGATCCAGGCCGACATCGCCCAGTACCAGGCGCAGATGGACACGGCCGTGGAGCGGGAGACCAACCGCGCCGAGGCCCTGGCGCGGCAGCGCTACGTCCAGGCCGAGTCCGAGGCCAGGGCGAACGCGGCGCTGCTGGAGGCGCAGGCCCTCGACATCCGGGCGGTGACCGCCGCCGAGGCCCCGGAGATCCTGGAGTACCGCTACCAGCAGCAGGTCCTCGACACGCTGGAGGGGGCGGCCGACCACCTGCCGCGCCTGGTCCGCGTCGGCGGGGCGGGCGACGGCGAGGGCGGCGCGGGCGTGGACTTCCTCCAGCTCGCCCGGGAGCTCGTCGGCGAGCGCGGCGCGGAGCTGTTCACGGAGGCGGACATGGCCGCCGTCCGGGCCCGGCTGCGGGAGGTCGCCGGCCGTATCGCCGAGCGGCAGGCGGAGATCGACGCCCTGCTGGAGGACGAGAACCGGCCCACCGTGCCCGCCGGCGTCCCCGCCGGGGGCGGCGGCGCGGCCACCGCGCTCGACGCGGCGCCCGCGCGCACCACGATGACCGAACATCCCGAACCTCCCGAGCTGGCCGAGGACACGGGACAGGCCGAGCGGACCGGACAGGCCGGGACGGCCGGACAGGCTGAGGAGGCCGAGGAGCTGTGAGCACGCCCCAGACCCACCGCAGGTCGGTCATCGCCGAGTCCGTCGCCCTGTGGAGCGACGTCGCGCAGCTGCTGCGCGGCGGCGACGCCGGCACGTTGATCCCCGTCATCATTCCCCGCCACCGCCGCAGGCTGTGGTGGATGCTGCCGCTGTGGCTGGGGACGTTCACCCTGCTCACCGGCGTCATGCTCGCGATGCGCGCCTCCGACGACGACGGCGGCGGCGTGTCCGAGACCACGTACGAGGGCCTGGCCGTGCTCGCCGAGGTCTTCGGCGTCGTGCTGCTGCTGGCCGGCGTGCTGTGGTGGTGGCGCTCCTCGATCGTCGAGATCGAGCAGGGCACCACCGGCATCCTCACCCGCTACGGCGCGGTCGCCCGCACGCTGGAGCCCGGCCGGCACTACCTGTGGCACCCGTGGTCCCGGGTGGACTTCGTCGTGGACACCTCCACCGAGATCCCCTACTCGGCCCCCGTGATGGCCTGTCCGACCCGGGAGAACGTGCCGCTGCGCTCGATCGAGTTCTTCCTGAAGTTCAGGATCGCCGACCCGGTGGCGTTCGTGCGGATCATCGGCGCGGGCAACTTCGACATGGTGCTCACCAGCGCCGTGCAGGACGCGATCCGGCAGCGGGCCCGCAGGGTGCGGACCGAACGCGCCTACGACCTGCGCGGCTCGGACGTCGCCGACATGCAGGAGCTGCTGGACCGGCAGCTCGCCCGCTACGGCGTGCGCATCACGGGCTGCAACATCCCGGACGTGCAGCTGCCGGCCCAGTACCAGCAGCACCTGGCCACCCGGGAGCGGGTCGCGAAGGAACGCGAGGCGTACGACCAGGAGTGGGGCCTGACCCGCAAGCGCCGCATCGACAGCCTCCAGATGGACATCGAGCGCGCGAAGAAGGTCCGCGACGCCCGCATCGTCGAGGTGAAGGCCGCGCTGAACCGGGCGCGCGAGCAGGTGGCGCGGCTGCTGGAGGAGCAGGAGACCAACGCGCAGCGGGTGCGCTTCGAGATCGAGACCCGCGGACGCAGCGAGCTCATCGCGGCGGAGAACGAGGCCCGCGCGCAGCGGCGCCTCGCGCAGGCGTACCGCGACAACCGCGCGGTGCTCCAGTACGAGCTGGCGCGCCGCCGCCTGGAGGTGGGCGCCTCGCTGGCCGCCAGGGCGCCGCAGCCGGTGGTGGTCCGCACCGACGGGGCGGGGGGCGGCGGCGACGCCTCCATGCTGACGGCGCTGCTGGCCGCCCGTCTCCTGCCCTCCGCGCCGAACCCGCCCGAGTCCGCGTAGCGGAGGGGGCCCTTCACGGCATCAGGCCTGGCCCGTCGCGATTCGCGACGGGCCAGGCCCGGGCGTGGGTCAGTCGAGGCCGAGGACGCTCAGGGTGTGGTCCGCCATGCGGGTCTCGCCCAGGGCGTTGGGGTGGACGGGGACGAGGCTCGTGCCGAAGAGGACGGGCTCGATCCAACGGGTGCCGTGCGGCTGGCAGGCGTCGTGGCCGTCGGAGACCCGGGAGAAGTCGACGAAGGTGGCGCCGGTCTCCTCGGCGGCCCGCCGGACCGCGTCGTTGAGGTGGGTCTGGAGGTCGCGCAGGTAGGGCACGTCGCCGGCGGCGATCGGCATCTTCAGGAAGCAGGACGGGTCGGCGGTGGCCGGCATGATCCACGGATAGCCGAGGACGGCGATCTCGGCGTTGGGCGCGGCGGCCCTGACCTCACCGAGGGCGGCGACGAGCGCGGGATAGGTGCTGTTCTCGACGGTGTCCACGAAGGACGTGCCGTGGATGTCCTCGCAGGGGTTGCCCTGTCCGAGGGTGAGGACGCCCGCGCTGCCGCAGGCCAGGATGGCGCTGACGAAGGTGTTGCTGTCGTTGCCGCCGATCGTCAACGTGACGAGGTCGGTCTCGGCGCTGAGGGCGTCGACCTGCGGCGCCACCCCCGGGTACTGGGACTCGGTGAAGTCCTTCGTCTGCGCGGCGCCGCAGGTGACGTCCGTCAGCTCGGCACCGATGCGGGAGGCGATGACGTTCGGGTAGTTGGCGGTGGAGCGCAGGCAGAGCGGGGAGCTCAGGTCGGGGGGCAGGACGCCCGAGGCGGCGCTGTAGCTGTCGCCGAGGGCGACGTACTCCAGCGGCTCGGCGGCGGCTGCCGCGGTGGCGGTGTCGGTGGGAGTGGGGGCGGCGGAGGCGGGGGCTGCGGTGAGGGCGAGGGCGGCCGTGACGACGGCCGCGACTGTCGCGGTCATGACACGGATGGGTCGCATGCGCATCGGCGTCTGCTCTCTGTCTCGAATGCGGCGGCTCGGGCGACTCGGGCGACGCGGGACTCGGGAGGATAGGGAGGGCTCGGGAGGGTTCGGGCGGCTCGACGGCGGGTTACCGTCCGGTTTTACCGTTAGGTAATATGCGGGCGCCTCCGCCCGCCGTCAACCACCCCGACCGACCCGCCTCGGCTGACGGCCCGTCAGCCGACCAGCAGCAGCGCCAGCCCCTTCCTCCTCCCCCCCACGACCAGCGCGAGACGGAGCTCGGACGGGCCAGCCCGCCGTGAGCCGCGCCATCACCAAATGGAGGTCCTGGCCGGTGAGGACGTGATCTCTCGCGCCCATCCCGGCGTTCCCGGTGCGCCGGCTGGAACGGCTGGCCTGCGGCGCGCCGTGCCGAGGCCAGTCCTGGAACTCCCTGGCGAAGGGCTGATGCCCGGGAAGCACCAAGCACTGCGAGCATCCGCCCCACCACGCGGCGTGGGTCGCCTGGGATCTCCTCACCCGCTGGGACACCGTCGAGGAGGAGCCGGCACGCGAGGGGCTCGCGGACCCGGAGTACTGCCTGGGGCAGAGCGGCAGGATCTCTGAGGCGGGGATCCGGCAGATCCTCGACACGACCACGACCTCGGTCGGATGGCAGGACATGATCGGCGGCTGGGTTCACGACCCTCTGATCGAGCGGTTCGACGCCGCCCGCGCCGGGTTCCTCGAAACCGTGCGCGGCCTCCTCGTCCACGGCGAGGACGGCACAGGCGAGGCGCACGGGGCGGGGGACGGGAGGTCGTTGGGGCCGCTCGCCCGTTTCGTCCCGGCGGGAGCAGGTACTCGGGCGGCATGGACAGGGGCTCACGGCTGTCGTGGGGCAGCACTGGCCCGGACGTCGAACCCGAAAGGTGGCGCACCGTGACCACTGCGGTGAAGGACATGCTGGAGACGTACCCGGCCGATCTCGGTGGGGTGGACCGCGGGACCTTGGCCCGGTGCATCGAGGAGTGCTTCTCATGCGCCCAGGCCTGTACGGCCTGCGCGGACGCCTGTCTGTCGGAGGAGGCGGTGAGCGAGCTGACCAAGTGCGTCCGCACGAACCTCGACTGTGCCGACGTCTGCGCGACCACGGGACGGGCCCTCTCCCGGCACACCGGATACGACGCGAACCTGACCCGCGCGCTGCTCCAGGCGTGCGCGCAGGCGTGCAAGGCGTGCGCCGAGGAGTGTGAGCGTCACGCCGCGCACCACGAGCACTGCCGGGTGTGCGCGGAGGCGTGCCGGCGCTGTGAGCAGGCGTGTCAGGAGCTGTTCCGCTCGCTGGGCTGACCCGCGCCGCCCGACCCGCGCCTGGGCCGGTATCCGCGCGGCAGGTACCGGCGCAGGGGCACGACGCCCAGCAACCCGACGCCCACGGCCGTGGGAATCCACAGCCGCGGCGAGGAGGGGGGTGTCCGCCGAGGAGCCGGCCAGCACCCAGGCGGCGTTCCCCAGCAGCGTGCCGGGGAGAGTCGCGAGCGCGAACGGCACCCACCGCATCCGCGACAGCGCCGCGCTCAGGTTGACGGCCGCGAACGGCACGACCGGCAGCAGACGCGGCGCGAGGACGCTGGCGAAACGGGGACGAGCGGCGCGCGGCGCGGATCGCGATCCACCGGGACTTCCTCGACGCGGCTGACGCGCTCGTAGAACGGGACCTCGGCCACGCCAGCCTGGCCGTGCGCCGGTCCTTCACCACGGTGGAGCTGCTGGGCAGCGGGGACACGGTGTCCCTCGCGCGCCGTCTGCGCGCGCGGTGCTCCCAGCTGGAGCGCTGCGCCCTGCGGCGAGCCGTCCTCCGGTCGGCGCTGGCGTCGCTGGAGAAGGGCTGGTGCCCGGGGAACGCCGAGCACTGCGACCACCCCGCCCACGACGCCGCGTGGGTCGCGTGGGACCACCTCACCCGGTGGGACGCCATCGAGGAGGAGCGGGAGCACGAGGAGCGGGGAGCGTACGAGGAGCGGGAGCTCCTGGAGTTCTGCCTGCGGGAGAGCGGCAGGATCCCGGAGGCGGAGATCCGGCGGATCCTCGACACGACCATGAACACCGCCGGATGGAGCGACCTGGTCGGCGGCTGGATCCGCGACCCGCTGGTCGAGCGGTACGACGCCGCCCGCGCCGACTACCTCGCGGCCCTCCGCAGCCTCGTTCTCCGGGACGCGGCCGGCGCCCGCTGAGCCGCCGCCGTGGGCCGCCCCGTTGGCCGCCCGCCGCCGGGCGTCCGAGATCCGGCCCGTACAGTGATGCGACACCGCCCGCCGTCACACGGTCAGCCATCGGAACGGACGAGATGACGGACACAGAAGCCACCCAGGACGACACGCCGTTCGACCGGCGTCGCCTCGACTACTCTCCCTGGCTCTACTGGTTCGACGGCGACGAGGACGACCGCGCCCGGCAGCTCGCGCTCCAACGCCGGCTGACCGGACGCAACCCCGGCTACTCCTTCGGCGAGGACTGCTTCGTCTCCGAACTCGCCTCGGTGCAGAACGAGGAGCTGCGGCTGGGGCCCCGCAGCTACGTCGCCGCCGGCGCGTACCTGACCGGCGCGCTGCGGGCCGGCCGTGACTGCACCATCAACGCCTACACCGTCGTGCGCGGCGAGATCGACCTCGGCAACGCGGTCCGCATCGGCGCCCACACCTCGCTCCTCGCGTTCAACCACACCGTGTCCGACCCCGAGACCGAGGTCTTCCGTCAGCCCACCACCTCCCGGGGCATCCGCGTCGGCGACGACGTGTGGATCGGGTCCCACGTCGTCGTGCTGGACGGGGTCACCGTCGGCGAGCGCTCCGTCATCGGCGCGGGCAGCGTGGTCACGAAGGACGTCCCGGCGGGCGCGGTCGTCGGCGGCAACCCCGCGAGGGTGCTGCGCTGGCGCGTCCCGGAACTGCGCCCCGCGGTCACCTCCCCGGCGACGTCCCCGACGACGTCCCCGGCCGGGGGCGCGGCCCAGGCCACGGCCCGGACCACGGCCGACGGTGACCTGGCCGGCGCCGCCGCCTCCTTCGCCGACCGGGCGCGCTCCCAGGCCGAGGAGATCCTGGCCCACCGCTTCGACCCGGGCGCGCTGGGCGGCGCGTTCACGGACACCCCCGGCGCCGCCCCCACCGTGCGCGCCCAGTGCGACGCGATCGAGATCGCCGACCTGCTGCTCGGCCACGCACCGCCCCAGCTGCCGGCCGACGAGCAGGTGCGGCGGCTGCGCTCCTGGCAGGACCCCGCCACCGGCATGGTCGGCCCGCTGCTGCCCGACGGCTCCCAACGCCTCCCCGAGGCCGGCCTCTTCGACGACGACGGCGCCTACCACGTGCTGTGCGTCGGCTACGCCCTCGACCTCCTCGGCAGCGGCTTCGCCGCCCCCGTCCACGTGGTGGCCGAGGCGGAGGCGGCCGAGGTGGTGGCCGGCCTGGAACGCCAGCCGTGGCGCGATCGCGCCTGGCACGCGGGCGCCTGGGTCGACACCCTGGGCACCGCGTTCCTGTGGAACCGCCGCCTCGGCGCGCCGGGCCGCCCCGGCGCGTTCGAGGCGCTGTTCGGCTGGCTGCTGTGCCACGCCGACCCGCGGACCGGCCTGTGGGGCGCGCCGCGCCCCACCGACGGCCTGCTCCAGGTCGTCAACGGCTTCTACCGCGCCTCGCGTGGCACGTTCGCCCAGTTCGGCCTGCCGGTGCCGCACCCGGAGCGGGTGGTCGACACCGTGCTGGAACACGCCCGCGAGCCGCGGTGGACCCGCCCCGAGCGGCAGAACGCCTGCAACATCCTGGACATCGCCCACCCGCTGTGGCTGACCCGTGAAACCGGCCACCGGACCGAGGAGGTCACGGCGCTCGCCCGCACGCTGCTGGCCGACGCCCTCGGCCACTGGACCGACGGCCGGGGCTTCGGCTTCCAGGCGCCGCACCCCACCACCTCGGGCGCCTCGGCGACCGTGCCGGGCCTCCAGGGCACCGAGATGTGGCTGGCCGTCGTCTGGCTCCTGGCAGACCTCGCGGGCGTCGCCGACGCCCTCGGCTACCGTCCACGCGGCATCCATCGTCCGGAGCCGGCTGACGGCTGACGCGAGGACGGGCCGGCCATGGCGCGGTCCGCCCCTGACCGTGGCGCCCGCTGCCGGCGCCCGCTACCGGCGCCCGCCGCGGCTGCGGCTGCGGCTGCGGCTGCGGCTGCGGCTGCGGAGGACGGAACGCACGAGGGGCACCAGCCCCACCAGAACGGCAGCGGCGGCGGGGATCCACAGCTGCGGGGACGACGGCTCGGTCGCCGAGGAGCCGGCCAGCACCCAGGCCGCGTTCCCCGGCAGCGTGCCGAGGAGGGTCGCGAGCGCGAACGGCACCCACCGCATCCGCGACAGCGCCGCGCTCAGGTTGACGGCCGCGAACGGCACGACCGGCAGCAGGCGCAGCACGAGGACGCTGGCGAAGGCACGGTCCGACACGCGCCGTTCCAGCGTCGCGAGGGCCTTCGACCGCAGCAGCAACGGCCGCAGCGCGTCCCGCCCGAGCAGCCGCCCGGCGGTGAAGCCGAGCAGCGCGCCCAGCGTGGTGCCCACGGCGACCACCAGCAGCCCCGCGCCGAAGCCGAAGAGGGCGCCGGCGCCCGCGCTGAGCGCCGGCTTGGGAACGAACGCGAGCGTGCCCACCGCGTAGAGCCCCACGAACAGGAACCCGGCGCCGACGCCCGGGGTGCCGGGGCCGTCCCCGAGGTCCAGCAGGCGGTCCACCCCCACCACGGCGGCGGTGACGGCGCCCGCCGCCAGGACCAACGCCAACAGCGCCAGGCGCCCCCAGGCCGACAGGACGAGCCGCGCCGCCGCCCGCACGGGGTGGGGCGCGCGGGTCCGCGGCCGGGATGCGAGGTCGGACGTGAGCTCGGACATGATGCCGACCAGTCTCCCCTCCCCCGGGGCGCCTCGGGGCCGTGGCCTCTTGTTGGTGGCCGAATACGCCTCTACCCTCGCCGTGGTCTCCAGCCGAAAGGTCAGCCCCATGGATCTCGTTCCCGCGCCCCTGGAGTTCCGCGCAGGTCCCTCGGAGGACGGCCCGTTCGTGCTCGGACCCGGCACCCGCGTCGTCGCGGACGAGGCGAGCGGGACCGCCGCCCGCTGGCTCACCGCCACGCTCGGCGCGGCGACGGGCCTCCCCCTGGCGCCGGCCTCCTCTCCACACGCCACCGCCCACGCCGGCGCCGTCACCCTGCGGGTCGTCGACCGCCTCGCGGCGCGCGGCACCGAGGCGTACGAGCTCCTCGCCGACGCCTCCGGCGTGCTGATCGAGGGCGGCGGCCCGGCCGGCGTCTTCTGGGGCGCGCAGACCCTCCGGCAGCTGCTGGGCCCCGACGCCTTCCGCCGCGCCCCGCTGCGCGACGGCCCGTGGCGGGTGCCGCCGGTGCGGATCGCGGACGCGCCCCGCTTCTCCTGGCGCGGCATGCTGCTGGACGTCGCCCGCCACTTCATGCCGAAGGACGGCGTGCTGCGCTACGTCGACCTCCTCGCCGCCCACAAGCTCAACGTGCTGCACCTGCACCTGACCGACGACCAGGGCTGGCGGATCGAGATCGAGCGGTACCCCCGGCTCACCGAGGTGGGCGCCTGGCGCGCCCGCAGCCGGGTCGGTCTCGGCGACGACGCCCCGTTCGACGAGCGTCCGCACGGCGGCTTCTACACCCGCGACGACCTGCGCGAGATCGTGACCTACGCCGCCGCGCGCCACGTGACGGTCGTCCCGGAGATCGACGTGCCCGGCCACTCCCAGGCCGCCATCGCCGCCCACCCCGAGCTCGGCAACGCCGACGTCGTCGACACCGCCTCCCTCGACCCGTGGGACGGCTGGGGCATCAACCCCCACGCGCTCAACGTCTCCGACGCGACGCTCGCGTTCTACGAGAACGTCCTCACCGAGGTGCTGGAGATCTTCCCCTCCCCCTACGTCCACCTCGGCGGCGACGAGTGCGTCAAGGACCAGTGGCGCGCCAGCCCCGCCGCGCAACGGCGCATCGGGGAGCTGGGCCTGCGCGACGAGGACGAGCTCCAGAGCTGGTTCGTGCGCCACTTCGACCGCTGGCTGGCCGAGCGGGGCCGCAGGCTCGTCGGCTGGGACGAGATCCTTGAGGGCGGTCTGGCCCCGGGCGCGGTGGTCTCGTCCTGGCGGGGCTACGCGGGCGGCGTGGCAGCGGCGCGCGCCGGCCACGACGTCGTGATGTGCCCGGAGCAGCACACCTACCTCGACTGGCGGCAGGCCGGCGGGCCCGACGAGCCCACCCCGATCGCGCACGTGCGGACCCTGCGGGACGTCTACCGCTTCGAGCCGGTGCCCGACGTCCTCAGCGAGGCGGAGGCGGCGCACGTCATCGGCGTCCAGGCCAACGTCTGGACCGAGGTCATGGACAGCGCCCGTGTCGTCGACTACATGGCCTTCCCGCGCCTGGCCGCCTTCGCCGAGGTCGCCTGGCGTCCCCTGCCGCCGCCCGCCGAGCGGGACGTCGCCGACTTCGAGCGGCGGATGGGCGCGGCCCACTACGCGCGGCTCGACGCGCTCGGCGTCGAGTACCGGCCGCCGTCGGGGCCCCGGCCCTGGCAGCGGCGCCCCGGCGTCGCCGGCCGGCCGCAGGAGGGCCCGCCCCCGGCGCGGTGACGCCCGTACCGCGACCGCGTCGAACTGCTCTGGATGATCGATTCCATGGGGTTGGCAGGGAAATGGGTCGCCCCGGCGTGCAGAGGACCCGTACCGTCGCGCGCATGAAGCTGCTCTCCGTCAATGTCGGCAAGCCCCGACCCAACCCGTGGAAGGGCCTCAGCGCGACAGGCATCGACAAGCGGCCTGTTGACGGCCCGGTTGCCGTCATCACGCCCGGACCCAAGGGCACGGGCGAGGTCGGTCTCGTAGGCGACCGCGTCTACGACGTGAAGCACCATGGCGGTACCGACCAGGCCGTCTACGCCTATGCCCGCGAGAATCTCGACGGATGGGAGGCCGAGCTGGGCAGGCCGCTCGCCAACGGCGTCTTCGGGGAGAACCTCACGACCCTCGGCCTCGACGTCAACGGCGCCCTGATCGGCGAACGGTGGCGCATCGGGCCGGACGTGGTCCTTGAGGTGTCGTGCGCGCGGATCCCGTGCGCGACGTTCCAGGGCTGGCTTCAGCGAGAGGGCTGGATCAAGCGGTTCACCCAGGCCGCGGTGCCGGGCGCCTACCTGCGCGTGATCGAGCCGGGAGACATCCGGGCTTCCGACCCCGTCGAGATCGTGCACCGGCCCGACCACGACGTGACCGTCGCGCTCGTCTTCCGCGCGATGACACTCGAACCGGACCTCTTGCCGCGACTGCTGGTCGCTGACGCGCTGATCGAGGAGGCCAGGGAACGGGCCCGCAGACGCACGGCACATAAATGATCGGTGTCAGGACATCGTCTGCGCGCATGCGACGAGGGAGTCCAACGTCAGTAGCCGTCCGCGTCCTGCGGCGCGTCCTCGCGCTCACCGCCGCCATCTGGCACAACGGTCACACCGGCAGCCGGTCATGCGGGCACTCACCGCATACGACCACTGAACCCCTTGGAACTGATCGTCTAGCCGGTCACCGGCCAGCCGGCCGGCCTCGCCCGCTGGTCGGGACGGCATCCCGCCCCGCCGCCATGACCGACGGGGGCGGGTGACCGGCTCTCGGATACCGACCTGTTCTCAGGAGCCGAGCGACGCCTCCCGCACGCAGTCCCGGCACACCCACGCCGCCCGCAGCACGCGGGCCGTGCGCGGCCTCGGGTGCTTCCCGCACCAGCGCGACGCGGGCTGCCGGTCCGGCAACGTCCGCAGGATCAGGTCCACCGGACGCGGCGGCTCGCTCGGGTCCACAGCGTTACTTGCCATCGCCGTCCTGCTCGTCGTCGTCCTTGCCCTCGTCCGGCAGGGTGACGATCTCGTCTCCGCCGACGTCATGGCCGTTGATCGGATCGGGCATTCCTGTCACCTCCCTCCTTTCTACCCGTAGCGACTCCGCTCCCGCGACGCCCAGGGGGCTCGTTGACGCCCGACGAGCCGAGGACCGCGCTCCGGGCGCGCGGCTGTTCTTCTGGTGGACGGGATGGGGGGTGGTGCCGCCCGCCCCGGCCTGTACGGGGGATTGGCGGGGCGGGCGGCGTCCCCGCGCGGCCGGGGAGGCGTTCGGCCGGGCGGGGGTCTTGGTGGTCCGCCCACCCCGGGGGTTGTGGGTGTGAATCAGCTGTCCCGGGGTGGGCGGGTGTCCCTCACCGCGTTGCGGCACCCCAGCGAAGGGGCGGACCGGGGCGGGAGCGGCGGCGCGCCGCTTGGCCGCTCGGGGCTGGTCCGGTCGGGGGACTTGCCCGGCCACCCCGCCAGGGGGGCGGCCGGGATCCTTCTACGACGGCGGTCTTCGGCCGGCGCCTCCGGCCGGGCCCGGTCGCTGCTTCTGGTGTTCGTCGGCGGGTGTGAGGTCGTCGAGGTTGAAGCGCCATTCCCAGCCGGAGCCGTCGAGGCGTCGGACGTGCGCCTCGGTCCACAGCAGCTTCTCGCGGCCCAGGACGTCGTAGTGCAGGTGCTGCATGACCAGCCCCAACCGCCCCGTCCGCCCACTGGCCGGATGGACGACCCGCCGCCCGACCCACGGATGCGCCACGTCCCGCAACACCTCCTTACCGTTGCCGCCGAGATCCCCGATCACCGGACCGCTCCCACCGTCGGCCGGTAGGTGACCTCACCACGCCACCCGACCGGCTGTTCGTCGGCCGGCACGATCCCGAACGCGTCCACGCACCCGCCACAGGCGTGGCGGGACCAGCCAGGCCCGGAGTTCGCCTCGACGAACCCGACCACGACCAGCTCCCCGAGCACCGTCCGACACCAGCCGCAGAACGGCACCATCCCACTCACCGCCCCGACCTCGGCCGCGCCCGACAGACAACGGCGGCGGTGAGCGCCGCGTGCAACAGGCCCGGGTCGGTCAGGCAGTCCCACCCCGGCTCCGGCTGAACCAGCCACTCCACCCACCGAGTGGGGCATGCGCCCAGCGACGGCACGAGTAGACGGCACGCGACGCCGTACACCTCCACCGGCAGGGTGTCGCGCCAGCCATCGGCCGCACCCGGCGCGACCAGCCAACTGAAGACACCGTCACACCGGTCACCGACCACCGGCCCCGACCGCCCCGCCAACGCCCCCAGCACGACAGCGCCGATGTCCTGCGGGACTCTGACGGCGTCCCACCACAGACCGCACGCGACGCGTCGCGCGGAGACATCAGACGGCGGCAACCACACAGGCAGGGACGAGGCGACATGAGGCCGCGTCTCGCTCGTCATTGCCGTGCCGCCACGAAGGAAGTACATCCGGTAGCCATACAGGGATGATCGGAGGGCATACTGCCCTCCAACTAGGCCGGCTGACGGCCATTTCGCGGCCACTTTGCGGCCACGCTCGGAAGCGCGAACCATGACGTCTCACAATGCGAGTGCCCCTAGCAACGACACTCTGAGAGCCGCCCGTCTGAAGCGCGGGTGGCGATCCGGAGAGGTCGCTGCAAGGGAAGTATCAGCCGCAGGACGCAAGGCCCTTGATGATCCATACTTCGAGGTCTCACCACGCACGTGGCGGCGGTGGGAGTCTCCCAAACCAGGCTGGCCACGCGAGGACTACGCCACCGCCCTCCACGCCGCGTTCGGCCGATGGCCGGAGGACCTCGGCTTCGAGATCCCGGACGGATGGGTTCGGCAGGACGCCACACCGGAACGGGAGGACGACGTGAAGCGCCGATCCTTCGTCACCGCAACCGCCGCAGCACTCACCGCCGGGCCCATCCCTGAACGACATGTTGACCCAGCGCTCATCACCTACTTCGAGAAACAACTGGAGGGGCACTACCGGGCGGACATGATGCTTGGCCCTCACGACCTGATCGGCACAGTGTCCGCCCAGTACGAGCTCATCGACCGCCTGATCAGGGCAGCCGCCGGGGAAACCCGGCGCGGTCTGCTGCGCGTCGGCGCCGCATACGCCGCACTGGTCGGGTGGCTTTACCAGGACGCCGGAGACCTCGGAGCGGCGACATTCTGGCGCGGCGTCACACAGGAGGTCGCCATGCGCTCCCGCGACCCTCAGCTGATCGGCTACAGCCTCGTCAATCAGGCCCAGGTCCGTACCGACCTCGGCGACGGCCTCGGCGTTGTCGACCTGTGCGAGGCCGCGCTCGCTCATCCTCGCGCTCTGGTGCCGAAAGTCCGCGTCCTAGCTCTCCAGCAGCAGGCTCACGGGGCATCGCTGTCGCGTGACCGCCGGGCCGTCGATGCCCTGCTTGACCAGGCGGAGGCGCTGGTGCCACGGGTGGACGACGACATTCCGTGGGGGAATGCTTGCCGTCGCACGGCGAACTACCTGGAGGTGCAGCGGGCCACCTGCTACGGACGGCTCGGGTTGAGTGAGGAGGCGGGCGCGCTCTGGTCGCAGGTGCTGGACGTGGTACCTGAGACGGCACGACGGGACCGTGGCGTGTACCTGGCACGCCAGGCCACCGCAGCCGCGCGCGCTCAGGACCCCGACCAAGCCGTGGACATCGCGCGGGAAGCCGCCGCCATCGCCGTGGACACCAGGTCAGTCAGGATGCGGCGGGAGTTGAGTGCCCTGGAGCGCGCCATGAGGCCGTGGCAGGATACGGCTGCTGGTGACGACCTGACCGAGGTGCTCGCACCGATCAGCGAGGGGGGACGACGTGGCTGACAGTCCAGTGCCGCTGAGCGATACGGAGATCGAAGAGCGGCTGCGGGCGCTCCCGGGATGGGTGAGGTCCGGGCACGAGATCACGCGATCGTTCGGCATCCGGTATCACGGCGGCGTCGCGATGATCGTGCACGTCGCAGACGTTGAGCGATTGATCGGGCACCACGCGGACATCGATCTGCGGTGGGACACGGTGCGGTTCGGGATCACCACGCATGACGCGGGTCACCGGCTCACAGAGGCCGACTTCGACCTCGCGGCGCGCATCGACGCTATTGCGGCGGCGCACGACGCGCGGCCCATCGGTTGACTCGCGGGTCCTAGCGCACGCGCAGAACAAACACGCCCCAGCCGCAGTACCGGCGCGTGTACGCCAGGTACGAGCGGCGGGCGTGGGCCGACCAGGCGCGGAGTTCGGCCGCCTCCGGGTCGTCGGGGTGGGCCGTGAGGTAGTCGTCGACGGTCAGCCACTGGGAGGCGGCGTAGCGGTCCCACTCGTCGAGGTCGCCGAGGACCATCTCGACGAGCTCGCAGCCCGCCGCCTCGAAGCGGTCCAGCGTCCCCACCAGCTCGACGTAGTCCTCGGGCCCCGCGCCGATCGACTCGTACGCGCCGGGCGGCGGGGCCTCGTGCCAGAACGGCTCGCCCACGAGCAGCAGCCCGCCGGGGGCCAGCGCCGGGCGCATCAGCTCCAACGTCCCCGCGAGCCCGCCGCCGATCCAGGTGGCGCCGATGCACGCCACCACGTCGTAGGCCGCCGGCTCCGCCCGGTACGCGCCCGCGTCGCCCTGTTCGATCGTCACCCGTTCGGCGACGCCCAGCTCGGCGGCGCGGGCGCGGGCCGCCTCGGCGAAGACCTCGCTGAGGTCGACGCCCGTGCCGCTGACGCCGTACCGCTCCGCCCACCGGGCCAGCATCTCGCCCTTGCCGCAGGCCAGGTCGAGGACCCGCTGGCCCGCGGCGAGGCGGCAGATCCGGGCGAGGAGGTCGAACTTCTCCTCGCTGAACGGGTTGAGCAGCCGGTGGTCGCCCTCGGCGATCTCGTGGAAGCGCAGTGACATGCGGGGCAGTCTCCCCACCCCCGCGACCGCTGTCGACCGGTTTACGGCGTGCCCGCCGTGACGCGGGCGACGGCCCGGGCGGTGAGGTCCCGGGAGTGGGGGGCGGTGTCGAGGGCCCGGTGGATCGACAGGCCCTCGATGAGGGCGTCGAGCTGGCGGACGGTGTCGGCGTCGAAGTGGCGTGCCAGGCAGCGGCGGCTGCGGGCCATCCAGCCGTGGGTCAGCTCCCGGAAGGCGGGCTCGCGGGCGGCCAGCGTGTACAGCTCCAGCGTGAGGACCAGCGCCCGCTGGTCGCCCACGGCGATGTGGTGGATGGCGTCGGTCACGGCCTCGGCGGCCTCGGCGGGTGTCGTCGCGGGGGCGAGGTGCTCCTCGAACGCGGTGGCCCGGTCGTCGACGAAACGGGTGAACGCCTCGCGCAGCAGTTCCGCCATGCCGTCGAAGTGGTAGGTCATCGAGCCGAGCGGCACGCCGGCCCGCGCGGCGACCTTGCGGTGGGAGATCCCGGCGACGCCCTGCTCGGCGACCAGGTCGAGGGCGGCGTCGATGATGCGGTCGCGCCGCTCGGGGTCGGTGTATCCGGTGGCCACGTGCGCCTCCCCTCCCCTACAGCTGCCGGACGGGGCGGGCCGGGTTGCCGACCGCGAGGACGCCGGGCGGGACGTCCCGGGTGACGACGGAGCCGGCGCCGACGACGCTGTCGTCGCCGATGGTGACGCCGGGCAGCACGATGACACCGCCGCCGAGCCACACGTTGTCGCCGATGGTGATGGGCCGGGCCGCCTCCAGCTTGGCGCGGCGCGGCGCGGGCTCCAGCGGGTGGGTGGGGGTCAGCAGCTGCACGTTGGGGCCGATCTGGCAGTCCTCGCCGATGCGGATGGGCGCCACGTCGAGGGCGGTGAGGTGGAAGTTGACGAAGGTGCGGGCCCCGATGGTGAGGTGGCTGCCGTAGTCGACGAAGAGCGGAGGGCGGACGTGGGCGTCCTGGCCGAGGCCGCCGAGCAGGTCGGTCAGCACGGACAGCGCGGCCTCCTGGTCCTCGACGTACGCGGCCTGGTAGGCGGCGGAGAGCCGGGCCGCCCGGCCCATCGCCTCGATGATCTGCGGGTCGTCGGCCACGTACAGGTCACCGGCGAGCATGCGTTCGTGGTGGGTGCGGGGGTCCCCGGCGAAGTAGTCAACCATGCGTACGATCGTACGCTCCGGAGCGTACGATCGTACGCTCCCGTCTCGGATCCCGCCGTCCCAGCCCGCTTTCCTCTGCTCGCTCTCCATGCTCTGCTTGCTCTGCTCGAACTACTTGTTCCAGACGTTGGAGGGTGAACGCACATGGACACCGAGTTCTGGGAGGCCGCCGACCGCCTGCTGATCCGCTACGGGGCCTCGTTCACCCCGCGCGTCATCGAGCGCGCCGCCGGCACGTACGTGTACGACGAGGCGGGCGCGCCGATCCTCGACTTCACCTCCGGGCAGATGTCCTCCGTGCTCGGCCACTCCCACCCCGACGTCGTCGCGGCGGTCTCGACGGCGGTCGGGCGCCTGGACCACCTCTTCAGCGGCATGCTCAGCCGCCCCGTCGTCGACCTCGCGGAGGCGCTGGCCGCCACCCTGCCGCCCGAGCTGCGCAGGATGCTGCTGCTGACCACCGGGGCCGAGTCGAACGAGGCGGCGCTCAAGCTCGCCAAGCTGTACACCGGCCGCTACGAGATCGTGTCGTTCGACCGCTCCTGGCACGGCATGAGCCACGGCGCGGGCTCGGCGACGTTCTCGGCCGGGCGCCGTGGCCACGGCCCGCCGACCCCGGGGAACTTCGTCCTGCCGACGCCCAACGCCTACCGCTCGCCGTTCCGCGCCGCCGACGGCTCCCACGACTGGCGGGCGGAGCTGGAGTACGGCTTCGCGCTGGTGGACCAGCAGTCCTCGGGCAGCCTCGCCGCGTGCCTGGTGGAGCCCGTCCTGTCCTCGGGCGGCATCATCGAGCTGCCGCCCGGCTACCTCGCCCGGCTGAAGGAGCTGTGCGAGGAGCGCGGGATGCTGCTGGTCCTCGACGAGGCCCAGACCGGCCTCGGCCGCACCGGCACGATGTACGCCTTCGAACGCGACGGCGTCGTCCCCGACATCCTGACGCTCTCCAAGACCCTCGGCGCCGGCCTGCCCGTGGCGGCGGTCCTCACGGGCGACCACATCGAGCGGCGCTGCCACGAGCGGGGGTTCCTCTTCTTCACCACGCACGTGTCCGACCCGCTCGCGGCGACCGTCGGCGCGACTGTGCTCGGCGTGATCCAACGCGACGGCCTCGTCGCCCGCGCGGCGGAGCTCGGGGAGCAGCTCACGGCGCGGCTCACCGAGCTCCGCGAGCGGTACGAGGTCGTCGGCGACGTGCGCGGGCGCGGCCTGCTCCAGGGCTTGGAGCTGGTCACCGACCGGCGGAGCAAGGCGCCCGCCCACGAGCTGGGGCAGGCCGTCACCCGCGCGTGCCTCGACCGGGGCCTGCACCTCAACATCGTCCAACTCCCCGGCATGGGCGGCATCTTCCGCATCGCGCCGCCGCTGACGGTGACGGAGGACGAACTGCACGCGGGCATGGACGTCCTGGCCGCCGCGATCGACCACGTGGTCTCCGGGCGGTCGGGCGCGGCGTAACGGCATAGCGGCGCGTCGCCCCGGTGCCCGGGAAACTCCCTTGCACGGGCCGGGGGTCGCGGAAATCCTCAAGTCCCGCCCCGCCCCGCCCCGTTCCGGGCGCGGCCGGGCCGGCACCCGGCCGCGCCGGAGAAACGGGAGGAACGCCGTGCTCGACAGTCCTCGGCTGCGCCTGTTGCGGCGGCTCCGCACCCACCGCTCGCCGTCCTCCCTGCACGAGGACCACCTGCCCGAGCGGCCGACCGCGTCACGGCTGCGCGAGGTGGCGGCGGCCGTCGAGTCGGGAGAGCGCGGGTCGGCTGAGGAGTTGGCGGCCCACCTGCTGGCCGTCGACCGTGACGGCGACCCGGCGGTGCTCGCCGAAGCGGAACGGCTGCTGGCACGCGCCTCCCCACGCCTGTGGCTCGCCCTCGACGTGGCGACGCGCCGCGCGTGGTGGCGGGCGCCGCGCTGGTCGCTGGCCACGGCGCGGCGGCTGCTGCGAGGCGACCCGTCGCCGCTCGGACTCGTGGTCGCCTCGTTCCACCCCGACGGCTTCGTCCGTGACGTCGTCGTCGCGCACCTGGCCGAGCTCGACGAGCCGCTGGCCCTGCCGGCGCTCGCGCTGCGGGCCGCCGACTGGGTGCCCCGCGTCCGTGACCGTGCGCGGGCCGCGTTCGACGAGCGCCTCGACGAACCCACCGCCGTCGTCCTGCTCGCGACGGCGCCGGTCGCCCTGGCGCTGTGGGAGCGGCGTCAGGGCCGCTGGCTGGCCGACCGCGTCGAGGCCGTGCTGCGGGAGGGACCCGAGGAGGTGCTGGCCGCCGCCCTCGCCGCCCCGGACTGGCGCACCCGTCGCACCGCGCACCTGACCGCGCTCGCCGTCGGCCGGCTGGACCTGACGGCGATGCTCCGCGCCGCCGCCCACGACGGCGACCTGCCGACGCGGCTCCGGTGCGCCGAGGCGGCGGTGCGGACGGCGGTGGCGGCCGGGACCGTCGAACGGGTCAGGCCGCTGCTGGGCAGCGGCACCGCGTCGGTGCGGGCGGAGGCGGTCCACACGCTCGCCCGCCACGGCGACGTCGCGCCCGCCGTCGCCGCGCTCGCCGACCGCAACCCGGTGGTGCGGGAGGTGGCTCGGGCCGTGCTGCGCCCCACCGGCCTCGACCCGGCCGCGCACTACCGGCGCCTGGCCGCGTCGCCCGCCCCCGAGCCCGGCGCCCTCGCGGGCCTCGGCGAGACCGGAACCGCCGACGACGCCGGCCTCGTCCGTGCCTTTCTTGACCACCCGCGCCCGCGCGGGCGGGCCGAGGCCGTGCGCGCGCTGCGCCGCCTCGGGGCGGCCGACCCCGACACCCTCGCGCCGATGCTGACCGACGCATCCGGCGCCGTCGTCCGGCAGGTCACGTCCGCGCTGCGCCCCCACGCGTCCGGCCTCGACCGGACGCGCCTGCGCGCGCTCCTCGCCCCGGGCGGGCCGCCGCACGTCCGCACCGCCGCGTACCGGCTGCTGCACGCGCGGGACACGTGGACGCGGCTGCTCACCGACCTCGACCTCGTCGCCGACCCCTCGCCCGCGATCCGCCGCCGCGCCCGCACCGACCTCGCGAACTGGCTCACGTACTAGGCCACCACCACCTACGCGATGCCGCACGGGCCCGTCGCCGACGCGCTCGCCGCGCGGCTGCGTGCCGCCGAGGGCCTGCTCGGCCCCGACCGCGCCCGTCTCCTCCGCTTCCACCTCGGACTCCCCCGCCGCCCGACCACCTGAGCCGCCGACGGCCGCCGACCACCCGAGCCGCCGATCACCGCACGGCGTCCCGCCCGCCCGCCCCGCGTGTCAGGCCCGGCCGCCCTCGGGCAGGAACGCGCCCGCCGTCGCGGCCACGGCCGCCGCGTGGGCCGCGACGGCGGGGAGGGTCGGCTCGGGCGGGGTGCGCAGCAGCACGGCGTGGTGGTAGACGGGCGACGTCGCGGCCAGCAGGACCGCGCGGGGGTCCGAGCCCGCCGGGGCGTCCCCGCGCGCGACGGCGCGCTCGACGATCACCTCGCAGCGGGCGTACCGGTCCTCCCAGAAGCGCCGCAGCGCGCGGGCGGCCTCCGTCGAGCGGAACGAGGCGGCGATCAGCGCCCCCGTGACGGAGGGCTCGACGGTCAGCGCCGCGTGGACCTCCTCGTTGAGCGCCGTCAGGTCCCCCCGGAGGCTGCCGGTGTCGGCGGGCCGCCAGTCATCGTCCCCGGCGGCGTCCAGCACGTCGGCGAGCAGGCCGCCGACGTCGCGCCAGCGCCGGTACACCGTCGTCCGGTGCACCCGCGCACGGGTGGCGACCGCGTCGACGGTGAGGGCGTCGAAGCCCTGCTCGACGAGGAGCGCGAGCAGCGCGTCGTGGACCCGGGCGCGGACGTGGGCGCTGCGCCCGCCGGGGCGGCGCCGGGCCGTGGCGGGCGTCACAGCGGGCGGCGCTTGCTCGGTGCCGGGGGACATGACAGCATTCTAACGCTACAGCTGTCGCACTAGTGGAGTTGCCGATGCTCTTCCGAAGCGTCCCCCCGGCCCCCCGGACCCGGACGGCCGCGCCGTCCCCGCACGCTTCGGAGATCCTTCGTGCCCACCCAGCTCACGGCCCTCGCCGTCACCGTCTCGTACCACGGCCGCCCCGTTCTTGACGGGGTCACCTGCGCCGTCCACGCCGGCGAACGCGTCGGCGTCACCGGGGAGAACGGCTCGGGGAAGTCCACCCTGCTCCGCCTGCTGGCCGGGCGCCGCGCGCCCGACCAGGGCGAGGTCGTCCGGCAGGCCGCCGGCGGCATCGGCTACCTCGCCCAGGAGGAGCGGCTGCCGCCACGGTCGACCGTCCAGGAGGTCGTCGACCGCGCCCTCGGCGAACTCCGCGCCATGGAAGCCAGCATGCGCCGCCTGGAGGCGGCCATGGCCGGCGGCGACGACACCGCCCTCGCCGCCTACGGCGAGCTGCTGACGTCGTTCGAGCTGCGCGGCGGCTACGACGCCGACGCCCGCGTCGAACGCGCCCTGCACGGCCTCGGCCTCGGCTCCCTCCCCCGCGACCGGACGGTGGGCGGCCTCTCGGGCGGCGAGCAGGTCCGGCTCCGCCTGGCGTCCCTCCTCGCCTCGGGACCCGAGGTGCTGCTGCTGGACGAGCCGACCAACCACCTCGACGACGCCGCCCTGGTCTGGCTGGAGGACCACCTGCGCACCCGGCGCGGCACGACCGTCGCCGTCTCGCACGACCGGGTCTTCCTCGAACGCGTCACCACCAGCCTGCTGGAGGTGGACGCCGACCGGCGCCAGGTCGTGCGCTACGGCAACGGCTACGGCGGCTACCTCGCCGAGCGGGCCGCGGCCCGGCGCCGTTGGGAAGCGGACCACGCCCGTTGGCGCGAGGAGGTGGCGCGGCTGCGGCAGACCACCGAGACCACCGCCCGCCGCGTCGCGCCAGGCCGGGCGATGCGGGACGGCAACAAGATGGCGTACGACCGGGCCGGCGGCCGGGTGCAGCAGTCCGTGGCCAGCCGCGTCCGCAACGCCGAGGAACGCCTGCGCCGCCTGCTCGCCGACCCGGTGCCCGAGCCGCCCGAGCCGCTGCGCTTCGCGGCCTCGCCGACCGGCGGCGGACTCGTGACGGGGCCACTGCTCGACGCCGAGGGCGTCACCGTCGCCGGCAGGCTCGCGCCGGTCGACGTCGCCCTCGCGGCGGGCGACCGGCTGCTCGTCACCGGGCCGAACGGCGCGGGCAAGAGCACGCTGCTGCGCGTCCTCGCCGGCCGCCTCGCGCCCGACGGCGGGCGGCTGCTGCGGCGCGGGCGCGTCGGGTACCTGGAGCAGGAGCCGGAGCCCGGCCGGCCCGGCGAGAGCCTGCTGGACGCGTTCGCCCGGGGCCGGCCCGGGCCGGCGGAGGAGCACGCCGAACGGCTGCTGGCGCTCGGGCTGTTCGCCGCCGACCGGCTGGAGGCGCGGGTCACGGAGCTGTCGACCGGGCAGCGCCAACGCCTCGCGCTGGCGCGGCTGGTGAGCGAGCCCGCCGACGTGCTGCTGCTGGACGAGCCGACCAACCACCTCTCCCCCGCCCTGGCCGAGGACCTCCAGGAGGCGCTGGCACACTTCCCCGGCGCCGTCGTCCTCGTCAGCCACGACCGTGGCCTGGGACGACGGTGGCGGGGCCGGCACCTGCGCTTGTCCCACGCCTCCCGTCCGGCCCCGGCCCCTGCCACGCCCTGAACGCCGGCGCCGTCAGAGGTGGTCGGGGAGCGCGAGCGTGTCGGCGAGGGCGTTGGGGGCGACGGGGAGGGCGTAGGAAACGGCCACGTGCACCACGTGACGCGCATGGTGCTCGGTGCCCTCGGCGAGGCGGCCGACGACTGACGGCCGACGCCTGATGGCTGACGGCCGACGGCCGATCCGCTCGCCGCCACGCCCGCCGGCACGACGCGGCGGGGGCCGGCGGGCGTGGCGGGCCAGTGACCGGACAGGGGCCGGTCAGAGGCGCCAGGTGCTGAGGGATTCGGAGAGCTCGGCGGCGCCCTCGACCACCTGACGCAGGATGTCCCGACCGCGCTCCTCGTCGATCCGGTACTGGGGGCCCGCCACGCTCACCGAGGCCAGCACCTGGCCCGCGACCACGATCGGCGCGGCCACCGCCCACACCCCCTCGTCGACCTCGCCCTCGCTCCCGGACCAGCCCTGGGCCGTGATGCCCGACAGCTCCGACAGCACCGAGTCGCGCTCCGCGTCCGGCGGAGGCGGGCGCAGCCGTTCGAAGTACCGCCGCGCCCACACCTCCCCCTGGGCCGCCAGCAGCACCTTCGGCCCCGCGCCCCGGTGCAGGCTCATGATGTGCCCCGGCTCGAAGGAGAGCCGGACGGTGTGCTCCGGCTGGCTCATCTCCGCGCAGGTCGCGAAGTCGCCGACGCGGCGGATCACGAGCGCGGCCTCCCCCGTGGAGCGCGAGAGCCGCTCCACCAGCGGGCGCACCAGCGTGGACACCGGGAACGTCTGCTCGGCGCTGCGCGCCAGCAGGAGCATGCGCGGCGAGAGCACGTAGCCGCCACGGCCGCTCTCCTCGACCATGTCCATCTCCCGCAGCAGGGAGAGGAAGCGGTACGCGGAGGGCGTCGAGATGTCGACGGAGCGGGCGATCTCCTCCACGCTCAGCTCGGTGCTCTTCCCGGTGAAGAGGAGGAGGACCCTCAGCACCCGTCGGGCACTGTCCACTCCGGGAGTGCGTTCCCGTCCTTCCCTCACCTTGTGCTGCCCTTCCTCGCTCATGGTGATCCGCGGTGCGTCAGGCGGAGTACGTGCCGACGAGCCGGTTCTGCTCGATGACGTGCTCGCCGTACGCGGCGAGGAACTCCTCCCGCGTCGGCTCGCCCGAGACGGGGGCGTCGAGGGCGTACGCCCAGAAATAGTAGTGGTGCACGCCGTGGCCCGGCGGCGGCTGGGGGCCCGACCAGGCCTTCTCGCCAAGGGAGTTGGGGCCCTCGCGGTGCCCGGAGCCGGCGGCGCCCGCCATCACGTTCGCGGTGGTCCCCGTGGGCTCGATGCCGTAGACGACCCAGTGGGTGAAGCCGTTCGGCAGTGGCGCGTCGGGGTCGTGGACGATGAGCGCCAGCTCGACCGTTCCCTCCGGGACGCCGCTGATCTCGATCCCGGGCACGGCGTTGCCGTGGTCGGCGGCGAGCCGGTCGGGGATGCGCTCGCCGGGGCCGAACTCGCGTGCGCGCACGGCGAGATCCTTGATGTTCAGGGGCATGAACTCGTTCCTTCCAGGTCTTCGGGCTCAGGTCTTCTGGCTCAGGTCTTCTGGCTGAGGTCTTCGGGCTCAGGACCGGGTTCGGGGCTTCGCAGCGGCGTCGAGCGTGCGGCGGATCTCGCGGGCCACGGACGTCGGGTCCTCCTCCGGCACGTAGTGGTCGAGACCCGGCAGGTGCACGGCGCGGAAGTCGGGCCGCGACGCCACCGTCGCGTCGAAGGCGCGCCGCGACACGATCCGGCTATGCTCCCCCCGCAGCACCGTGACCGGCACCCGGATGGCGCGGGTCTCGGCGTCGAAGTCGCGACGCAGGCCCTCGACGGTCAGCCGCATGGCACGCGGATCGGCCAGCGGACGCCAGGCGTCCGCCACCTGCCGGTAGCCGTAGCGCAGGCGGCGCGCGACCGCCGCGGCGGGCAGCAGCGGGTAGCGTGCGGCCAGGTAGCCCTCCACCTCCGCCGCCGAGGCGAAGGCCCGGTCGCCGCCCCGGACCCGGGCGTCCAGGGCGTCGAGCACCTCGGGCTCGACGTACGGCGTGTAGTCCACCGCCACCACGCCGGCCACCAGCTCGGGGTGGCGGGCGCCGAGGACGACCGCGTTGCGGGCGCCGAGCGAGTGTCCGGCGATCACGGCCGGTCCCTCGACGCACTCCCGCAGCAGCGCGGCGACGTCGGCGACGTACTCGGCCGCGCCGTACCCGGCGCCGGGGGGCCGTTCGCTGCGACCGTGGCCGCGCTGGTCGACGGCGAGCGTCCGCACGCCCGGGCCCAGCTCGGCCACGACGGCGTCCCAGACGCCGAGGTTCGCGGTGGTGCCGTGGAGCAGCACCACCGCGGGATCCGGGGAGTCCCGGGGCCCCTGGTCGCGGACGCACAGCCGCGTCCCGCCCGCGTCCACGAACGCGACGTCCGTGACGGGCGGCGGCTCGCTGCCAGGGCCTTGCCCGTGGCCGTGCCCGTGGCCGTACCCATGCCCGTGGCCGTGGGGGTCGGCGGTCGTCATCGCGGCGCTCAGACCGGTTCGATCGAGGAGAGGGCCTTCCTCACCTTCACCAGGCCGCGCACGATCTGGGCGCGCTTCGCCGCGACGTCGCCCTCGCCGTAGGAGTAGAGGCCGTCGCCGGTCTTCATGCCGAGCTTCCCCTGCGCGGTGAGGTCGGTGACCAGGGAGGAGACGCCCGTCTCGGTGGACAGCTCGCGGTTGAGGTAGCTGCCGACCGCCTCGTAGATGTCGAGACCCGCCATGTCCAGCAGGCGCATGGGGCCGATGACGGCGAGCTTGTAGCCGATGCCCCACTTCACGCAGGTGTCCAGGTCCCGCTGGGAGGCCACGCCCTCCTCGGCCAGGGCCAGGCACTCGCGCAGCACGGCGTACAGCACCCGGTTCTCGATGAAGCCGGGCACCTCCTTCTCGCGCACCGCCTCGAACCCGAAGGACTCGACGATGGTGACGAGTCGCGCCTCGACGTCCTCGGCGGTGTCACGTCCCCGGACGACCTCGATCATGGGGATGAGGTGCGGCGGGTTCGACCAGTGCATGCCGATGAAGCGGCCGGGGTGGGTGAGGGCCACCGCCATGTCCGAGATGGGGATGCCCGAGGTGTTGGTGGCGATGATGACGTCGTCGCCGACGGCGGCCTCGATCTGCGCCAGCACGGTCTTCTTCAGGTCGAGCTTCTCCGGGATGGCCTCGATGACGAAGTCGGCCCCGGCCAGGGCCTTGGCGAGGTCGGCCTCGAAGAGGACCGAGCCGCCGGGCGTCACCGGCACGTCCAGCTCGTCGAGGTGGGTGACCACGCCGGCGCAGACGGCCTCCGCGCGGGTCAGCGCTTCCTGGCTGACGTCGTTGAGCCGGACCTCGGAGCCGTAACGGGCGAGCAGCGCGGCGATGCCGGGGCCCATGCTTCCGGCGCCGATCACGGCGCAGGTCTTCGGGATGCTCATGCTGGTGAACTCCTTGCGTGTCGCGTACGAGGGTGGGTGCGGAAGGGTGCGGGGGGGTGGGGACGCCGTGCGGTGGGGGGTCAGGCCGCCGCGCCCTCCAGCCGGTCGAGCTTGCGGTTGAAGTACATCCAGTAGTTGTCCCGGGCCCGGTCGGGGTGGATGCGCCGGTTCTTCTCGACGCTCTCCTCCCGGTCGGGGGCGTCGTACGGCAGGCCGGAGGCGGCCAGCGCCAGCTGGAACCTCGCCGACCACTCCAGGAAGATCCCGGCCAGGGTGGCGTCCTTGACGGACCGGCCGACGAAGGCGACGCCGTGGTGGGCCAGGAGGACGGCCTCGGCGGCGCCCAGCACTCCGGCCACCTCCCTGCCGAGTTCGGGGGTGGTGATGATGTGGCTGGTGGAGTCGAAGCGCGGCACGCCGTGCTCGGCGAACCAGGCGCCGTGGTTGTGCACGGTCTCCAGCGGGGCGTCGCTGGCGCCGAAGACGGTGGCGTGGAAGGGATGGGAGTGGCCGACGACGTTCACGTCCGGGCGGGCGCGCATGATCTCGGCGTGCAGGGGCCACTCCAGGTGGCGCAGGCCCTGGCCCTCCAGGACGGTGCCGTCGAAGTCGATGAGGATGTGGTCTGCGGCCCCGACCTCCTCCAGGCCGAGGTTGCCGCACTTGAGCCACAGGCCGCGGCCGTGGGGGTCGCGGTAGGAGAGGTGGCCCATGGACATGTCGCCGTGGCCCTCCATCTCCAGGATGCGGTGGGCGCGGGCCAGGTGGCCCAGGGTGGTGGCGATCGAGTCGTCCTGCGTGTAGAGGGTGTTGGGCGGGTCGCTCGGGCGGGACATGCGGGGGCCTTTCTGACGGATCGGTCCTTCTGGGGGTCGCCGGGCTGGGGCGGGCGAGGGCGGACGCGGCCGGGCGGGTCCGGACCGCCGGGCGCGGGGCGGCCGGGTCAGGCGCCGGCCGAGGCGCGGGCCTCGGCCACGCTCAGGCCGCCGACGCGGTGGTGGAGCCGGCCACCGGTGGCCACGGCGGCGCAGATGAGGAGTTCGTCCGGGCGGGGCGCGTCGGTGACGGCGACGCTGACCGCGTCGTAGTGGGAACGGACGTACACCTCGTCCTTGTACGCGAGCGGGACGTCCAGGCTGGTGCCGGCCGCGGCGGTCTTGGTCGCGGAGCTGATCCAGGCGGAGCCGCCGCCCACCGCGTCGCGCAGGGCGTTGCCGAAGACCGTGGTGACGCAGGCGACCACGTGTTCCTGCTCGCCGGCCAGCCCGGCGATCCCGCCCTTGCCGTAGCTCTGGACCTCGCGCCCGCCGAGCAGCGCGGCGGCCCGCAGGCCGAGCGCGGTACCCAGGGCGGCGCTGGGAGCGGTGAGGCGGGAGAGGTCCTCGGCCCACCGGCCGGCGAACGGGTTCCTGATCACGACGCCGCTGACGGCCTTCACCAGCGGCACGGCCGCCACCGGGCCGTTCTCGTGCCAGATCTCCTCGACCAGCCCCACCCAGCGGCGGACCTGGTAGTGCTCGCGCACGGCCCTCTCCGCCTGCTCGGCCTGCGCTGCCTGCTCGGCCCGTGTTGCCGGCTCGGCGTGCTCAGCTGACATGCTGCTCAGCTCCTTCGTCAGTCCCGGACGAGCGCCAGGGCGTGGCGGTTGGGGTTGGTCGGGTCGTAGAGGGCGGTTTCGAGGGCTTCGAGGGTGAACTGGTCGCCCCGCGCCATGCCGCGGCTGGCGGCGAAGTCGGCGGAGCGTCTCTGGCAGCGGTCGGTGATCGGCCGCTCCCAGCGCTGCCACGCGTGCAGCGCCTCCGCGATCCCGTCCCGATCGGCCTCGGTGGCGGCGACGGCGAGGGTGTAGGCGTTGGCCATCGCGCAGCCGGCGCCCTGGGCGAGCGCGGGGCACATGGCGTGTGCGGCGTCGCCCACGAGGCCGACGACGCCACGGCTCCACTCCTCCAGGAGCGTGGTCTGGTAGCCGTAGTACCGGGGGTCGGGCGAGACGTGGGCGTGGCGCAGCACCGGGGCGAGCTCCGGGAAGGTGCCCGTCCACAGGTCGAGGTCGATCGGGGCGCGGGTGGCCTGCTCGTCGGCGCGCGGGGCGCCGAGCGCGATGTACAGCTCGCGCTCGTTGCAGGGCACGTACAGCACCCGGAGGTAGCGGGGTTCGAGGTTCCAGAAGTCGATGACGTTGTCCCACTCGCCCTCGCCGAGCTCCGCCCGGGAACGCGGCACGAGGAAGCGGAAGATGCCGTCCCTGGACTTCCAGCGCTCCTGTTCGAAGCCGACGGAGTCCCTGACGCGGGAGCGCACCCCGTCGGCTCCCACCACCAGGTCGGCGGTGAGGACCTCGCCCGAGGCGAGGGTGATGCCGCCCCGGGGGTCGGCGGCGACGACCTCCGAGCCCGTGTGGATCTCCACCCCCGAGCGCAGCGCCGTCTCCAGCAGCGCCTTGTGCAGGTGGGGGCGGGTCATGGTGCGCCAGGGCATCCCGCCGAAGTCCTCGTGCGAGACGCTGACGTGCTGACGTCGCGTCTCGTACCAGGGCGGGGTCATCGAGTCGGCCATCACCCGGTCGTAGGCGTCGATGGCCTTGAGGACCTTCAGGCTGTTGTGCCACAGGACGATGCCGGCGCCCTGCTCCCGCAGTTCCGCGCCCTTCTCGTGGACCCGCACCGTCCAGCCGCGCTGGGCGAGCGCGGTGGCGGCGGTCAGGCCCGCGAAGCCGGCACCGGCGATCTCGGCGTGGCGTCCGTTCTTCTCAACCGTGGTGGTCATCGCGTTGCTCTCCACTCGTCCCCGGTACGACGGGGTGTCCTTGCCGGGGATCAGGAGCCGTCCTGGTGGTTCTCGACGAAGCTGGCGTCGTACACGTCCGCGGGAGCGGGCGTGCTGCCGCTCAGGGCGCCCTGCTCGGCGAGGGTGTCGATGGTGGACTGCCACATGGCCTCGTCCATGGCGCCGATGCCGTGCTGCTCGGTGAGGTCGCTGGTGAAGGTGTGGTCGATGTCGGCCTGGATCTGGCGCTCGAAGAGGTCGGCCTTGTCGGCCAGCTCCGGGGAGGACTCGCTGAGCAGCGTGGCCGTCTCCGCCGGGTTGTCGATGACGTACTGGAAGGCCCGCAGGTAGGCGTTGGTGAAGCGCTGCACCAGGTCCGGGTCGTTCTCGATCAGCTCGTCGGTGGTGAACAGGCCGGAGCCGTAGACCTCGTAGCCGTGGTCGGAGCCGAGCAGGACGTCGAGGGAGCCCTCGCCGCCCGCGGCGTCCTCCAGCTGGGGGACCTCGGCGTCGATGTAGCAGGGGACGGTGTCGACCCTGCCCTGGATCAGGTAGTTCTCGTAGGGCGGGGTGACGCTGGCCTCCTCCATCTCGGAGCGGTCGATGCCGTTGGCGGCCAGCAGCGTCTCGTAGAAGATGAAGGTCGAGCCGGCCGAGTGGATGCCGGCGGTCAGGCCCCGGAGGTCGTCGATGCTCTGGAGCCGCACCTTGTCCCTGACCGTGCACATGCCGAGCGGGGAGGACTGGTTGACGGCGGCCAGCGCCTTCACGGGGACGTTCTGGGAGCGGGCGGTGACGAGCGACGGCAGGTCGGCGAAGCCGAAGTCGGCGCCGCCGTCGCCGACGAGCCGCAGGGCGTCGGGAGAGCCGCTGCCGGTTCTGATCTCCTCGATCGCGATTCCCTCGTCCTCGAAGTAGCCGAGTTCGTCGGCGACGTAGAACATTCCGTGGTTTCCGCGGACCTGGTAGTCGAGCTGCACGGTGACGGTGTCGAGGCCGCTGGCGTCCCCGCCGCCGCCTTCGTCGTCCGATCCGCAGGCGGTGAGCAGCAGGGCCGTGGAGACGGCACCGGCGAGTAGGGCGGGGTGCTTTCCGTTGAGCAGGCGCATGGGAACTCCTTGCTGGGGAGGAGGGCGACAGCGGGGGCGTTACTCGTCGCCGGCCGTGATGTGCGGGTACCGCTTTCCCAGAACGAACTCGAGGAGGGAGAGGCCGTAGTAGAGGATCAGCCCGAGCAGGGAGACGACGGTCAGCGCCGCGAACATCAGGGGCGTGTCGAGCTGGGTGGAGGCGAACTGGATGAGATATCCCAACCCGTCCGACGCGCCCGCGAACTCAGCGACCACGGCGCCGATCACCGCCAGGGTGATGGCGATGCGCATTCCCGCGAAGAGGTAGGGAAGGGAGGTGGGAATCTGGACCTGGCGGAGGATCTGACTCCGGCTGGAGCCCACGGACCGCATGAGCAGCAGCAGGTCCTGGTCGACGGCGCGGAGACCGACGATCATGTTGAGGGTGATCGGGAAGAAGGCGATCACCACGATGAGGAGGAGTTTGGGCGCGAGTTCGTAGCCGAACCAGAGGATGAAGATGGGCGCGAGCGCCACCTTGGGCACCACCTGGAAGAGCACGATCAGCGGATAGAGCGCGCGGTCGAGCCAGGAGAAGCGGACGATGAGGACCGCGAGCAGGACCCCCACGACGAGACTGAGCACGAATCCGTAGAGGATCTCCTCCGTGGTCACCCAGGCCGCGTCGAGGAGAAGGTCGCTTGAGCTTTCGATCTCGGCCAGGATCTCGCTGGGTTTGGCGAGCGTGAACTCGGAGACGTCGAAGACCTCCACCCACAGCTCCCACACCAGGCAGGCGCCGAGGAACACGGCGACGCTGGGCCAGGACCGGTGCCACCAGGAGCGGAGCGCGCCGCGGCGGGGGCCGGGGCCGCTGGCGGGGGTCGTCTTCGTCGTCACGGTCTCCTCTGCGAGCGTCATCGTCAGACCGTCACTTTCGGTTCGAGTTGTTCGCGCAGCCGGGAGGTGTAGACGCCGAAGCGCTGGTCGGCGAAGACCTCCCGGTCGCGGGGGCGGGGCAGCTGAATCGGGTGCGTGTCGATGACACGGCCGGGGTTCGCGCCCATCACGTGCACGGTGTCGGAGAGGAAGACGGCTTCCGGGATCGAGTGCGTGACGAAGACGACGGTCTTTCCCGTCGCCGCCCAGATCTCGGCGAGTTTCTCGTTCATCACGTCGCGGGTGATGGCGTCGAGCGCGCCGAAGGGCTCGTCCATGAGCAGAATGGCGGGGTCCATGGCGAGGGCGCGGGCGATGGACACGCGTTGGGCCATGCCGCCGGACAGCTCGTGGGGGAGTTTGTCGCGCGCGGCGGCGAGACCGACCATCTCCAGCGCCCCTTCCGCGGCGCTCGTCGCCTGGGACGCGCGTTCGCCCGTCGCGAGCTGCCGAAGCATCGCGGCGTTCTGGAGGGCGGATTTCCAGGGGAGGAGGGAGGGCTTCTGGGGAACGAGTCCGATGCGCCGTTCCTTGACGGCTTCCGCGGCCGGACGGCCACCGATGAACGCCTCGCCCGCGGTGGGCGCGAGGATACCGCCGAGTATCTTCAGAAGGGTGCTCTTCCCGCACCCCGAAGGGCCGAGAAGGGTGACGAAGCTGCCCGGTTCGATGCTGATGTCGAGGTTCTCCAGAACGACCTGCTCCTGACCCCGGCGCGTGAACCGCATCTCGATGCCGTGTGCCGAAATCCCCATGGATTCCATGCCAAACTCCTCTCCCCCGCACGGGATAGCACCGGACGGCTGGAAGATCCGTTTATCAGGCTCTGATAACTGCTTATCAGGCAAGCTAGGCGCGCCTCGTGAAGCCCGTCAACCCCCGTGCACCAGCTTTCGTTTCGTTGTTTCACGCCGGAAATGGATCACCAGTTCGAATCTGTTGCCGTGCCCGCGCCCCTGCCACTCGCCGCCCCTCGCCCGCCGCCTCACGTGAACTCCTCGGCCACGCACGGCCGTTGGCACGGCGCGGCGCCGGCCGGGACAGGGGTCGACCGGGGCGACCGGGACCGGCCCTCCCCGGCCCGGCCACGGACCCGACGCCGGGCCCGTGTCGGCTCCCCTGCTCACCGGCGGCACGTGGCCGGGGACGAGGGATCGCCCGCGGACCGCAGCCCGCGGACCTCGTCTCCGGAGGAGGCGATCGCGCCGGCGGAGAACGCGATTCGCGGTCGCGACCACATCTCCGTCGAGCGGACGAACCTCCGGCGGACGCCCGCCACGCACGCCGTGGGCCCGCGCCGTGGTCGCGGCGCCGCTGCTAGGGTCCAGCCGGCGGGAGCGCGTCGAACAGACGCGCGCGCGGGACGCGGGAGCGAAGGAACGAGGAACGAGGAACGATGGACGAGTTGACGGACGACCGGATCGTGCCCGGGACCTCACTACACGCGACGGCGATCAGCGTCGGCACCTCCTTCCTCGGCGACCCGCCCCACCCGGACGGGACCCCGGCCGAGGACGCCGACGCCCTGGCGCGCGCGATGTTCGCGGGCCCGTTCGCCGTGATCGACACCTCCAACAACTACGCCCAGGGCCGCAGCGAGACCGTCCTCGGCACCGCCGTCCGCCGCGAGGGCCTTCCCGCCGGCAAAGCGATCGTGACCAAGGTGGACGCCGACCCCGACACGGGCGCGCTCGACCGCGACCGGGTCTGGCGGTCGTTCGAGGAGAGCGTCACGCGCCTGGGACTCGACCACCTGCCGCTGCTCCACCTGCACGACCCCTACACCATCGAGGTCGAGGAGGCGTTCGCGCCCGGCGGGGCCGTGCAGGGCCTGACCGAGCTGCGCGAGCAGGGGCTGGTCGGCGCCCTCGGCATCGCCGCGGGGCCCGTCTCCCTGATGCGCCGCTACGCCCTCAGCGGCGCGTTCGACGTCCTGCTGACCCACAACCGGTACACGATCGTGGACCGCAGGGGCGAGGAGCTGATCGACCTCGCGGCCGACCGCGGCATGGGCGTCTTCAACGCCGCCCCCTTCGGCGGCGGCCTCCTCGCCGGCACGAGCGAGAGCTACGCCTACGCCCAGGCGGGTCCCGAGCTCCTCGCCTGGGTGGAGCGCGCCCGCCAGCTGTGCCGGCGGTGGGAGCTTCCGCTGCGGGCCGTGGCGTTGCACCACTCGCTGCGCCACCCCGGGATCGCCTCGACGGTCGTCGGGGTCGGCCGTCCCGAGCGCCTGGCACAGCTGCGTCAGCTACAGAACACCACGATCCCCGAGGCGTTCTGGCCGGAGCTCGCCGCCCTGGGCACGCCGCCCTCGACGCTGGAGGACTGACGCGGCGCCCGCGCGGCGCGCGGCGTCTCGCGAACGGCGATCGGTCCGCCGGCCGACGTGTCGGACGAGAAGGACGGCGGACCGCCGCCGGCTCTCCCTGTCGCTGGTCGCCAGTCGCCGCCGCAAGCGCTTACCATCACCTCTCGACCAGCTCGACCAGCTCACGACCAGTTCGACCAGCGCGGCCGTGACCCGCCCACCACCCGAAGGGACCCACCCCCATGGCCCGTCCCGTGGCACCCTCCACCCCCAGGCCGACGGTCATCAACGACAACGGCGCCTGGTGCTGGTTCCAGGACGAGCGCGCCCTCGTCGACCCGGCGACCCAGACCCTCGTCGTCGGATCCGTCGCGGCCGCGGAGGGCCCGGGCGGCGCCTCGCGCTCCGGCAACGTCGAACTCACGGTGGTCGACCTGCGGACGGGAACGAGCACGGTCGTCGTCCTGCACGAGCGCCTCGAAACCGACGACCACGACGCCCCGGCGCTGTGGCACCGCTCGGACGGCCGCTGGCTCGCGGTCTACGCCAAGCACAAGAGCGACGACCTCACCCGCTGGCGGATCAGCGAGCCCGGCGACCCGACCACGTGGGGCGAGGAGCGGACCTTCGACTGGGGCGAACTGACCGGCGGCCGAGGCGTCACCTACTCCAACCTCCACGCCATGGACGGTCGCCTCTACTGCTTCGCACGGGCGGTCAACGACGACCCGTGCGCCCTGGTCTCGGACGACGACGGCGACACCTGGTCCTACGCGGGCAAGCTCTTCACCCGCCCCAAGATCGGCTACGTCAACGGCTACACCCGGTACCACGGCGACGGCCACCGCATCGACCTCGTCACCACCGACCACCACCCACGCGACCACGACAACGCGATCTACCACGGATACCTGGAGAACGGCGCACTGCACCGCAGCGACGGCAGCGTGCTCGACGCTGCGGCGCTGAACGGCGCGGCTCCCAACCAGGCCGACCTCACCACGGTCCTGGCCGCGAACGCGCGACGGGGCGACGCGTGGATGTCGCACTGCTGGACCAGCGACGTCCGACGCTCGCCCGACGGCACCGTCGCCGCGGTCCTCACCGCCCGCGCCGGAGCCACCCCGGAGGCCACGCGGGACCGCTACGACCGCACGCGCCCCGCCCCCGACCTCCGCTTCTTCCACGCCCGCCTGTCACCAGGCGGCACGTGGAGCGTCCACCAGCTCGCCCAGGCCGGCCCCGGCCTGCTGCCCCACGAGGAGGACTACACCGGCCTCGCCGCGATCGACCCCCACGACCTGGACTCCGTCTACGTCTCCACGCCCGTCGACCCGCGCACCGGCGCCACGCTGCCGCACCACGAGATCTTCCACGCCCGCACGCCGGACGGCGGGGCGACGTGGGAGTGGAACCCCGTCACCGAGAACTCCGACGTGGACAACCTGCGCCCGATCGTGGCACCCGGCGACCCCACGCGGACACCCCTGCTGTGGTTCCGCGGCTCGATGACGGCCTCACAGCACTACGACTGCGAGATCGTCCTGCTGGACCTGCCGCGTCACGCCCCCGCCTGAGGAGACCCTCCGTCCGCGGGGGAACGGGGCGGGCCGCCCATCACGCGGTACATGCCGATCGAGTCGTGCGTGGCGGTGTCGACGAAGCCGAACTTCTCGTAGAGGAAGCGCGCGGGACCGTCCGCGATCAGCGAGACGTACGCGGTCGCGGGCGCCCGCCGCTCCAGTTCCTCCGTGAGCGCTGCCATGATCCGCCCTCCGAGCCCCCGCCCCTGGTGCGCCGGGTGCACGCAGACGTCGACGACCTGGAACGCGGTGCCGCCGTCCCCGACGACCCTCCCCATCCCGACGGGCTCGCCCTCGTGGTGGAGCACGACCCCGTACCAGGTGTTGGGCAGCGCGAGCGCGACCGCCTCGGGCGCCTTGTCGGACAGCCCGGCGTCGGTCCGCAGGCGCCGGAAGACCTCGACGGTGGGCACACCCGGACGCAGCTCGTACGGCTCGTAGGGGCCGTCTTCCTCACTCATGCGTGACACCGTAGACGGTGCCCCACACACCCGGACGACTCGGGCACACCAGCCCGCACACCCCCACCAACCCGATGCGGTGCCCCCCAACCCCGCCGACCACCACCGCCCACCACCCCCATGACGACACGCACCCCCTGCCCGACCGGTCGGCCGCGCCCACGGGGATGCGCTGGCGCCCGACCTCCGGTGACGCAGCCGAACCGAGTGGCGAAGACCCCCACGGGATCAGGTATCGTTTACGCGTCGCAAGGCGGTGTGCCCGAGTGGCCAAAGGGAGCAGACTGTAAATCTGCCGGCTCAGCCTTCCCAGGTTCGAATCCTGGCGCCGCCACACCATACGAAAGGCCCTCTGACCAGCTGCAACGCTGCTCAGGGGGCCTTCGTTCGTGTCCTCAGATCTCCCCACCGAACAACAATCGAAATACCCGGTCTGCCCCTGTCTGTCTCGCCCCTGTCGCGGCACCGATCAGACCTCGACCCCCCATATGTGCCCCAGGGGCGCGCCCTTTGCCTACGTCCCGGCGGCGTCCCACTCGCGTATGGCGGCCTCGATCCGTCGGTTCGCCCGGTCCTCGTTGTGCGCGAGGATCTTGGCGTACACGCGGAAGAGAACGGCCAGGCTGTGCCCCGCCCGGCGGGCACACTCGGCCGGGTCGACGCCCGAGCTGAGCCAGAAGGAGATCCCGGCCAACCGCAGGTCGTAGGGTCTGCGCGCGAGCAGCGACGCGACCTCCTGCTCGCTGAGCACCTCACGACGGGCTCTGGCCCACACCTCGCCGTAGCCGCTCTCCTGCAGCAGCCCACCCCTGCTCGTCCGGAACAGCCGCCCGTCGTCGGTGGTGCCGAATCTCTCGATGTGCCAGCGCAGCATGCGCACGAAGGACGGAGGAACGGGAACCGGCCGGGAGTCCTCGGGAGCCCGCGCCTTCAGGCCGCGCACCTCGTGTGCCTGCCCGTCGTCCGTCCAGCCCCGACCCGCCCGCACGACGCCGCCCCGGAGCACGAGCCTGCCCCAGCCCCGCTTCGGCAGGAAGCACTGCCGCTTCGTCAGGCGGATGGCCTCAGCCGGCCGCATCGCCGCGTAGTAAAGGCACCCGAAGAACGCCTCCAGGTGCTCGCCGCGCGACCCCTGTGCGCGCACACCGGCCAGCAGCTGCCGAACCTGGTGCGGGTTGGCGACGCTCTCCGGATCGACCTGCTCGGCGGTGCGCGGTGTCGCCCACCGAAGCGAGGTGAGGGGGTTGATGCCACTGGGCAGCAGTTTCTCCTCCACGGCCAGGCCGAGGACGTCGCTCAGGCAGGCCCGCTTTCGCTTGACGGTTCGGGCTGCGGCCGGCTTCCCGTCGAGGCGCTCGCCGAGGGCTTCCAGCGCCCGGCGCAGCGTCGGCGGATCTTCGAGCTCCGCCATGGAAAGGGAGTGCTTCTCCACCCACGTCAGGGCCTTCGCCCACTGCGCGGGCGGTTCCTCCTGCCAGCGGTTCTTGTTGTATGCCCAGCTGTACAGCGCTCGGCGGAGCACGCGAGGGTCGGGACCGCCCGCTTCTGCCTTCACGAGTGCCGGTGTGATGGTGGCCAGCGCGTCGGCGACGTTGCGTCGCGACTTCGCGGGGATCCTGTCCCACGTGCGGTCGACGAAGGAGCGGGTGTGCTCGTACCAGGTCACCGAGCCCCTCTGAGCTCGAAGTTCGGAGACTGGTAGACCGGTCTCGGTGTCGAACTGCTCCCCTCTGCGCACGGCCGACATCAACTCCGAGCGGCGGCCGTCCGCCTGCGGCTTGAGTCGGAACGACTTCGAGTGGTCGCGCTTCCCTACGCGCCAGCGCACGCGATGCGGCTTGGGCCGGTCGCGCCGCACCTCGATGGCGTAGATCCGCACGTCGTACGTCAGCACAGGACGGTCTCCTCGCACTCCCTGAGCCAGTCGTCGAGATCGGAGCGACGGAAGCGCAGGTGGCCGTTGGGAAGCTTGATGGACGTCGGGGCGAGCCCACGCGCGCGCATGCGGTAGAAGGCGGCGCGGGACATGTCGAGTTCGGCGAGCACTTCGGTGAGCTTGAGATGGGGTTCACGGACTCCGGACACGATGTGCCGACCCTTCTCACGGGAACGGGGGTGCAGCAGCCGTTCGGCAGTGGCCTGGCCGCTAACGATTGTTTACGTAGATCGCCCAGTTCCTGGCTCGGCTCTGTGGCGAGCCATCTGGTTCACCTGATTTGCCTAACATCCCCAGGTCGGCTCATCGCCGATTGTTTATATCGAGGGCGCGGGGCGGTGCCCCCTTGCGGAGGAGGCAGAAGTCGGCCGACTTCGCTGAGCAGCGACTTGGCGTTCGCCCAGGAGACCCCGACTCTCGTGGCGACGAAGTTCGGGCTGAGGCTCGGCCGGTCGGGCTCCAGGGCTCGGACGATGTCAAGCAGTTGCCGACGAGTGCGACGGCCCGACCTCGACTCCGACCCTGACGCCACATGCTCACGGCTCTTTCGTCCACGCCGACCACTGCTCCCCGACCGTGGAGGGAGCCGCTCGGGGTCGACTCCCGAGTTCGCGAGCTGTACGCCGCGGTCGAGCAGCGCGGCGACCAGGGCCCATCCACCGCCGCTCGCCGCGGCGGCCACGATCATGGTGGCGATGGTGTCCGGGGCTTCCCCGTAGTACACGTGGGCCCCGATCTCGGCGCCGTACCCGGCCGCGACGGCCGCTGCCCCGCTGGCCACGATCCACCGTCGGCGGAGAACTGAGTTCAGGACCATCGTCGCCTCGCCCACGATGATGAAGGTCTGCACGGCGATGGGCACGGCCCACATCGACCCCGGCAGTGCCCGGGGGACGTCCAGGTAGGTGTGCATCGCCATCACGTTCACCCATCCGGTCCAGGCCGACGTCACCACGAGGGCGCCGAGCACCAGCGGCAGGAAGACCGAGAACGCCGCGCCGGCGATGGCGGCAGCCTGAGCCCGCACACGGTCGTCGACCGACAGGGGGGCCACGGCGCTGGTGCCCGACCGGTCGGCCCCCGACCAGTCGGCCGAGCTGGCCGTCACCGTCGGGCCCTGCGGCCGACCCTCGGACCATGGAATCGGGGGTGCGACAAGGCGCCTCCCGGGGTGCGGTTGCCGCCGACGAAATCGTGCGCGGTCCACTTCTGGGTTGAGGGAAGGAGGCATGAGTCGCGTTCCCATCGAGATCTGGGGGTGTGATTCGCGTCGAAGAGCGAGGCCAATCACCTTCGACATAAAGAACTATACCAACCTTCACTCCCGAAAGATCGAAGTTACCACCTGGCAAACGGGTGAATTGCGCGGTGATGATGCCAGCTTGCGGCTCGTGTGTGCGATATACGTGCGACCCCTGAGCGCTGCCGAGCCGTCATCCCCGTGATCAAGGTGCTGGGAGAGGCTGCCGAGCAGGTTCGCGGTGAAACTCGCTCGACCTGCTCAACCCGGCGACGAAACCATGGACAGATGCCCTCGACCGACTCAGCAGCCCGCGAGCTTCAGGACCGTGCCGTTCTCTGGAGCATGGGCGAGATCCGTGCAACCGAGGTCGTTGCGGGTGCCTGTGACGCACTCGTTGCCGGCCTCGACAGTCCTGCCCTGCGGATCTTGGCCGCGTGCACACGCGCGGAGGCGGACTACGATGTCCCCGACCTCCTGCCCCCGGCACTCGATGAACTGGGCCTCACCTTCTACCCGGTCGGCAGCGTTGCCGGACAGGAGGCCGCCGTACGAGCACTCGCCGCCCGGATGCTGGCCGGCGAGCTGACTCCACGCGAGCTGGCCTTCCGTATCCACAAGCGCTTCGGCCACGAGCTGCCTCTGGCCGAGCGTCTCGCCGAACTGGACGACGAGTACGACATCCTGGAATACGGCGACAGGGCATCGGCACAGGTCGACGCTGACGTCACAGTCGAAGCCCGTCGACTCGCCCAGCATCCTCGTGTTCCAGCCGAATCCACGGATGCATGAAGTGAGGCTCACCGGCGGACCCCGTGGGTTCGCACTGAAGGGTCCTCGGTTTTCCTGAACCCACGGAGACTACGGCCCTGTTCTCCCGAAGATGCGGCGAAGCTGGGTCCTGTACCGCCGGTCCGCCGGGACGGCTCAGCGTCGGTGGGCACGGGTGCGGTCGCGGGCCAGGCGGGCGGCGAGGCGGCGGGGGGCGTGGTGGACGGCGGTGGCGTAGAGCCTGAAGTGGGGGCCCGCGATGCTGCGGGGCTTGTTGCGGTGGAGGTCCTTCATGGCCTGGGTGACGACCTGGTCGACGGTGAGCCACATCCACCGGGGGACCCCTTGGAGGCGGGAGGCGCCGGGGGTGTGGGTGAAGCCGGGGCAGACGGCGAGGACGCGGATGCCGTGGGGGCGGAGGTCGTGGCGGAGGGACTCGCTGAAGTTGATGAGCCATGCCTTGGCGGCGCCGTAGGTGCCGGCAGGGAGCAGGCCGGCGACGGACGCGATGTTGAGGATGGCGCCGCGGCCGCGTTCCACCATGCCGGGGATGGCGGCGTGCGCGAGACGGAGGGGAGCGCGGACGAGGAGGTCGAGCATGCGTTCCTCGTCGTCGAGCGAGCTGTGGGGGTAGGGCAGGGGAAGGCTGTGGCCCGCGTTGTTGATGAGGATGTCGGTGGGGGTGGAGGTGAGGTGTTCTTCGACTGTGGCGCAGCCGTCTCGGGTGGCGAGGTCGGCGGGGACGGCCGTGGTGGTGACGCCGTAGCGGTCGTGGAGGGCGGTGGCGGTCTGGTCGAGGCGGCTCTCGTCGCGGGCGACGAGGACCAGGTCGTGGCCGTCGGCGGCGAGGCGGTGGGCGAATCCCAGGCCGATGCCGGCGGTGCCGCCGGTGACGAGGGCGGTGGTCATGGTCGAGGCTCTCCGCGTCAGACCTACGGGGTCGGGTGGGGCGGATCGGGGGCAAGGGTGGTGCGCGACATGGTGGGCCAGTGGCGGGCCACCGCCAGCAGCAGAGGAACGCCGCCCTGGTCGAGGGCCGGCAGCGCTTGGGGGCCGGTGGGTGGCGCGCCGTCGAGCTTGGCGCGTCGGGCGTGCCCGACGGCGCCGGCGAGGGCCGCCGCCGTTGTGCGCAGGACGGGGACCTTCAGCTGCTGGGCCCGTTGAAGGGCACGCCAGTAGGTGTGGGGCGTGAGGTGGGACTGGAGCTGAAGGATGGCGTCGTAGGTCTCGATCGTCTGTCGGTGTGCCTGGAGGGACAGAGGGGAACGAGGCCGGAGGAACTGGCTGAGACGGGTGGCCTGGGGCTGGGTCAGCGCGACGTTGGGAACGGCGGTGGACAGGTCGCGCCACATCGGCCACAGCACCCACACCGTGCGGGCGTCCCGGAGAAGCCGCGCCGTCCGGCTGGCCGTCGGCACCAGGAGGGTGAGGGCTCGCGAGACACCGTGGAGGTTGATCACGACCGCGAGGAACGGCAGGAGGTCGGGGACGCGTGCCTGAAGGTGCGCCAGGTACCCGGCCCAGTAGAGAGCGGCGAGGGCGCTGCCGATCGCGAACAGCCGGAGGGACCAGGCGAGGTCCGGGTCCTTGCTGCGTCGGCTGTAGACGCCGCAGATGACGACGATGGCCACGTCGGCGGCGAGGTGGGCGCCGCAGAGGACCAGCCAGTAGACGGTCGAGGGGTCCGCCGGGCCGCCGGTGGCGGGGATGGTCGGGCCGGGGTAGGACCCCTGTGCGAGGTCCATGCCGAGCAGCGACATGACGATGCCGGCCGTCCCGAGGGTGATGAGGAGCCTCGCACGGCCTGGGCGGGCGGAGTCGACGACGAACAGGATCGTCAAGCCGGCGGCGACGACACCGATGACGTTGCGGGCGACGGTGACGGCGCGGGCGTCGCCGGTGACGTCGACGGCCCAGCCGACGACCTCCGGTTGGAAGAGTGTCGTGGCGGTCGCCGCGGTCAGGATCGCCAGCCACAGGCCGCGCTGGTGCGGGTCTCTCAGCGCGGGCCTGGCGCGAACGGCCAGCGCGACCCACATCAGGACGATGCTGAGGCGGCCGATGCCGTCGGCGAGCTCAGTGATGCTCATCGGCCACCCTCACTCCGAGCACGGCACCGAGCCGCCCCACCGCACCGGAGGTGCGACGGAGGTCCGCGCTGCTGTGCAGCAGGCTGGCAAGCATCTCCGCTTCCCGCTCCTGTGCGCTGGTGTAGCTCGTTCGCGCCATCAGGCGTTTGATGAGGCGCGGTTGGAGGCCGTCGAGCAGGTCCCTCAGGTCGCCGTCGAACCCGATGCCGGAGCCGTTGACCGGTGCGTGGTGGTGTCCGGAGAGCATGTGGCCGATCTCGTGCAGGATGATGTGCTCCTGATGGACGGGAGCGGTCCGCCTCTCGTAGAAGACGTAGTCCGCGGCGTCCGTGCCGTCCCACAGCCCGCACATGCCGGCACCGGCGGCCTGCCACGGCAGCTCCCTGAGGAACAGCGGGCGGCCGCGCAGCTCCTCCAGCCAGTGGATCAGCCCTTCTCGGGAGTAGGGCCGGGGGACGTGCAGGTCGTTGAGGATTTTTCGGCAGCGGGCCTGCAGGTGAAGGTATTCGGTGGTCGTCGTCATGCGCTGCTCCGCTTCTTCCCCTTGCAGACAACAACGGTGGAACGCCTGTCCACGCACGTCGGACCCTCCAGGTGGCGTTACTGTCAGGCTGCGGGGTCGCTCTCCCCGGTCGGATCGTTCGACATGGCATTGACCACCGCGAGGATGGCGTCGAGGTGGGTGTCGGAGAGACCGTCCGCTCTGGCGGCCAGAGCACGAACCTTGCCGTTGCCGAGCGCGACAGCGAACTCCATCTGCCGTCGAACACGCTCCGAGACCTCGGGGTCCGTGAAGTAGTCCCGGGTGACGCCGAAGAACTCGGCGAGTGTGTGGAGATGCTCAGGGGTCACGTTCTGCTTGCGGCCGGTGGCGAGCTCCCACAGGTATGTGCTGGAGAACGAACGGCCGGTTTCCCGTTCGATTTCTCTGGCCATCTCCTTGAAGCTGGGGCGCCGCCTGTTCCGGTAGTACGCGGAGATGATGGTTTCCAGGCGGTGGGCAAGGGGCGGTAGGTCCCCGGTGCTGCCTCTGTCCGTGCTGGCCATGTGCCTCTCTCTCGGGTAGATCGACTTTGGTGATGTATCTCCTGGCGGACCGATTGCCTGGACAACTAATACAGCAGTCCGCTATGGGGGAGCAACGGAGCAGAGGCTCGTTCTGTTGTGCGAGAGCGACGAGATACCAGGTCAGAAGATTGATGAAACACTTCTTCCGAGCGAGGGCCATGAGTTCGCGTGACTTCTGTCGGCGGATGAGTTGACCGCGCACTGTCCGCTGGATTGTGTCGCGCCATCGTATGGTCACCATGCGTATTCAGCCGTGTTGGGGGTGGTTCTGATGACCGCTGTTACGCCGACCTGTCACCTGAGCGCCACGTTCGCCGCCACGACGAAATACGCCGCGGAGGTGCGCCGCCTGGTGAGAGCCCACCTCAGAACGTGGGGTTACGCGGGCACGTTCGAGATCGCCGCGCTCGCCACGGGCGAGTTGTTCGCGAACGCCGTGGAACACGGCAGTGACGGCCCGGAGGACATGGTCACGGTGAGCCTCGACTGTGAGGTGACCCGGCTCCGCATTGCGGTCACGGATTCATCACCTGTCCTGCCGTGTGTCCGAGCGGTGGACCTGATGGCCGAACGCGGTCGAGGCCTGGCCATCGTCAACGAGGTATCCGAACGGTGGGGGGCAGAAGCCGCCGAGGACGGCAGTGGTAAGCGCGTCTGGTGCACGATCGACATCGACAGCGACATCGACGTCGACGAAGGACCTGACTCACTGCATTGGTGAACCGCGCCGCCACATTGACGGTGGCGGAGCCCCGTTCGGGCTGCCCCTGCGCGAAGCCGTTCCTGTCGCCGTGGAAGACCCGGTTCCCCGCACCACATGGCCAGGCAGGACCATCCGCCAAGGCGGCGACGACTCGCGCCGCTGCCAGATTCCACCCCCGGTAGTACCAAGGAGCTTGAGCGAGTCCACAGGGCTGGGCGCCCTGCCGTGTGACGGCGCGTCCCATCGGGCTCCAGTCCGCGAGTGCCGCTTCCGCGCCGCGTACCGCTTCATGCCGTGAACGAGGAGCCCGGCTCAGCACGGGTACGGCAGGGGCGGCGGGGTGGCCGCATGTCGGGAGGCGCGTCGAGGCGTTTCGTGAACTCGCGGCAGCATCGGGCGGTATCGGTCGTATTAGCCCCATAGACAAGGGGACGTCTCCTCCTTACGATCTTCGCGGTCTTGCGAACTCGTCGCGTGGCATGAAGATTTCGGGGAGAAATCATGAGGGGTGCGCGTCTTGGTGTGGCGTGCTGCCTGGGGGTGGCCTTGACGGTGGGGCTGCTCGGGGCTGACCCACCGGGCGCTGCGGCGCACGCGACGGCGACGGCGTCGGCGGGTCAGGCGAGGTCGCTCGATGCCGAATCCGCGAGCGACGCCGGTGCCGCTGGCGAGGAGTCCGTCGCGTCGGAGGGGGCGGCGTCGGAGGCGGAAGCGTTTGCCCTGGCGCGCGAGGGTGGCGAGGCGGTCGAGGTGTTGTCGCTGCGGGGGGAGTCCAGGGAGGTCTTCGCGCATCCCGACGGGACGCTGGAGGCGCGCGAGTATCTGCGTCCGGTGTGGACTCGGGAGGATGGGGAGTGGCGGGAGGTCGACACGACGCTGGCGGTCGGGCCCGATGGTGTGGTGGTGCCGGGGGCCACCACGGTCGGTCTGGCGTTCTCCGGTGGTGGTGTTGACGATCCGCTGGTGCAGATGACGCGTGCGGGCCGTGTTCTGGAGTTGAGCTGGCCAGGCAGTCTCCCGGCGCCCGAGCTCGACGGGGCGGAGGCGGTCTACCGGGACGTGCTGCCGGATGTGGATCTGCGGATGGGTGCGACGCCGGACGGCTTCACGCAGTTGCTCGTCGTGCACACCGCCGAGGCGGCCGCGAGCGCGGAGCTGACCGAGCTGACGCTCGGCCTGAGTGCCGAGGGTATGGACGTTCAGGTCACGCCTGAGGGCGGCGTTGAGGCGGTGGATGTGGGCGCGGGGAGTCCGGTGTTCGAGGCGCCCGTGCCGATCATGTGGGACTCCAGCGGCGGTGACACCGCGAGCGGTGGGGCCGTCACGGACTCCGCGAGTTCGGCGGGCGCCGGGGGGCCCGAGCCGTTGACGGACCCGGCCGAGTCGGCGCGCAGGGCCGAGGTGGCGGTGGAGGTGACGGACGACGGGCTGTCCCTCACACCCGACGAGGGTCTGCTGCGCGGGGCGGACACGCAGTTCCCGGTCTTCATCGATCCGCAGTGGCACTCTCCCAAGGCGACCGCGTGGACGATGGTCTCGCGGTACTGGCACGACTCGCCGCAGTGGAGGTTCAACGGCGAGAACAACGCTGGCCTCGGGTACTGCGGCTGGGACTACTGCGCCCCATATGACCTCAAGCGCCTCTTCTACCGCATCCCGATCAACGAAGACTTCGGCGGCGCGGAGATCACCAACGCCGACTTCGTGGTCAGGAACGTGCACTCGGCTTCCTGTACCGCCCGTGAGGTGCAGATATGGCGGACCAAGGGCATCGACTCGGGCACGACCTGGGACACCCAGGACAACGACGCGTTCTGGATCGATCGCCTCGACACCCGCAGCTTCGCCTACGGCTCTGATGAGTGCGCGGCGGCGGACGCCGAGTTCGACGTCACGTCTGCCATGCGGCAGGCCGTGGACAACGACTGGCAGAGCCTGACCTTCGGCATGCGCGCGACCAGTGAGGACGACCGGCTGGGGTGGAAGCGGTTCGCCGACGAGGCGTTCCTGCGTGTCACGTACAACCGGCCGCCGCCCCAGCTCAGGACCAACCAGCTGGTGATGGAGTACGGCGGTCAGTGCCCGTCCCCCAGCGACCCGGCCCGGGTGCGTAGCCGAGGCAAGATCTACGCCACCAACCTCCGGGATCCTGACGGTGACCAGCTCAGGGTACAGTTCCGCGCGTTCTGGGACGCCGGGGACGGGCAGGGAAACATCGTCCGCTGGGAAACCGCGCTGACCACCGGTCAGGGCGACGATTCCCTCGTCGCCGTCAGGCTTCCCACCTCTATGCCCGACAACGGGCGGGTGCAGTGGGAGGCCCGCTCCCATGATGGGAAGCAGTACTCGCCCTGGTCGGGCAGCGGTACTCCACACCGCTGCACGTTCCACATGGACACGACGACCCCTACCGCACCGACGATCGTCTCGCCGGAGTATCCGGCGACCGCCCCGGAGAACCCGCTGGACCCGTGGCATGACGGGGCGGGCAGGTATGGCGACTTCACCTTCGACAGCGCCGCGAGCGACGTGAACCGCTACCGCTACGGCCTCAACGGGGAGCCGCTCACCGCGAACCAGCTCACCACCACGGGCGGCGATCCACGGACGGCTCGGTTGCTTCCGGACGCAGGCGTCAACGTCCTCACCGTGCAGGCTCTCGACACGGCTGGCAACGCCTCGGAGGAGCACTCCTACGTCTTCCGTGTGAGGGCTGGCTCGCCCGAGCGCGTGGTCTGGGACCTGGATGAGGAGGCGGGCGCGAGCAGCGCGCAGGGCCGGGGCGAGCCCTGGAGCGCCGCGCTGACGGGCGACGCCGCGCCTGGTGTCGCCGGTGCGCGCGGCACGGCGCTCCGGTTGGGCGGTGCCGGGGGGCACGCCGTGACGGAGGTTCCGGTGGTGGACACGTCCAAGAGCTTCTCGGTCTCGTTCTGGGCCCGGCTCCCGGAGGCTGGCATCACCGGCTCCGGTACGGCTGTGTCCCAGGCCGGCAAGGTCGGCAACGCCTTCCGGCTGTCCGTGGATCCGGGTAGCGGTGGCTGGTCGTTCTCCCGCACCGGGGCCGACAACAGCAGTGCTGCGGTGACGACGGTGCGGCAGGGCCAGGCGGCAGCGTTGGGCGCGTGGACGCACGTGGTGGGTGTCTACAAGCGGGTCGACGGTGGCCAGCTCCTGCTCTACGTCGACGGGCAGCCGGCGGGTTCCGTCGCGTTCGGCGACTGGTGGGAGGCGCGGGGTACGGTCGCGCTGGGGGCGGCGTTGACTGGTCAGACGGCCGGTGACTTCTTCGCGGGCGAGCTGGACGAGGTCCGCTTCTACGACTACTGGTTGACCGACGCCCAGGTCGCAGCTCTCCATGCCCACGAGGAGATCACCGCCGGCTCGCGGCCGGCCCTCGCGGTCTGGTCCCTGGACGAGCCGGCCGACGCCACCGCCGTGGCCGGGTACAGCCAGCCGTCGCCGGCCGAGGTGCACGGCCAGGTCGCCTTCGGTGGCGAGGGCGTGACGGGCACCGCCGCGTCCTTCACCGCCGGTAGCGGCCACGTGGCCACCACCCAGCCGGTGCTGGACACCTACCAGTCGTTCACCCTGGCCGCCTGGGTGAAGCTCCCTGCGAACAAACCGAACCAGAACATGGTGGTCGCGGCCCAGACCGCCTCCCACAACTGGGGTTTCTCCCTGCTGCACGCGGCGGACGGCCGCGGTTGGACCTTCCGTCGCTGGACCGCGGACGACACGAGCGGGTCGCTCGTGCAGGCCAGCCAGTCGCCGTGCACGGCCAGCGAACCGGACTGCCCCGCGGCGGGGCTGGGAGGTTGGACGCACGTCGCCGGCGTCCATGACATCGACCGGCGCGAGATCCGGCTCTACGTCAACGGCCAACTGGCCGCCTCCGAGTCCTTCACGGGCCTGTGGACCGCGAACGGCCGGGTGACCATCGGCGCGGCCGACCATCGCGACGGCACCACCTCCGGCGAGCTGACCGGCCAGATCGACGACGTCCGCCTGTTCGATCGCATGGCGACGGGGGACGAGGTCTGGCAGCTCTTCCACCAGAACCCGCGCATAGCGGGCCGCTGGCAGTTCGAACAGACTGACGCCGCCGGAACCACCACCCCGGACTCCTCCGTAGCCGGCAACCCCCTGAACCTCAGCGGCGGGCCGGCCGTGGGATCCGGCCGCATCGACGCCAGTGCCCTGCTGCTGGACGGCGTCAACGATCACGCGGCGACCACAACGGGAACCGTCCCGATGGACACGTCGGCCAGCTTCACTGTCGCGGCATGGGCCCAGGCCGCCGCTCTGCCCCAGAACGCGGCCACGCTCGTGAGCGGCGCCGGCAGCACACGGAGCGCGTTCGCTGTGCGGTACGTGCCCGATCCGGCGAGCGGGCGCAACGTCTGGCAGATCGCGCTCGCCGACGACGACAGCGAGGCCGCAACCGTCGTCAGCGTCGACAACACAGAGTTCTCCGACGTCCGGTACTGGAACCACATCGCGTTGGTTTATGACGGCTTCCGCCGGCAGGCCCAGCTCTACGTCAACGGCAGGCTCGACGAGGTGGCCTGCCTCGACGAGACCGACGACGCCTGTGGCTCCGTCTCCTGGGCGAACAACGTCACCACCTTCGACGCCGCCCACTCCCTCCAGGTCGGCCGCGCCCGCACGCCCAGCGGTGCCTGGGGCGAGTACTGGCCCGGCGCGGTCGACGACCTGTGGGCCTTCCGGGGGGCGCTGACCACCGCGCAGGTGGCCTGGCTTGCCACCGGCTACTCCGGTGTCGAGACCGAGATCCCCACCTCATGACAGAGAACCGACGCACACGCGCCAGCACGGACACAACGTGCCACGACGCGAGGACCGAGCCAGCGAAGGAGCCGAGGCACGCGATGAGCGACGACAGAGGGCGGCGACGCCTGGTCCGGGGCCGCAGGTGGCGTGACCGTGTGGCGCTGGGCGCGTCACTCGTGATGGTCGGCACGCTCCTGCAGGCCGTGTCGCTACCTTCTACGGCCTTCGCCGAGGACCACGGGCCGCCACCGCTTCCCGAAGCGAAACTGCCGGTATCCGGCACGGATGGTCTCGCGATCGTCCCCCGCACGCGGGAGGAGGGGCCTCGTGTACCGGAGCGGGCTCCGCGTGCGGAGTGGCCGGGTGCCGGTCCTGCGGAGGTCACGCTCTCTGGAGGGTCAGCGACGACGTTCCGTGCTGGTCGGGCGGGCGATCTTCCCGTGTGGCTGCGGGCAGCCGGTCGGCAGGCCGAGGCTTCGGCGGGCGGTGGTTCGTCCGCCGAGGATCCGCGTGATGTCGCGGCCGAGGTGCGTGTGTTGGACCGCGACGCCAGCCGTGCCGCCGGTGTTGACGGCGTCGTCCTGGTCGTCGAGCAGCAGACGGTCGCCGGCCAGTCCCGGCGCGACACCCCCGTTGACCTGCGCGTCGACTACGCGTCTTTCGCTGAGGCGTTCGGTGGCGGCTTCGGGTCCCGTCTGACGCTCTACCAGCTGCCGGCGTGTGCCCTGGACACTGCCGAGGATCCGGCGTGCCGGACACGCACCCCGCTGGAGGCGGTGAACGACGCCGAGGAGCGGACTCTCTCGGTCCACGATGTGACCCTCGACGGTGCGCAGCCGCTGGTGCTGGCTGCGGCGGCCGACGAGGAGAGCATGGCCAGTGACTACACGGCCACCCCGCTCTCCCCGTCCGGCACCTGGGACGTGGGCCTGAACACGGGGGACTTCACCTGGTCCTACGACATGCCGGTGCCCGAGGTGCCCGGCGGCCTGAAGCCGAACGTCGGCCTGTCCTACTCCTCCGGGTCGATTGACGGCCGCACCGGTGGCACGAACAACCAGTCGTCCTGGGTCGGCGACGGCTTCGAGCTGTGGCCCGGCTACATCGAGCGCCGGTACCAGTCCTGTGCCGAGGAAGGCGTCACCAACGCCGACGGCAACGAGGTCGGCGACCTGTGCTGGGAGTACGACAACGCGTTCATCTCCCTCAACGGCCAGGCCGGCGAGCTCGTCCCCGTCGCCGACAACGAGTGGAAGCTGCAGCGCGACGACGGCACCCGCATCCGTCGCCTGACCGACGCCGCCCGCGCCAACGGCGACAACAACGACGAGTACTGGGAGGTCACCGCCCCCGACGGCACCCGGTACTACTTCGGCTACCACCGCCTGCCCGGCTGGTCGGAGGGCGACGAGACCACCGAGTCGACCTGGACCGTGCCCGTCTTCGGCAACGACTCCGGCGAGCCGTGCCACGCCGCCACCACCGCCGGTTCCTCCTGCACCCAGGCCTGGCGCTGGAACCTGGACTACGTCGTGGACCCCCACGACAACGCCGTCGCCTACTACTACAACCTGGAGCGCAACTCCTACGGCCGCTTCCTCGACTCCGCCGACAACGTCCGCTACATCCGCGGCGGCTACCTCGACCGCATCGACTACGGGCTGCGCAACGGCGACCCCACGACCGGCGACGTCTACGCCCAGCAGGCCTTGGCGCGCGTCGACTTCACCGAGGCCACCCGCTGCCTGAACGAGAACGTCGACTGCTCCACAGCCGCCATCGGTGACAACCAGCAGTACTGGTACGACGTCCCCTGGGACCTGAACTGCGGCGCGTCCGCCACCTGCGACGCGGGCCGCTTCTCACCCACCTTCTGGTCCCGCTTCCGCCTGGAAACGGTCACCACCCAGGTCCTGTCCGCCGGCACCTACCGCTCCGTCGACTCCTGGGAGCTCGTCCCGCGCTGGGGCACCGCCGACATCGACTACCAACTCCTCCTGGACAGCATCCAGCGCACCGGCCACACCGGACCTGTCACCGACCCCACCACCACCCTGCCGCCCACCACCTTCGCCTACGAGCAGTTCGCCAACCGCCTGGACGAGACGGGCGACGGCTACGCCCCCTTCGTCAAGGAACGCCTGACCACGGTCGCGGACGAGTACGGCGGCCAGATCGCCGTTACCTACTCTGACCCCACCTGCACCCCTGGCGACCTGCCGACCCCGCAGACCAACACCACCCGCTGCTTCCCGCAGTACATCGGCGGCGGCGTCGACATCGAACCCGACCTGGAGTGGTTCAACAAGTACGTCGTCACGTCCGTGACCGCCACCGACCGCACCGGGGGCGCACCGAGCCAGGTCACCCGCTACTCCTACCTCGGCGGCGCGGCCTGGCACTTTGACGACGACAACGGTCTCGTCCCGGAATCGGAGAAGACCTGGTCCCAGTGGCGCGGCTACGGCCACGTGCGCGTCCAGACCGGCGGCCCCGACAGCATGCTCTCCCAGCAGGACACCTACTACCTGCGCGGCATGGACGGCGACCGCCAGTCACCCACCGGCGGCACCAAGTCCGTCACCGTCGACCTCCCCGCAGGCGAGGGCGACCCCATCACCGACCACCCCGCCACCGCGGGCTTCGCCTACCGCTCCACCGTCCACGACGGCCCCGGCGGACCGGTGCTGGAACGCTCCGTCTCCCGGCCCTGGCACCACGAGACCGCCAGGGACGTCCGTGACTGGGGCACCCTCACCGCCGACCTCACCGGCACAGCCCGCACCACCACCTGGACCTCCCTCGACCAGGGAGCCGGCCAGGACTGGCGCACGACCCGCGTGGTCAACACCCACGACACCGTCGCCGGCCGCCTCACAGCTGTCGACGACCTCGGCGACGTCTCCACCCCCAGCGACGACCGCTGCACCCGCACCACCTACGTCACGAACGTCGCCGCGAACATGCTGACCTACCCCTCCCGCCAGGAAACGGTCGCCGTCGCCTGCGACGCCACCCCCAACCGGGCCGACGACGACGTCATCGCCGACACCCGCTACGCCTACGACGGCCGCGACTACGGCCGCGTCCCCCAGGCCGGCGACGTCACCGCCACCGCCGTGATCGCCGAACACGACGGCACCACCGCCACCTACCTGGAAACGGGCACCACCTACGACTCCTACGGCCGCGCCCTCACCGTCACCGACCTGACGGCCGACGTCACCGTCACCGGCACCACCCTCACCCGCACTCCGCGCACCGACGGCCGCACCACGACCACCGCCTACAGCCCCGCTACCGGCTTCCCGACCCAGATCACCGAAACCACCCCACCCGCCGACCCCGCCACCCCCAGCACCGCCCAGCGCACCATCACCGGCCTGGAGCCGTTGCGCGGCCTGCCCACCCAGCTCACCGACACCAACGACCGTGTCACCACCCAGACCTACGACGCCCTCGGCCGGCTTCGACAGGTCTGGATCAACATCTCCACGGGCCGCACGCCGCACTACACGTTCAGCTACCGCGTCGCAGAGAACCAGCCCGTCGCAGTCGGCACCCGCAGCCGCAACCACAGCGGTGGCCTCCTTCCCACCAGCTACGTCCTCTACGACGGGTTCCTGCGGGAACGCCAGACACAGGCACCGGGGCCGAACGGCGGCCGGCTGCTGACGGACACCTTCTACGACGAACGCGGCCTGGTCGACCAGACCTTCGCCACCTACTACGCCACCGGCGATCCGGTCCAGACAATCTTCTCGCCGGAGGACGCCCTCGGCATCGAGACCCAGACCCGCCACACGTACGACGCCCTCGGCCGCGAGATCGAGGCACGCCAGATCGCGGGCAACGGCGACGGCGGAGAGGTCCTCGGCATCACCACCACCAGCTACCACGGCGACCGCACCACCGTCATCCCGCCCGAAGGCGCCACCGCCACCACCACACTCACCAACGCCCGCGGCCAGATCACCCAACTGCGCCAGCACCACGAACGCTCCGCCACAGCCCCGTTCGACACCACCAGCTACACCTACACCGGCGCCGGGCTCCTGGCCTCAGTCACCGACCCGGCCGGCAACGAGTGGACCTACACCCACGACCTGCTGGGCCGCACCACCTCCACCACCGACCCCGACGCCGGCACGGTCACCAGCACCTACGACGACCGCGGCCAGCTGACCACCCGCACCGACGCCCGCGGCGAAACCCTCGCCTACGTCTACGACCATCTCGGACGCCAAACCGAACTCCACGACGACACCCCCAACGGCCCACTGCGCGCCGAATGGATCTACGACACCGTCTTCCTCTCCGAAGGCCACCTCGCGAAGTCGGTCCGATATCACGATGGTGCCGCTTACACGTACGAGGTCGACTCCTATGACGAGCAGTACCGCGTCCTCGAGGAGAGCAGGACAATTCCTGACTCCGAAGGTGCGCTGGCTGGCACCTACGGGAGCGTGATCTCGTACTTCGACTCCGGTCTGCTCTCGGGAATCGCCCATGACCCTGTCGCTGGGCTACCCGGCTCGGGCGGGACCTTGGCCTACGAGGACCGAACGCTCTGGCTGAGCCGCACCTACGACGGCCATGTCGACGCCGCGATCACCTACAGTCCGACCGGCGAGCCTATTCAGTACGAGATCCACCAGGGTGAGGGCAGCCTGTCAACGTGGGTGACCAACACCTACGAATGGGGCTCCAGGCGCCTGGCGACCACCGAGGTCAGCCGCGACAACCAGCCGGGCATCGACCGCAGCGAGACCTACTCCTACGACCAGGCCGGCAACGTCCTGTCCATCGCCGACGTCTCCGCCACGGGCACCGACGTCCAGTGCTTTGCCTACGACTACCTGCGCCGTGTCACCGAAGCCTGGGCCCAGGGCCAGAGCGGATGCGCCGCCACCCCCACCGACGCCACCCTCGGTGGCCCGGCACCGTACTGGCACTCCTACACCTACGACGATGTTGGCAACCGCATCACCGAAACCCTCCACGAACAGGACACCACCCGCACCTACACCTACCCCCAGCCCGGTACCCCCCAGGCCCACACGCTCACCTCCATCACGGAGGAAGCCCCGGGCACCACCTCGCTGGAGGAGTACGGCTACGACCCCGCCGGCAACACCATCAGCCGCCAGATCGGCGGCGACACCCAAACCCTCACCTGGGACGCCGAAGGCGAGCTGACCCGGGTCGAGGAAGCCAACGGTGACACCACCGAGTACCTCTACGACGCCGACGGCAACCGCCTCATCGGCCGCACCCCGACCGAGACCACCCTCTACCTCGGCGACCACACCGAAGTCACCCTCCCCGCGGGCTCCACCACACCCGAAGCCACCCGATACACCGACCTCGGCGGCGGCCACACCGCCGTCCAGGAGAACGACGGCGACGTCTACTTCACCCTCGCCGACCACCACGGCACCGGCCAACTCGCCATCGACGCCGAAACCCTCGACCTCACCCAGCGCCGCACCCTCCCCTTCGGCGACCTGCGCGGCGACCCACCCACCTCCTGGCCCGGCACACAGGGCTTCGTCGGCGGCCGCCAGGACACCTCCACCGGCCTGACCCACCTCGGGGCACGCGAGTACGACCCGGCCACCGGCCGCTTCATCTCCCTCGACCCCGTCATGGACCTCACCGACCCCCAACAAATCCACGGCTACACCTACGCCAACAACAACCCCACCACCTACGCCGACCCCACCGGCCTCTTCTTCGACTTCGGCGACTTCTTCGACAACATCGCCAGCGGCGTCGGCAGCGTCGTAGGCACCATCGGAAACAACGGAGGGGGCGGAGGCAGCACCGGGTCCGGCCAGGCCCGCCCACCCGTGACCACCGCCACGAACGCCGTCTGGACCCCCGGAGGAACACACGGCGGCGTCCAACAGATCGGGCTTTGGGGCGACGATTTGCGCCGCGGCACCGACTTTCTTACCGGCTTCATCGGCGGCACCGCCAAGCTCGCCTGGGACATATTCGTCCCTGACCCTGTCGAGACCATAGACGCGTGTCGTGACAACTCGGTCACCCTCGGCTGCGCCACCGCCGGACTTGGACTCCTGCCCATCGGCCGACTGGTCCAGAACACCCTGGACGCCACGCGCGACGCCGTGAGAGCGCGCAACAGATCCGACAACGCGCCCAGCTGTAACAGCTTCATCCCCGGCACCCACGTCCTCATGGCCGACGGCACCACCAAGCCCATCGAGGACGTCCAGATCGGCGACCAAGTCCTCGCCACCAACCCCGAAACCGGAGAAACCACCCCCCGCACCGTCACCGCCGAACTCACAGGCACCGGCACCAAACACCTCACCACCCTCACCATCACCACCGACGACGGCGAACCCGCCACCCTCACCTCCACCACCGAACACCCCTACTGGTCACCCACCCACCAGACCTGGCTCGACGCCCAAGACCTCCAACCCGGCGACCACCTCACCACCCCCAACGGAACCACGGCCAGCATCGCAGCAGCCCGAACCGAAGCCCTCCACAGCACCGTCCACAACCTCACCATCGCAGACGAGCACACGTACTATGTACTCGCAGGCCTTACGCCGGTCTTGGTTCATAACTCCGGTGGATGCTCAAGAGTAGGATCCGTTGATTCCCTGCTAGAAAACCTCGGTGATGATGTAGTTTTCCACTACTCGGATCTAGAGGGCTATGAAGGAATCCTAAGCTCCGGGAGTATTCGCGCGGATCGCAAGGGGCGGACGTACGTTACGCAAGAAATGGTATCTCCCGGCGAAATATATAATGTCCTATTTGCAGGCAACCCGTCCTATGTAGGGAGGGGGGAATTCGTGATTGCACTCCGAGTGCGGGAAGGCGTTTCCCTTCGTGTTGGCGAACAGCCAAATGAACTCATACATCAAGGGTCTCTGAGATTCAACCGGTCCGATATCCTCTATGCTGGCCCGAATCCGTTTGAATAGAAGGTAAAATGCAGGTAGACATAGATCTTGAGGAGCTAGAGACCCTGGCTGCGGCGTTGCTGCGCCTTAAGTTTGGCGACGAGGAACCTGCCGAACCGTATTTCGGGAGCCCTCGACTTGCGACTGCCTATCATCGCATCATCGGCGCGATCATCTCAGAAAGTGAGCAAATGGGAGATTCGCGACGAGTTTCAAGGTGGAGATCTTGGAAGGATTGGTCAAATAGAGGATACGAGCGTGCCATGATTGCACGTTACGCATCAAAATTGGCGCTTTGGGATAGCTGGGATGTCGATCAGAAGATTCAGGTTCTGAAGACCTGTTCCGCGCCCTTTGAGGTAACGGGCGAGGACTTGGAGGAACTCCGCAAGGAAATTGAGGAAATGCGAATCCTCTCAAGAGGGAGATAATTCATCATTCCTCGGATGTCGAAGAGCTTGCCTTGCGTGGGGATCTCGACGCGGCACGAAGTCGGGTCGTATGTGTTGATCTGTGCTCGCACGCGAGACTTCGCTCCTCGTTCTAAAATCCAGCGCATGCGGTCCGCCGTTGAGGTCGTTGCACCTGCCAGTTCTCTCGACAGAAGTTCGCTGGACGTCTGGAGTAGGTACGTGTCGAGGGCATCGTCTCTTTACTGAGGCCGGGAGCCGGGGCGCGGATCGTGATGTCGAATGGGGCGATCATGAACGGAAGTATGAGGATCTCAGTACTGGAGCCTTTACGTGCGGAGGATTGCGGAGCGTGCGGCGAACCGCCATGCAAGGCGGATCTCCGTTGAAATTGCTGAACGTCTCGTGGTCGCTGCAATTGAGGCGGGGGTCTCCCATAAAGGGAATCGCGAATGGCTGACCGAAAGGAAGAGAGATTATCAGAGCTGCTATCTAATTCCGGCGCATGGCGATCGCCTGAGATCATCGAATAATCGATGCATCCTGGTGCTCATAGATCGGAATAATCGGACTGTATGGATGAGTCTGGATGTCAGTCCATGGAAACTTCTAGGACTACCGAAGTTGCGTCGACATGAAACTGTTCGACTGCTGGGCTGGCTGGCCTCGAATAGTCCCGCTGTCCGGTGGGACGGATCTCTAAGCAGTTGATGCTGCGGTCAGCGACGGGCGGAAATGCTTCCCGATCTTAAAACTCGTAACACGATCTTGTGATGCGGTGCTGGTGGCCGTGCCCGGTGTGAGTGTTGAGCTGTCCGTGAGGGTGTGGGCGGCAAGTCGTGGATCGTGGACGACGCGTTCTGGCCGGTGATCGAGCCGATGCTGCCACCGTGACCCGAAGCGGTCACCGGGCCCCGCGACCGGCGGGCGACCGTCGTTGCCTGGGAGGCATCCTGTTCGTGCTGGAACGCCGGGATGATCTGGCAGCAGCTGCCGCTGGTACTGGGTTTCAGTTCAGGCCAGACCTGCTGGTGTAGGTTCGCTGCGTTACAGGATTCGCCAGCGTGCGTCGAGTGCTCTGTCGCGGAGCGCGTCGATTCTGGTGAGTACTTCCCGGATCTTCTCCGGTTCGTGGGATGCCTTTCTGGCGTTCGTGGTGATCATGCGGAGTTCTCGTAGGTCCCGGAGTGTGGGGTAGCCGGGCCAGGTGGTGATGTCCCGACCGTAGGCCTTGGCGAATCGGCGGTGGTGGGCTTCGCCGTGGCCGAAGCGTCGGCAGTGGATCTCGATGGTGACGAGGTCCCATTCGGGCTGGCCCAGGGCGACGCTGTCCCAGTCGCAGAGGACGGCGCCGTCGGCTGCGTGGAGGGCGTTTCGGTGCTGGGGGTCGCCTTGGACGATCGCGGGGGCGCGTTCGTACGTGATGCCGGTGAGGGCGTGTTCGAGGTGGTCGACCTGCTCGTGGAGGAAGGCGAGGGTCGCCGCGTTCAGGATCGACGTGGTGGCGAGAGAGGAGCGGATCGCCGCGCACGGGTCCAGGCTGGGGAGGGGGATTGGTGGGGCGGGGAGGTTGTGGAGGGTGTGGAGTGGCCTGGCCAGGGCCTCGGCGGGGGGTGGGCGGTCGGGTTGGGGGAGGTGGTCCCAGAGGGTGATGGCGTGGCCGTCGACGACGAGGGGCTGGAGGTCGGGCTGGTGGAGGGGGACGGTGGGGAAGCCGAGATCCATGAGCCAGCGGACGAGGGTGACGGTGCGGTGCACCTCGGCGGGGTCGGTGCCGTTCCGGGCGATCTTCACGACGACCGGGTGGTGGGCCAGTCGGAGGACGGCGTTGGTCTGTCCCCGCAGGAGGACGGCTCCTTCGGGGTCGAGGCCGGCGATCGAGCAGGCCCGTCGTAGCAGGTGGAGCATCTGGGCGTGGGTGAAGCCCCCGTGGATCGGGCGAGGGCGGGGGGCGCCGGGCATGGCGCCAGGGTGGAGGACGGGGACGGCTGCTGTCATCTGCCGGATGCGGGAAGGGCGGGGAGGGAGAGGAGCGCGTCGAGTTCGCGGGCGGCGCGGTTTGCGCGAAGGCGTGTGGGGACGGCTTCGATGATGTTGCGGGCGCGGGTGCCGAGGATGGGCGTGCGGTGGCCGGGCGGGACGTCGGTGTAGGCCTGGCCCGCGAGCCGGCACGCTTCGGCGAGGTGGTGCTCGTGCAGCAGGCAGAGCGCCTCGTCGAGGGTGAGGAGGGCGGGGTCGATTCCGCCGGGGTGGGCGCGGTAGAGGTCGAACGCCTGACGGCGCACCTGGCGGGCGCGTTGGTCGAGGCGGAGGTAGGTGAGGGTGCCGCTGAGGTAGAGCAGGAGGCGGCGTTCGGGGAAGCTCCACGCGTCGTTCGCGGCGGCCGGCGCGGCGTGCGCGTACGACTCCTGCGCCAGACGCATCGCCTTCTCGGCGCCGGTCCGGTCGCCGCCACGGGCGCGGGCGCGTGCCTCGGCCGCCGCGGCGAAGGCCGCGGTGGTGGTGGCGCGGCTGCCGTGTTGGGAGAGGAGGCGGGCCTCGTGGGCGAGGCGGACGGCCCGGTCGAGCGGGCCGTAGTAGTAGGGGAGCATGGCGGCCTGGGCGCGGACCTGGGCGCGGAGGTCGTTGTTGCCGCTGTCGTCGGCGGCGGTGCGGGCGGTGGCGTACCAGGCGTCGGCCTGGCGGAGCAGGCCGAGTTTCATCAGGGAGTCGGCGATCAGCGTGGCGAGGATCGCGGTGAGTTCGGAGAGCCGGACCTGTACGGCGGCGGGCTGCCGGTCGGCCGCCAGTCCCCGCACCTCGCGGAGGGCGGCGACGAGTTCGGCGACCATCTGGCCGGGCGGCGTGGTGAGGTACCGCTCGCGGTAGAGGAGGAGCCGCTCGTCGATCAGGTCGAGCTGTCCGCTGGTGACGGTGGCGCTCGCGAGGGTGCGGTCCACCGAGCGGCGCAGGGCGTCCAGCCAGTCGCCCTCCCCGGCGACCGTTCCGGCCGTGGTGGAGGGGGCGGGCTCCGGGAGGAAGGCGGGAGCGGCGGTGGCGCTGCTGGCGGTGGCGCCGTAGTCGCCGGCGGTTTCCAGGCCGAGCGTGCGGGCGTTGGAGCGGTAGAGGCGGCAGAGCAGATCGACCGTCGCGCGCTGGGGCCGGCCCTTTCCCGTTTCCCAGACGCGCAGCTGGTCGGCGTTGACCCGTGGACAGGCGAGGCTCTCGCGCTCGCAGAGCTCGCGCAGCTCCTGGCACGCCTGCGTCAACGTCCATCCCTCCGCCAGGCGGTGGGCGCGCAGCCGTGACACGCCGCAGCAGCGGGCGATCTCGATGGCCAGGTCAGACCTGCTCCACCGTTCGTCCTCGGCCCGCTCGCGCCACCCGGCGGCGCACGCCTTCCCGTGACGACTCGACATCTCATCGCCTTCTCTGTGCCGATCGCGGATGTGTACAGAGCGTAGATGGCTGTGACACGGAGCGGGAGGGAACCGGTGAGCCGGTCACCGGTTTCCCGAGGAAGCGGTGAGTCCGTCTCCGGTGTGCGGCAAACGGTGATCGTCGCTGGTTGAAGAGCCGATTCCATCGGGTCGATGCTGCGCGGCATGACGCACGTCACACGAGCAGCCGGCCATGGTTGTCAGAGCGAACGGGGCGCTGCGCAGGCCGGTCCGCGCCTCCCACGTGTCCTCGGACGCACCAGCGATGAGAACGAACCCATGACACCTCCCGTCGTGAACGAACACGGTGTTCGTCGCTTCGCCGTGACCGTTCCCGCGGAGGTTTCCCAGGCGGCGCGCGTCCGACGACTCGTGGCGGCCCACCTGCGTCACTGGCAGCGGCCGGAGCTCGTCGACGACGGGACGCTCGTCGTGCACGAGCTCTTCGTCAACGCCGTCACGCACGGCAGCCGGGCCGGGGACGAGGTCGTCGTCGAGGGCGAGCTGCGGCAGGCGGAGCTGTACGTCGCCGTCACGGACACCTCCGTCGCGCTCCCGACCACCGACGTCCCGTGCGAGGAGGACGAACACGGCCGCGGCCTGGCCATCGTGGAGGCGCTGGCCGCCTCCTGGGACACCCGGCGCCGAGGAGACCGCAAGGTGGTGTGGGCTGTCATGCCCCTGAACCGCCACCCTGTTCCGTCCCGGTCATGAGATGGCGTGGCGGGAGCAGGCCGTTCGGTCTCCACCACGCGTCCGACGTCAGGAGCCCGGCCCGGCCGGACCGTGCCCACTGCGTCGTCACCTCGCTGGTGACCTTCCTGGCAGCGGGATTCCTGATGGCCGCGATGTGCTGCATGGCCGGTCAGCCGGATGGCGCGGGCTGCGCGCATCGCGACCCAACGTCCTCGGAACGCTGCGTCCCACCCCGAGAACCTGATCGAGAGAGGGCCCTCCTGTGATGTGCGTGCCAACGACCGCCCTACGGACGGGGAGCCACCCGTGAGTGTGACACCGTCTCACGTCCTCAGAGCGGCGGAGAGTCTCCAGGGCGTCGCGTTCCCAACGCCGGTGTTGTCCTCCCCCGCGATCGACCGACTCGTCGGACGCAAGGTCTTCCTCAAGGCGGAGAACCACCAGCGGACGGGGTCTTTCAAGTTCCGCGGCGCCTACTGCGCGGTTCGGTACGCGCAGGCGGCGCGGCCCCGCCTGGCCGGCGTCGTCGCGGCGGCGAGCGGGAACCACGCCCGTGCGTTGGCCGCCGCCGCCCGGCTCCTCGGCGTCAAGGCGGCCGTTGTGATGCCGTCCGACGCCGCCTCCATCAAGTTCCGGGCCGTGTCCGCGCTGGGGACCGAGATCGTCACCCACAGCCCGGCGGGCCAGGACGGCGGAGCCGTCGCCGCGCAGTACGCACGTCTCAAGGGCCTGGTGGAGCTGCCGCCGGGAGAGTCGGTGTCCGTGATCGCCGGTGCCGGCACGGCCGCGCTGGAACTGTGTCGGGACGTCCCGAAGCTGGCGGCCCTGTTCGTCCCGGTGGGCACCGGAGCCCTGGCGGCCGGGTCGGCACTGGCGGCCCTCTCCCAGCACCCGGGCAACCGGGGCACCCGGGTCATCGGCGTCGAGCCGGCGGCCGGTGACGACGTGCGGCGTTCGCTGGCGGCCGGACGGCGGCTGAGCATAGCGGCCCCGGTGACCGTCGCGGACGACCTCCGTCACACCCGACCGGGCGCCCTGCCGTTCATGATCCTCCAGCAGCACCTCGACGAGGTCGTCACCGTCTCCGAGCAGGCCATCGCCGACGCGATGGCGCTGCTGCACCTTCACCTCCACACCGTCGTCGAGCCGTCGGGCGCCGTGGCGTTGGCCGGTCTCCTCACCGCGAGGGTGCGGGTGCCGCGCGGTCCGGTGGGGGTGTTGCTGACGGGCGGCAACGTCGACTGGGGCGTCTACCGTTCGCTGATCGACGCCGCGATGGAACGTGCGGCGCCTCCGGAGCCGCGTCGGCCGCCGACGGCGCCACCGCCGACAGCACAGCCGTCGGCCCGCCCGGGCCCCGACCGAGCCGCCGCCGGCGATCGGCGGCGGTGACGCGCGGTGGTGAGGGGAGGCGTGTCAGCCGTAGCGCCAGTTCTGGCCGGTGCCCCGGTACTCCTCGACCGGGATGGGCTCGACGCCGGGCCGCATCCGGCTGCGGTAGAGGACGCCGTGGAGGTGGTCGACCTCGTGGGCGACCAGCCGGGCCAGGCCGTACTCGAAGCCCGTCAGGCGCGTGCCGCCGTCGAGCTCGGTGTGGGCGACGACGATGCGCAGCGGGCGGGGGACCAGGCCGCGGACGTCGAAGAAGGACAGGCAACCCTCGTACTGCTCGTCCTCCTCGGCGGCCGACTCCGCGACGCTGGCGTTCAGCAGAACGAGCGGCTCCGCCCCGGCCTGTGGCGGGAGGACGACAGCGGCGGAGCGGGGGATGCCGATCTGGGGCGCGGCGATGCCCATGCCCTTGCCGAAGGTGTGCAGGGCCCGGACCCGTTCCACCGCGTCCAGGAGTTCCCGCACGACGCGGCGGGCCTCGTCGGCCTCGGCGGGCAGGTCGAAGGGCCGAGCGGGCTGGCACAGGGCCGGATCGCTGTCCTGGACGATCCCGGCGGCCGACATGGCCGCGCTGGCGGTGGAGCTGGTCACCGGCTCATTGTCGTGGACCACGGCCGCCTCGTCGGCCTTCAACCGCCACTCCAGCCGGTAGCGGGCGTGGAGCGGCGGGTCGATGACGGACCACGAGAAGACCGTCTGGTGGCCGCGCTCGGTGCGGGCCGGGGCGGTCCGCAGGGGAGCGGACTCGGCGCTGAGGGAGTTCTCGGTGCCCCACACGGCGGGCTGGGCCGCGGTCGGGAAGGCGAGCGTCACGCTGAGCTGACGCGTGGGGAGCCGGACGGCGCGCTGGAACCACGGCCCCCACTTGGCGGAGCTGACGGTGTACGCGTAGGCGATCTCGGTCTCCTGACCCGGGTAGAGCGGGAACCGGGCCTGGTCGTTCGCGAACTCCAGCCACACCTCCTTGAACGCGTCCCGGTCGTGCTTGACGCTCCAGGTCATGGGCTCGTCGCCGCAGGAGGCGGACAGGCCGAGCTCCTCCCAGGTCAGTGGGTTCGCGCGGTAGAGGGCGTTGGAGCGGGCAGGGTCGGCGGGGTAGCGGTCGACGGCGATGCGGACGAGGTACCGGGTGACGGGCTCGGTGCCGGTGTTGCGCAGGCGGCGACGCATCCGCAGGTGGTAGACGCCGCCGTCGAAGGACAGCGCCGCGTCGTCGGCCAGGACCAGAAGCCCCGTGGACGTGACGGGTTCGGGCGAGGCCGGCTCCGGCGCGTCGGCCGGGTCGTGGTTCTGCCACGCCGTCCACAGGGCGCCTGCCGCGTTGAGCCTGGCGTCAGCGCGGCGCGCGAGGGCCGCGCTGCCGTGCTCCCGGCCGGCCTCCAGATGGCTGACGTAGGAGGGCGAGACGTTCAGCAGCTTCGCGAGCGCGGCGCGGGTCAGGCCGCGCACCGTCCGCCAGCGCTTGAGCTCGGCCGCGTAGCTTCCCGATTCGGCTGCCGACATCGCTCCGGGCACCCCCCTGGGATTCGCGCGAGGCGTGAGTGAGTGCGCCTCACCGCTGCCTCATCCTGCCCGGCTCCGGCTGACTGATACCAGACGGCGATCCGCCTCTGACCACCCGTAACCGCAGCTTCTTCTCACACCCCGGCTTCCCGGAGGACCCGGGCCTGAAAGGTGACAGATGAACGTGAATGCTCCGCGTCACGCGGTCGTGATCGCACCGGGCGGCGTGCTGGCCGGCTCCGCCGTGGCGTGCCGGCTCGCCGGCCAGGGCAGCCGGTCGACGTCGCTCTCCCGCGACGACGAGCAGCCGCGACCCGCCGGGGCGGAGCGGTGAGCGCCCGCCAGGGGCGGTACCGGATCGGGAAGCGCTTCCGGTTCGAGGCCGCGCACCAGCTGTCCGGGCTGCCCGAGGACCACAAGTGCCGGCGTCTGCACGGCCACTCCTACGCCGTCGAGTTCGTCCTCGCCGGCGACCGCCTGTCCACGCCCGGGTTCGTGACGGACTTCGGCGACCTCGACGTCGTCAGGCGCTACCTGGCCGACCACCTGGACCACCGGGTGCTCAACGACGTGCTGCCGGTCGAGCCGACCTCGGAGAACCTCGCCCGCTTCCTCGCCGAGTGGTTCGCCGAACACGTCGAGCCGCACGTCGGCGGGCGCTTGGAGCGGGTGCGCGTCAGCGAGACGGAGTCCACCTGGGCCGAGTACGAGCCGGTCGAGGAGGCGAGGCCATGAGCGGGTCCCGCGACTCCCTGGTCCTGCCGGGGTGGCACGCGATCGGGTACGGGTCCGGAGACGGCGCCTCGCATGGCGGCGCCACAGCCTGCGGTGAGGGGAAGCCCGTAGGCGAGGAAACACCTGGGCAGGGCCGTCGTTCGCCGGCGGCGCCCCCGCGCGTGTCGGTGAGCGGGGGCCTCGAAGCGCCGCTGGGGAGCGTTCCTGCTGCCCAGGCCGCCACCACCGTAGCGGCGGTGGAGCGCGGCGTTCAATGGGTCCGCGTCCCGGGCGGCCGCCTGGACCGGACCGACTGGTGCCCCGAGACCCGCGTGCCGGACCTGCTCTGGTCGGCGACCCCGGTCACCGAGGAGCGCGGGCGGCGACCGGCCACGGGACTGACGCTCCAGGAGGCCGGGATCGTCGCGCGGCAGCTGGGCGCGCGGTTGCCGACGGCCGCCGAGTGGGAGTGGATGGCCGGAGCCGGTGAGCGCTCGTATCCCTGGGGAGAGGGTGAGCCCTCGCCGGGGCGGGCGAACCTCCGTGGGCTCGGGCCGGGCACGACGACCCCCGTCGGTTCGTACCCGGCGGGCGCCACGCCCGACGGCGTCCTGGACGTGGCCGGCAACGTCTGGGAGTGGACCACCGCGCCGTGGCGACGCGACCGGGTCGCGCTGCTGCGCGGCGGCTCGTACAACTCCCTGTCCCTGTACACCCGCTGCGGACACGCCAACGACGTGCCGCCCGAACTCGTCTCGCCCGGCGTCGGCTTTCGGGTGGTGAGGCCGGCATGAGCGGAGACGTCTCTGCCACCGCCACGGGGCTCGTGATCACCGGCTGCTCCGCCCGCAAGGCCGCGGCCCCGGCCGCCGCCCTCGACCTGTACGAGGGCTGGTGTGTGCCGCTGCTGAGGCGCCTGATCGACGGGCGGCCCGCGCTGCGTGAGCGGGTGGCGGTGCTGTCGGCACGGCACGGGCTGCTGCACGCGAACCAGACGATCGCGCCCTACGACCAACGGATGACGCCGGAGCGCGCCGCCTGCCTTCGTCCGGTGTGCGCCGCGCAGCTGGACCGGGCGCTCGCGGCGCAGCCCGTGGACCAGGCGATGCTGCTGCTGGAGCCCGGCTACGTCGACGCGCTGCCGCCGCTGTCGGAACGCTTCCGCGTCGTCCACTACTTCAGCCGCCCCGTCGAGGACTGGCCGCAGGTCACCGGCCTGCTGACCGGTTGGGGGTGGGGGCGGTGAGCGGGAGCGGAGCGCGGCGCGTCTTCCAGGGCCGCCGGATCTGGCGGCTGAGCCCGGACGACTTCCACCTCGCGGCCCGGCTGCTGGCCGAGGCCGCCGAGCCCGTCGCACCGGAGCTGGTGGTCGGCGTGGAACGGGGCGGGCGGGCCCTGGCCAAGACGCTCGCGCGACTGCTCGGTGTGCCCCACGCCCTGGTCACGGCGCGGCACAACGCCTCCGACGAGCCGGCGTTGCCCGCGACCGGCCGCGTCGATCTCGATCTGACGCCGCTCGGCGGCGGCGGCGGTGTGCCGGTCGCGGGCCGGCGCCTGCTCCTCGCCGACGACATCTGCGGCTCCGGAGCCACCCTCACCGCCCTACGCGGCCGGCTGCGCGAGCTCGGCGACCCCCCGACGTGGAGCGCGACCCTGTGCCGGAACACGGGCGCGGCGGTCCGCCCCACCTGGTGGGTCTGGGACGTCGCCGACTGGGTCGCCTTCCCCTGGGAGCCCCCGCCGTCCGCCGAGACCACTCCGCTGCCCGCCCCCACCCGCCTACGGAGCCAGCCGTGAACATCGCCTTCGTCCTGCTCACCTACAACCGCGACGAGCCCGCCGGCATCGAGCGCAGCATCGCCGCCCTCACCAGCGGGCTGCGCGAGGCCGGCCACCGCTGCATCGTTCTCGCCGCGGGACCGGCCCATCCCGGAGACGGTGACCTCGTCGTCCGGCTCGGTGGCCTCGCGCTGCCGCGCCCCGCGACCGAGGACGATCTGCGTCGTGCCCTGAACGGCGCCGCCGACAGGGTCGCCGACGCGGTCGCTGACGAAGTGCGCGGCCTGCTGGCGCGTCACGGCACGGAGCTGGTGTGCTGGGTGGACGCCGTCTGGGGCCTGGGTTACCTCGCGCCCGCCCCACCGTCCGTCCGCACCGCCCTGATGGTGCGAGTGCTGCGCACCGACGGCCCGATGCACGAGGCCCTCGGCAAGGGGCCTGGAGCGGTCCTGACCAACAGCCCGTTCCTCGTCGAACACGCGACGAGGGCCCAGCTCCCCACCCACGGCTGGCACGCCGTGCTGAACGCCCTGCTCCACCCCGCCGAGCCCGTCCCCGACACCGTCCGAGAACAGCTGCGCCGCCACGGTCCCGTTCGCATCGTCGCCCGCGCCGAGCCGGAGAAGGGCATCGCCGAGCTCCTCCGCGCCCTGCCCGCCACCCCCGGCCGCCGCGTCGAGATCGTGCTGGCCGAAGCCGCCTTCGAGTACTGGACCGGCATGCAACGTGAGGTCATCCACGAGTGCCGGTCCGTCGTCGCCGGCCGTGCCGACGTGGAGATCCTGCCCGCGCTGCCCTGGTCAGGCGTCCAGCCCTTCCTGGCCGGAGCATCCGCCACCGTCGTCTCCTCCACCAGCCCGGAGACGTTCTGCAACGTCGCGGCGGAGGCCCTGTCCGTCGGCACCCCGGTCGTCGGCTACGACCTCGGGCACCTGCCCCGGCTGACCGGCGCGGCGGGCGTCATGGTGCCCCTACGCGAAGGGCCGCACGCCCTGTGGGACGCCGTCCTCCGCCTCCTCGGCGATCCCGACGCGTACGCACGGGCCTGCCGAGCGGCCCCCGGCCAGGTCGCCGAGCACACCCCGCTCGCCGCCGCCCGCGCCTTCCTGCGGGCCACCGCCCCCTCCCGTTGAACCCGAACCCCCTCAACCTTCTGGAGGACACCGTGCCGCTGTTCGGACTGGCCCGCGACGCGACCGCGCTCGTCGTCGCCCCGCACCCCGACGACGAGACCCTCGGCGCGGGCGCCACCATCGCCCGCCTCACCACCTCGGGCGTCACCGTCCACGTCCTGGCCGTCGCCTGCGGAAACGCCGCCACCGCGGCCGACATCCGGGCCGCCGAGTTCGACCGCGCCTGCGACGCCCTGGGCGTCAGCGGACGACGCGTCGCCTGGAGCGACGAGCGTGCCGGCACCGTTCCCGAACGCCCCCGCATCCTCGTCGAACTGATCGAGCACGACTCCGAGCTCTCGCTCGCCGCCCTCCGCCCCGAGCTGTTCCTCATTCCCGCGGCGAGCGGCTTCCACCAGGACCACCAGGCCGTCCACCACGCCTGCTTCGCCGCCGCCCGCGCGGGCGGCCCGCACCGGCACACCCCACCCCTCGTCCTCGGCTTCAAGGGACCGGAGGACGGCTGGACCACCGCGAGCGAGCCGTGGCGGATCCACGTCAACACCAGCCGCACGTGGGACGCCAAGAAGGCGGCGCTCGCCGCGTACGGCTCGCAGATGCGCGAGGCCCCCCATCCCCGCAGCGTCGCCGTCATCCACGCCTCCGACACCGCCACCGGCTCCCTCGTCGGCGCCACCACCGCCGAGTCGTTCGTGCCCTACCGGATGGCGTACCGGTGACCGGCCGCCGCGTGCTCGTCGCCCAGCAGCCGGCGTACCTCCCCTGGCCGGGCTACTTCGCACGGCTGGTGGACGTGGAGGAGATGGTGCTCCTGGACCACGTGCAGTTCGCCGAACGCGGCCGTCAGCACCGCAACCGCGTGCGCGGCCCGGCCGGAGGAGGCCCTGTCCGCCTGACCGTCCCCGTGCGGCGGCGCTTCGGCCAGCCCCTCCGCGAGGCCCGCATCGCCGACCCCCGCTGGGCCCGCCGCCACCTGACCACCCTGCGGCACAGCTACGGCGGTAGCCCTGCCTTCGCCCGCTGGCTGCCACGGCTGAGCGCGCTCTACGCCAGGCCGTTCACCCACCTCGCCGAGCTGAACGAGGCCCTCGTCGCCCTCCACCTGGAGGCGTTCGGCCTCGACGTCCGGCTGGTGCGCTCCTCCACCCTCCCCCCGACAGGAGCCAAGACCGTGATGCTCGCCAACCTCGCTCACCGACGGGGCGCCGACACCGTGCGCGTCGGCGTCGGGGCCCTGAACTACCTCGACCTCCCCCTGCTCGCGGATGCCGGCCTGCGCGTGCAGGTGGCCCGGTGGGACGACCCGCGCCCCGACCGCATCCCCGGCGGCCACCTGGCCGCCCTCGACATCCTCGCCCGCCACGAACCCGGCTCGGCCCGAGCGGTGCTGGAAGCCGGGGCGAGCCTCCACGACCTCGACCCCGACCGGGACCTCAACCTGGACCCCGACCCGGACCTCGCCTCCGACCTCGACCCCGCCGTGAGGAGCGGGGCGTGACCAGCCACCCCCGCTCCCACACCCTGATGCCGCTGCTCACGAACGTCACCCACCTCAAGCGCGCCGCGCGCCAGTGCATGGGCCGCGCGGGCGCACCCGGAGCGGACCACGTCAGCTGGCGGGCGTACCGCGAGCGGCTGGACGACAACCTCCACGCTCTCGCCCGAGCACTCCGCGACGGCAGCTGGACACCGTCCCCGCCCCGAACCGTCAGCTGGACCGGCTGGGGCAAACGCCTCACCGTCGTCGTCCCCGTGGTCGAGGACCGGATCGTCCACCGCGCCCTGCGCAACGCCGCCGAGCCGGTCCTCGAACGCGACGCGTACCCGCCCTGGCTCTACGGCTGGCGACCACGCGCCGGACGGCCCCACGCCGTCGCCGCCGCAGCCGCACACCTGGCCGCCGGACGCCCCTGGGTGGTGGACATCGACATCGCGGCGGCCACCGCCGGGGCCGAGCTCGACGCAACCGTCGACGGCGTCGCCGTCCACATCCAGGACGGCACCTACCTCCGGCTCCTCCGTCGCGCCCTGGCCGCGCTACCGACGCCCCTCACCCCGGGCAGCGGCCTCACGCCCATGCTCACCAACCTGCGCCTGGTGCCGGTCGACGCCCAACTCCACCACCTCGCCGTGGTCCGCCTCACCGACAACTACACGGTCTTCTCCCCGACCCCGACGGCCGCCGCCGACGCCTGGGACCTGCTGGTCGCCGCACTCGCGGAGCACGCCCTGGCACCGAACCGTGCCAAGTCAAGGATCTGGCGCCCCAACCCCGAAGACCTCTACGCCGCCGGATGACCCCATGAACGCGAACGCGTTGCTGTACTGCACCTTCAACGGCGTCGCCAACTGCACCAACGGCATCGGCCGCCAGACCAGGACCTTCCTCTCCGTGCTCCGCCGCCACCACGCCCGCCTGAGCCGCGAGCTCGGTCCGTTCACCCCGTACCTCGCCTTCCCCGAGCCCGGGCCGGACACCTGGAACTACGAGCCCCACCGTCTCCGCCGCACCCGCGCGGTGGTCGAAGCGCTCGGCGGCGACGTCATCCCGCTCCCGTACGACACCCGGCGCGGCCTGTGGCACACGGCGACCTGGCGGCGCCTCTGCGCGGAGGCGGCCCGCGTCGTCGCCGACCTCGCCTCCCGCCACTCCCGCGTCCTCGCCATCGGCATCGACACCCCCTTCGCCGGCCTTGCCCGATCCGCCCTCGACCGTGGCCTCCCCGACAACGCCGAGATCCTGCTGGCGATGTTCAGCACCGCGCGCGTCGTCGAACACCCCGAGCCCGACCCCGGCCGCGTCGCCTGGGAACACGACGGCCTCCACGTCGCCCACGACGACCGCCGGGTGCACGTCGCCGACATCGGCGTCTTCCTCAGCCGTCACCTCGTCACCGCCTACGGCGTCGACGCCGACCGCCTCGTCAGCTGGCCATCGGGACTCGACCTCCACGCCCGCGACCTCCGGCCACCCACCCCCGCCGAGGCCCGCGCCCACGCCGCCCGCTTCGGCGTCCCCACCGATCGACCCCTCGTCGCCACGATCGCCCGCACCGACCCCACCAAGGGCGTGGACCTGCTCATCGACGCCCTCGCCCCGCTCCGCGACGACGCCCACCTGGCCGCCATCGTCGTTCCCTCGCCCGGCCAGGACGCACTCCTCGCCGACTACCGGTCCCGCATCGCCTCCGCGGGCCTGCGCGCCACCGTCGTCGACCGCTTCACGCGCGCCCTGCCCCGAGCCCTCGCGGCCCTGCCGACCACGTACGCCATGGCCTGCCCCTCGCGCGGCGAGACCCTGGCCAACGTCGTCTTCGAGACGGCGCTGTGGGCCCGGCACGGCGGCGCCGTCGTCGTCGCCCCCGCCAGCCACGGCTTCCCCGAGCAGATCACCCACCGCTCCAACGGCCTGCTGTACGACCCGACCGACCCAGGCGCCCTCACCACCGCCCTCAGCCAGGCCCTCGACCTCCCCGACCACGAACGCGCCACCCTCCGCCGCGCCGCCTTCGCCCGCGTCCACGCCGAACGCGACGCCTCGGCACACCTCGCCGCCCTCCTGCGCCGCTTCTGGCCCCCTTCGTCCCCGGCCCGCCGCTAGACTCCCTGACCGTCCGGCAACGGGCACCCGGGCGTCGCGGTCACCGGCGCGGGCGAGCACCACCAGCTGCCGAGAGGACCCCGCATGACCGCCCCCGCCCCGCTGCTCCTGATCGACGGACACCACCTGCTCTACCGGGCCTGGTTCGGCTTCCCCACCCGCATTCACAGCCGCGACGGCGAACGCGACCTGACCGGCGTCTTCGGCTTCGCCGCCCTGCTGCGCAAGGCCCACCGCGAACACTGCCCCGACCACGAGACCCTCGTCGTCTTCGACGCCGAGGACGGCTCCGCCGCGCGCAGGACCACCGACCCCACCTACAAGGCCAATCGGACCGACGCCGACCACACCCCCATCCACTCCCTCCCCCCGATCAGACGCCTCCTCGACCACGCCGGCATCCGCTGGCTGGAACACCCCGGCGCCGAAGGCGACGACGTCCTCGCCACCCTCGCCACCCAGGCCGCCGACGCCCACCGCCCGACCGTCGTCATGTCCGGCGACAAGGACCTCTTCCAACTCCTCGACACACCCGGCCTGCGCCTGCTCAACACCCAACTGGCCGCCGACCGCCGCTTCCTCCACGCCGCCGACGTCACCGCGCGCTACAGCGTCACCCCAGCCCAGTGGCCCGACTACCGCGCCCTGACCGGCGACCCAGCCGACAACATCCCCGGCGTACCCGGCATCGGCCCAGCCACCGCCCGCCGCCTCCTGGCCGACGGCCGCCACCTCGACGCCCTCGCCCACGCCACCCTCGACGGCCTCGCCCGCCCACTCGCCCTCCTCCGCACCCACTGGGAGGCAGCACTCCGCTGGCGCGAACTCATCCGCCTCACCCGCAAGCTCCCCCTCCCCAACGACCTGCTCACCACCACCCCCACCCCCGTCATGTCCCCGGCCGCCGCGCTGCTGGAAGACCTGGACCTCTGGTAGAGCCCCACCCTGCACCGTTACCGTGATCGGCCAAGTGGCGTTATACACGTTCGTGAGACGGACTCAACATCTGCCAATCGGACATGGCGGTGATAGCTATCCCCATGCAGGGACTACGGGAAGTTTCTGATTCTGAGGGCACAGGTAGGTGACCGAGTGCACGATTTCCTGACTGACGGGCTATCGCCGCCTTCTTCCCTCACGACGAACCCAACCCTGACAACTACCCGCCCCTTTCTCGCCATCACTGCCTGGCTATAAAAAAACTCCGCTGCCTCACCACGTAGGAAACGGTCTACAACGACTAGAGATAGCCCCCTTTTTCCCATATCATCGACGTACGCATAGTCTGAGATCGATGGAGACAGCGTTGGATAAATTCGAAAGTGATGGCCTCTTCTGGTTGCCCGGCCGGGATGACAACCAAGTCGCTGGCAGGATTTCGTTCGATCCCGCGAAGGGGACGAAGCTTTCCCTGATTGGCACTTTCTCCAATTCTGAACTCGGCGTGGATACAGGCGATGAGATGCAAGTCTCCACAATTCATGGCGTCGCAGGGAAGCGCTTCATTACCTTGACAGAGTGCAGTCGCACAGGATTCCGAGTCGAATCCCCCGGGTTCCCTCGGGAAGATTACAGATCCGATGCCACCTTTGCGGGCCATGCCCTACTTCGCCCAGATGGCCAGGGATTCACCGAGGCCATCATTAGATTCAGCAATCTGTACGACTGGGTGGGTAAGTCGGCCGTATCACGCGAGCTCTCGTACGACAACGAGACTCGTGCAATCACACAGGCGGTTCTCACATTGACGCCTCCTCGCACAGAGGAGCACCCTGCGGACGGCTGCAAAGTGTCCCTTTCCCCGTCCTGGAAAGTTCTTGGGGGTGCCCAGAAGCCTGGATTCGAGCAAGACTACTCACTTAGGATCATCTACGACAACCCCGTCGACTTCGCCATCGTGCGAGGTGATATATCAATTCTGCAGGATCTAATCTCCGCCACGACTGATTCAGCTTCGGTTCCCAGCCAGATCACCCTGCGCATCCCGATAGAGGAGGACGACGAAAAGTCGAAGCCACAACCCATCGTTCATCTGTACGAGCAGCCGTCCGCAGACCCTGCCAGCCTGCAGCGTAAAGCACGGCGCATCTTGGTTGGCCTGAGCGATATTGGCGGATTGCCCGCAGTGGCGAACTGGCTCAACTTCATGCGCAGCCACAAGATTGTCCTGGGACTAGCACTCTCCCCGATTTACAGAGGAATGTACGTCGAGAACAAATTCTTTAACACGGTCTCTGCGGCGGAGACGCTCCACAGGATGGAGTTCCCGAATGAAATCCGACCAGCGGCCGAGTACAAGGCCTTCAAGAAGATGCTGGTTCGCCATGTGCCCAAGAACTATCAATCGTGGCTCAGCCAACAGCTTTCGTTCTCGAATGAACCCCGGCTCCGCGACCGCCTCAAAGAGCTCGCCGAGTTTGGCAGCCTTGCAGGCATTCTCGACTGCGATGTTCAGCAGTGGGCCAAGGCCGTGACAAAGACCCGAAACAGAATGGTACATCATGACAAAGGCCAAGGTCCTGGAGCGTCAAGCACGGAACTCTACTGGCTGGCAGAGTCTCTTCGCCTGACGGTCCTACTCTGCTTGATGCGGTTCTGCACCTTTCGCGACTATCAGAATAGGATTAAAGAACATCCGTCTGTCAAACTGATCGGAAGGAGAGTAAGGCCCATTCTTCAAGCTGACGAAACGGTCCATTGAGATGACTCCAGACCGACGGAGCGAGTCACGCCCTCACGGCCGCCAGCGGATGAATTGACTTCGATTCATCCGCTGGATATGTTCCGAGTCAATGCAAGGAACCATGCGGTGATCGACCTGCTCTCGGCAGAGCTTGGATGCGAGTGATGGCGGCTGGCGAACAGAGCAGTGTGTCCGCGGGGTGGCTACGGGTGGATGAGGATGCGGGTGTGACGCTCGTACTCATCACGAATGGCGGCGTGGCCGCCGAGGACGGTTGTTCCGCTGTCCCTCTCTACTCAGGAGACCGGACAGGGCAGCGGGACCGCGAGACGCTGACCGCCGCCTGCTGGTTGATGCCGAGTTTGTCTCCGATCCTTATTGCAGCGGCCCTTGGACTGGATGTTGATCCGACGGAAGGATCAATGAGGACTTCGCCGGGTAACGGACACGCCGGCTAACCGTCAGGTCGATTCTCTACGTCGCGGAGATGCTTGATCAGTGCCAGGACGGCCCGTCGGCTCGCAACAGAGAGATCGGAGGCGGCCCGAGCAAGTTCCCGAACGTCGTCCCGTCGAAGGCCGTTCAGAAGATCCGACTGGTCGATGATCTCCGTGGCCGCGGTCAGTTGTTCGCTGGTGAGGCAGGCGGCCATTCGGGCGAGCTGGCGGACGTGCTCGCTCTCGAGTGCCTGGAGGAGTTCCTCGTCGTCGAGGACCGGCCGGAAGGCTGCACGCTGCTGGGGGGGTAGGGCGGTGAGGCGCAGAGCGGTCTCGCGAGTCTCGTCGTCTGCGAAGCCTTCTAGAACCCTTAGCTTGCTGAGCAGCCGCTGGATGGTGGGAAGATCGGCGCCGGGGCCCGTGGCAGCCCCATGGAGTTCGATTCTGCGGACGTCCTGCCACGTGAGGGTGTGAAGCAGTTCGAGTTCGGCTTCGAGCTGCCGGAAGTCGGCGCCGTCGTCGGCGAGATAGGCGACGGGCACGTGGAAATAGCCGGCGAGGGCTTGGAGATGGTGAAGCTTGGGGTTGGTCGTCCTGCCCGTGGCGAGCTCCCAGAAGTATGGTCCCGAGATGCTGACCCCCGTCAGTTCGGTGACGCGGCGCGCTGTCGCCTCGTAGGAGATGGGTTGCTCGCCTCGGGGGGCCCTCATCTCCCGGAGCCATTGCAACTTCTCGGCGAGCGTCCTCTGACGCCTGTCACTGTCGCCGTGAATGGCGGTGGACATCGCTGCTCTCCCTACTCCCTACGGAGGCGGCCTGAACCGCAGTGGTGCCCTGATTACCACAGAGGGGCGGGCGACGTGGCGATGGCATACCTCAGACGGCGGCAGACGCGAGGAGAAGCGGGAAGGCGGAGCGGGTGATCGTCAGCCCACGCGGCTCGCGCCGGCTGCGGCCTGGGGGAACTCGGGTGGTGCCCAGCCGCGGTAGGTCAGATTCCATCGGCCTTCGGTCAGGTCGTCGAGCGGGACGATGTCGATGCGTCCGTCGATGACGATGTCGTTGGTCGCGACCTCGCCGCCGCCCAGGTGGAGCGCGACGTGCCCGGCCTCGTCGTCGGTGGCGTAGAACAGCAGGGCGCCGGCCGGTGGATGGGGGTCGTCGTGGTGGGCGAGGCCGGTGGCGAGCATGCGGTTCCAGGCGGCGTTGGCCGTTGCCTCGCCGGAGGCGCGCCAGCCGTACGCCTCCGCGACGAACGCCAGGCACAGCCGGTGCCAGTCGAGGTCGCCGGAGCGAGCCTCCCGGCGGGCTGCGGCGATGGCCTCCTGGCAGGTGCGGGGGTTGGGGCGGGAGAGGGCGAAGGTGCAGTCGGTCGAGGCGTGGGTGGCCTGGTAGCGGGGGATGAGGGCGTTCACACGCGCCACGTAGTCCCGTGTCGCCTGGGCTGGTGGGATGCCGCCGTGTGAGCGGATCGCGTGGGGGCCGGCGTGGTAGCCGGCGAGGGCGTTGGCGATCGGGTCGCCGGGCACGTCGGACAGCTCGTCGACCAGGTGGCACAGGTAGCGCGCCTGCGCGTCGATGGCGTCGGCCGGGTCGTGGGGCGAGCTGCGGCCGTCGCCGTCCGCGTCGCGACCCCACTGGCTCCACGTGTCGTTGGTGAACTGGGCCAGCCCTCTTGCGCCCCGGTGGGAGACCTGTCGCGGGTCCCAGGTCGACTCGGCGTGGATCTGGGCCGCCAGCAGCGGGGCGCTGATCTCGGCGCAGCGCTGGGCGGCGGCCTCGACGAGCGGGCGGTAGGCGTCCGGAACGAGCGCGTCGTCGGCGAGTTGGGCAGGGCTGCCCACGGCGGCCGAGGGATCGCCGGGACTGGCGGCGACGACGAGGGCGAGCGTGGCGAACGGGCCCACGAGCAGAGGGACGAGGCAGCGGCCGTGGTTCATGAGCGTTACGGCCGTCGATCGCTCGTTCGGCGATTCACTCGGACGCGCCCTCCTTGGACGTACGAAACATGCGTTGTTTGTGAGCTTCCGTGCCATATCGTCGCGGCCGAAAACGTACGTGAATGATCCTTTCGGTTGCAAGGAGTGGATGTGGCGGGTCGTCAGTTGTTGTTGATGGTTGGTCCGCGTGAGCGATGGCTCGCTGCGCGAGGAGGCCGTGGTGCCTGAGGTTGAGGAGCCGCTGACGGAGGCGTCGTTCCGCGCCTCGGGGGCGAGCCGGCTCGGCTCGCCCGCCCCGCGCAACGCGCCGGCGCCGGGTCCTGCCGCTCCGCCCCCTCCAGCCGGTGAGACCGCGGAGAGGGCCGAACGACCAGCTGGGCCGTCGGCCGCCACCCACACCGCGTTCACGGCCTCGCTGCGGCAACAGGCCCCGGCAGCGGCGCCGCGCTGGGGGTGGCGGGGGAGGGTTCGCCGTTGGACCGGCGGGCGCGTGTCACCCGCCGTCTCCCCCGCCGAGCAGCGGTGGAACACGGCGCTGCGCGCCGTCCAGATGACCTTCGGCGGGCCCCGCACCATCGCGTTCGTGAACCCGAAGGGCGGCGCGTTCAAGACCACCGCCACGCTGATGGCGGCGCGTACCTTCGGCGTCCACCGGGGCGGAGGCGTGGTGGCGATCGACGGCAACGAGACGCGCGGCACGCTCGGCGAGCGTGCCCTGCCCGCAGCACACGGCAACACCGTGCGCGACCTCGCGGCAGCCCTGGAACCGTTCCAGGACGCGGACGCGGCGACGTCCCTGGGCGATCTCGGCCAGTACGTCCGGGGACAGGGGCCCGCCCAGTTCGACGTTCTCGCCAGTGACGAGCGCCCGGACCTCACCGGGCAGCTCGACGGCCCCTCCTTCCAACGGCTTCACGCGCTGCTCCGGCGGCACTACCGCCTCGTCCTCGTCGACACGGGCAACAACCCACGGTCCTCGACCTGGGTGGCCGCCGTTCAGCGGGCCGACCTGGTCGTGATCACGACGACCGTGCGGGAGGACGCGGCATCGGCGGCGCTGTGGACGGCCGACCTCGCCGAGCAGCACGTCGTCGAGCCGGGAACGCTCCGGCATCGCGGGGTGGCCCTCGTGTGCGACCCCGGCCCCGGCCCGGACGCCAAGCTGCGGACGTTCCTGCTGGAGACGTTCGCCAAGCGGTGCCGCGCCGTGCTGCCGATCCCCTACGAACCGGCGCTCGCCGGCGGCGGACAGCTCGACTACACGCGGCTGTCCCCGGCCACGCACACGGCCTGGCTGTACGCCTGCGCCGCCATGGCCTCCGCGCTCTCGCCGGAACGCGAAGCGCAGGCGGGACGGGAAGGGCGGGGGAACCGTGCGTCGCGCTGAGGACTTCAACCCGTTCGACGGGGTCCGGCCGAGCTTCGGACCGTTCGCGCCGCTGCTGGAGTCGAAGTTCGGGATGTTCCTGGCCCTGGCCTGGATCATCGGGTTCTTCGTCTGCGCGTACTTCCTGGTGGAGGCCATTGCCCGCGTCGGCCGGTCCAAGCGGCAGGGAATCGCCGGAGACTTGGACGAGACGCGCGCCGAACTGGTGCGGGTCGGCGCCGCCACGATCGGCATGGCCTCCCTTCCGGTCGTGTTCGCGATCCTGGTCAGCGCGTGATCGGCGGGTGCGTGATCCGGTGAACGTCCACATCGACTACCAGCCCGCCCCGCCCGCCAGTGGCGCCTCCGGCGGCGGCTCGCGAGCCCGCCTGGGCCGGTGGCGCCGCCGCCTGATGCTGGCCGCGACGCTCGGGGGCGTCGTGCTGCTCCTGCCGGCAGCCCTCACGCTGGTCACCGACGCCGACCGCCCACGGTCGGAGGACCGTAGCGGCGGTCAGTCGCCGACCGCTGACCCGGCGTTGCGCCGCGGCACGGCCACCGCCGCCGCCTCGCTGGCGACGCGCAGCGTGTCCGGGCTGCCCCGTGGCTTCCCCCGCTCGCGGGCCGGGGCCGTGGAGGCGGGTGCGTCGTTCGCCGCCTCCGTTCTCGTCGTCCAACGGATGACCTCCGCGGACCGGTCGGCCTACGTGCGCGACGCGATGCTGCGACCACCCGCCACCACCGACCTCGACCAGGCCGCCTCCGACTTCCGCGCCCGCCACCGCCTCACGGCCACGGGACGCCTCATGGACGGAGCGGACGGAGCGGACGGCGGGGTCTCGACGACGAGCCGGTTCGTCTCCGTCTGCCACCCGGAGCTGGGCGCCTACCGCGTCGAGAGCTTCAGCGCGCGGCGCGCGACGGTGGACTACTGGATGCCGTGTCTCCTCGGCGCCGTGGCGGACGGCGCTGCGGACGCAGCCGGGTCCGGGATCGGGTCCGGGTCCGAGGTGCGCACCCGATGGCAGATGGGACGCGCCGAGCTGCGCTGGCACGCCGGCGACTGGCGCGTCGGCGAGCTGACGCGCGGGCCGTTCGACGCGCCCGTCACCCCGCCCGACGCGGGAGAGCCGGCGACGACGCTGCGGGAGCGGGCGGCGCTGCTGGGCGAGGGCTGGCACGCCTTCGCCGACGCGAGCGAGGAACGCCCGGCGGTGGTCAGGCCGTGAGGGACCTCGTGACGCAGAACAGCGACAGCGAGTGCGAAGAGGCGCTGCTGGGCGAGTGGGCGTGCTCGACGCTCAACGACATCCCCGGCGTCAACTGGCTCTACGGCAAGATCGGCGACGCCCAGCGCGCCACGGCCGAGGAGGCGGTGGCGGCCCTGGAGGAGGTCGTTCCCGACGACTTCATCGAGCAGTGGGTCACGGGCATGGCGGAGTCGACCGTCAGCCTCCTCTCCCACATCCAGGCGCTGGGCGGGCGCGTGTCCACGCCCGCCTTCGACCAGCGGTGGTGGTCCTCCCAGTACGCCACCAGCTTCGGGCTGTCCCTCCTCCTGCTGGCGTTCCTGCTGGTCTGGATCACCGCCCGCCTCGCCGCCTCCGGCTCCTCGGCGAGCGCGACCGACCTGTTCCGGCAGTCCGGCTGGCGCCTGGTCTTCGTCGTCCCCCTGATCTCCGCCGGACCGCCGATCCTGCTGACCGTGCAGGTGGCGGCCCACGAGCTGGCACGCTCCTTCGCCGAGGAGGGCCAGGCGCACGCGGGCAGCGCGGTCGAGGGCCTGATGGAGCTCCTCACCGAGAAGGCCGGCGACTGGGGAGCGTTCGGCGGAACGGTCCTGGCCCTGCTGCTGCTCCTGTTCATCCTGTGCCTGGGCCTGGTGACGTTGATCGAGATGGCCGTCGCGCAGTGGGGGCTGCACCTGGGCGCCCTGCTCGTACCGCTCGCCCTGGTGGCCTGGGTGTACCCGCCGTGGTCCGGCATGCTGCGGCGCCTGGTCGGGTTGCTCGGCGGCCTGTTGCTGCTGCCGTCGTTCGTCTACTTCTTCTTCACCACCATCTGGACGAGCTTCGACGCGCTCATCGCGGGAGGCGAGCGCGACGCGGGCAACGCGAGCAACGCGGGCGACGACGGGCTGAGCATCCTGCTCTTCCTGACGGTCGGGCTGCTGATGATCGACGCCTTCCCACTCGTCGCCATGTGGCTGATGTCGCTGACGTCCTCGTCGGCCCTCGGCATGGACCCGGACGTGCGGGGCGTGGTCCGGACCCCCTCGGCTGGCGAGATGGCGGAGTCGGCGATCGGACACGTCGAAGCCCGCGTCAGCCAGATCGTCGCCGCCCGGGGCACCGGCGGCAGCGACGACGTGGATGACGGCGCCGACCGCGACGACGCCCCCGCCGATCCCGGCGGTCCCGCCGATCCCGGCGACGGCTCCGGCAGCGGCCAGACCTCGGATCAGGGCCGCAACCAGCCCGAGGCGCAACAACCCGCTGAGACGCACATCGAGCCGGCCACACCCGAACCGGACCGAGCCGGTCCCGCCCAGGACCTCAGCACGAACGGCGCTCACACCCGGGAGAGCGGCACCGACACAGCCGTTGCCGCCAGCCGTTCCCCCACGTACGACGACACCGAGGAGGCCTGCCGGTGAAGCCGGGAGTGGAACGTACGTACGTGCTCGGTGGCCAGACCCGGCGCCGTTCCCTGTTCGGCGCGGTCACGCCGCCGCAGCTGGTCGCCGTCGTGGCGTACCTGTTGGTGTGGCTCGGGCTCCTCCTCTCCACCCAGTCCCTCGTCGTCCTGGTCGCGGGGTTCGTCGTGGGCGCGGGAGCGTGGACCGTCGCCCGCCGCCGCACCGCCGAGGGCGACTCCTGGGGCGCGGCCCTCCTCGACCGCGTCGCGTGGCGCCTGGTCGGCGGAGCGCGGCGACGCCCCGACTTCGTGCCCGGCCTGACTCTTCCTCGGGAGGTCGGCGACATCCGGGTGCTGTCCTACGCGCCGCCGTCGACCCCCGGCGCCCCGCTGGCCCTCGTCCACCACCGAGACCACCGTCGCCGCTCGTGGGCCAGCGGCCACCTCACCGCGACCTTCGAGATCGCCGGCGGCGGTGACGGCCTCCTGCCCACGCGGGAGGTCAACACCGCGGGTTACCAGTTCGAACGCCTGCTGGGCGGGCTGGCCGGCGCCAACATCCCCGTCGACCAGCTCGACGTCTGCACCCGCGTGCTCCCCGTCCACCCCGACACCTACCGCGCCCACATGGCCGGCCTGCTCGCCCCCGACATCCCGCCCCGCCTGCGCTCCTCCCTCCACCAGCTCGCCGGCTACGCCGCCGGCACCACCGAGGAGTACCGCAGCTTCGCCACCGTCCGCATTCCGCTGCCGCAGCTCGCCCAGCGGGCCGCCGAGCGGATCGCCCAGCGGGTCGCCGAGCCGACGGCCCACCTCGACGGGCTGTACGCCGAGACGTTCAACGTGCTGGGCGACGTCGTGGCGCGTGTGGGGCGAGCCGGCCATCCGTTGCGCGCCATGCTCGGCCCACGGCGCCTCGGGGCTCTGATCCGGCACCTGCACGACCCGGACTGGGCCATCGACCAGCTGGACGGCATCACCACCGTCGCGGACGGCTGGTCCCAGATCCGCGTCCCCGGGCAGGAGTGGGTCCGCACCGAAAGCATCAGCACCAGCTTGAGCCCCAGCAGCGCCACCAGCACGAGCACCAGCACCGGCCGGCCCTGGTACCACGCGGTGGCCTCCGTGCCGCGCGACGCCTGGCCGCTCCAGCCGGTGACCGCACGGTGGATGGAACACCTGGTCACCGGCATCTCACCGGCCACCATCCGCACCGTCCAGACCCAGTGGCGCCTGCTGCCCAAGGCACCCGCCAGGGAACACGCCCGGCTCGCCCTCACCTACGACACCGCCGACCGCCACGGGGAACGCCGTCGCGGCCAGGTCTCCACCGGCGTCAGCGAGGCGGCGATGTCCTCCTCCCGGCGCGTCCTGGAGGACCTGCTGACCCCCGTCGTCGGCGGCGCGTTCCCCGCGATCCGCGTCCACCTGTCCGCCCCGAGCCCGCAGGAGCTGGCCGCGGCACGCGTCCGCGTGACCGCCGCCGCGGAGGCGGGCGGCATCACCCGGCTGCGCTGGCACACCCACCGCCACCACCAGGCTCTCCTCCTCACCCTCCCCATGGCCCGAGGCATCAGGACATGACGCACGAAGAACCGACTCCCCCAACTCCCCCGACCTCAACTGCCCCGGCCCCAACTGCCCCGACGCGGCCCCGGCCGCGTGGCCGCCTGCGCGAGCGAACCGGCTGCGCCGAACTCACCACCGAGACGATCTTCACCTCCACCCGGCAGGCCGCGGCCCTCAACCCAGCGATCGTCTCCACCCACCCGGCCCTCGCCGGCCCCATCACCGGCATCGACCTCGCCACCGGCCAGCCGATCACCACCGACCCGCACGCGCTCTACGACCAGGGCCGCGTCACCAGCCCCAACGTCCTCGTCCTCGGCGACATCTCCTCCGGCAAGTCGTCCCTGGTCAAGACCCAGTACTGCGTCCGCCAGGTCGCCTGCGGCAAGCAGGTCGTCGTCCTGGACCGGAAGAACCAGCAGGGGCGCGGCGAGTACGAACGCGCCGCCGCCGAGTGCGGCGTCGTACCCGTGCGCTTCGCCCGCACCGGCGGCACCGCCATCAACCTCCTCGACCCGCGCATCTCCACCACCTCCGAGTCCGGCGGCGACGGCCGCGTCGGCCAGGACCGGCTGCTGCTGATGGTCGCCGAACACGCCCACGAGCGCCGCCTCGACTCCCGCCAGCGGTACGCCCTACGGACCGCCCACGCCACCGCGTTGCGCCGCGCCCGCGACGAGGACCGCGTCGCAACGCTGCACGACGTGGTCGCCGCCCTCTACGACCCGGCCTGCGGCGCCGTCCCCCGCCCGCACCTGGAGCGCGACGGCATCGTCACCCGCCGCGCCGTCATCGAATGGGGCCTGGACCTCGCCCTCGATCTCGAACGCTTCATCACCGGTGACCTGTCAGGGCTCATCGACCAGACCACCAGCACCGACCTCGACGTCGACCTCAACGCCCCCCTCATCGTCTTCGACACCTCGGCCCTCCCCGAGGACTCCCCGGCCCTCTCCCTGGTCATGGCCCTGGTCGCGACGTTCCTTTCCGCCGTCTGGGCCCACCGCGACGGGCAACGGCTGATCATCCTCGAAGAGGGCTACCACACCGCCCGCCTCGACAAGGTCGCATCCGTGCTGCGGTCCCTCGCCAAGCGCGGCCGGGGCATCGGCCTGTCGTTCGTCACCGTCATCCACCACCTCAGTGACATCCCCGAGGACTCCGACGCCATGGCGCTGATCCGCGAGGCCGGAATCGTCCACGTCTACCGGCAGTCACGCGAGGACGACGCCGCCCAAGCCCTGCGCCAGTTCCGGCTCCCGCACACGCTCAACGCCCAACTCGCCGCGCTCGCCCAAGGAGTCCACGTGCTGCGCATCGGCCACGAACCAGCCCGGGTGGTCCACCACCTCCGCACCCCACTCGAAGTTGAGATCACCGACACCGACCAGGCCATGACGACCCCCTCCCTCCGCACATGACCCACCACCCTCCCCTCCCTTTCCCCCTCCCGTGGCCGCTCCTCCTCGCCCTCGTCCTCCTCGCCCTGGTCCTCACCTGCGCCCTCGCCATCCTCCGCGCCCACCGCGCCCGCCTCCCCCGAGCCGGGGTCACCCCCCTCACCCGACACGCCGGCTTCGCCACCCCGGACCATCTGCGCGACCACCTCTCCGACGCCGCCGTACGCCGTGCCGGCGCCCAGGTCCGTCCCGGACTGCACCCGACGACGCCCGCCCCGCCTCCCACCGACTTCGGCTACTTCCTCGGCCACGCCACCCGGCCCGAGTGCGGCCACACGCCGCTGTACTCGCCGTACGACCAAGCCCTACGCGTCATCGGCCCCATGGGCTCGGGCAAGACGTTCCGCTTCCTCGCCCGCCTCCTCCGCGACGTCCCCGGCCCGGCCCTGGCCACCTCCACCAAGCCCGACCTGGTCGAACTCACCCTGGACGCACGCCGCCGCCGCGGCCCGGTCGCCACCCTCGACCCCCAGGAACTCGTCCCCGGCCTGGAACCCCTGCGCTGGTCTCCCATCCACGGCGCCGAGGACACCCTGACCGCCGAGCTCCGCGGCCGGGCGTTCATCGCTGGCGCCCGCACCGCAGCCGGGGGCACCTCAGGCCGGCAGGACGACGGGGCGGCCCACTACCGCCACCTCGCCGGCACCTGGCTCTCCTGCCTCATCCACGCGGCCGCGCTCGACGGCGCCTCCTGGCGCGACGTCCTGCGCTGGGCCAAACGCCCCGAGGACCCGGCACCGCGCCAGATCCTCCAGCACCACCCCGGAGCCGGCCCGGGGTGGGCGGAGAGCCTGCTGGACGCCACGACCGGCGACGAGCGAGCCGTCGGCAACACCCGTTCCACCCTCGCCAACGCCCTGTCCGCCTTCGCCCACCAGCCGGTCGTCGACGCCGTCGACGTCCCGCCCGACCGCGCCACCGACATCGAGGCCCTCCTCGACGCGGGCGGCACCCTCTACCTCCTCGGCAAGGACAGCGCCCACTCCACGATCTCCCCGCTCGTCACCGCCATCGCCGAGGACGTCCTGGACCGCGCCGAACACCTCGCCGTCACCAAGCCCCACCGCCGCCTCGACCCACCCCTCGTCGTCGCCCTTGACGAAGCCCCGAACATCGCCCCCATCCCCTCCCTCCGCCAACGCGTCGCCGACGGCCGCGGCCGCGGACTCTGCCTCATCTACCTCGTCCAGGGCTGGTCCTCGGCCGAGGCCCGCTTCGGCCGCGACGTCGCGAAGGAACTCGCCGCCATCACCAACAACACCCTCGTCCTCGGAGGCTGCCACGACGTCGCGCTTCTCAAGGACCTCCAGGAGCTGTGCGGCACCACCGACGTCGTCAAGTCCTCCGCCACCGTCAACAAGGCCCCGCGCGGCACCCGCCCCACCGGCAGCAGCCGCTCCCTCAGCCACGACCGCGAACCCGTGCTCCGCGCCCACCAGATCCAGCACCTCGACACCACCACCGGCCAGGCCCTCCTCCTCGCCGGCAACCTCCCCCCCATCCTCGTCGAACTCCCCGCCCTCACCGACCACCCCGACTGGCCCGACATCCAGCAGGAGATCACCACCATCCGCACCCACGCCGACGCCACCCGCACCCACCACCACGAACAACGCCGCCTCACCCGCGAACGCCACCACACCACCTGGCACGCCCGCCCATGACGACCTCCCTCCTCCCCTGGCCTCCACTCCCCACCGCGATCCGCGACCACCTCGAACCCGGCGACAACGGGCCCCACCCCTGGGACCTGTCCTCCCTCACCGACCCCCTCGCGACAGCCGTCTGGACCTGGCTGGACGAGGTCGCCTACTGGCTCAACGACACCTACGCCTGGCAGGAACACCAGGTCATCCCCGCCTGCTGGCCCCACCACCCCGACATCGCCCACGACCTGGCAGCCCTGGCCTTCACCCGCATCGACGTCTACGCCGCCGCCACCCCGGCCTACATCCCCCGCTGGCGCACCGACCTCGAAGACTTCCACCGCCGCCTCACCACCACCCTCGGCCCCAACGCCCCCTGCCTACGCGACAAACACAACGACCTCCCCCACCGCTACACCACCGACACCGCGAACCTCGCCATCAGCACGCGATCCACCGCGCAGGGTCCGACGACCGCACCAGACTGCAAGAACCGCTCGGCTACCCCGGACTGACCGGCTCCGGTGTCCAGGTGCACCATCAGTGTCCTGACCTACTGCGGAACCACCTGAGCGATCAGGCGTAGGCTCGGCTGAACGAAAGCGGATGCAACTGAAACTGCAACTGGACGACGCTTTCACCTCCCGGCTACGTGAACGGCGCTTCACCAGACCGGCAGGTGGGCTGCCTACGATGCCCGTCTCGCTATGGGCCAGTCACCCTGACGAATCCCCACCACCGTGAATCGGCAGGCCGACGACCAGCCTGTTCAGGAGCTGGGCCTCGTCGCCCAAGCGGCGGGTGATCGGCCGGTCCCTGAAGCCGTGAGCGGCCAGCTGTGCCGCGAGGTCATCGAAGAAGCGCGCGGTCCGCAGCGCGCGGTCCGCGCCCGCCGGCTGGTCGCCGTGATCGCCGGCCACGCTCGCGATCTGTCGCTGGACCTCCTCGCGGGTCGGCTCGGGCAGGTCGGACCGGGACAGCTGGCGCAGCAACCGCGCGCAGGCCCGATTGACGTCCTGCAGCATTCGTTCGTCGCGATTCACTACCAGTGCGGTGTCGGCGCCCGCGATGGTCTGGATGAGAAGGCTCTGGGGAACTACGGCGTTGCGTGTCCCAGCGGGTGAGTAGTTGGGGAGCGTCACGGAGTCAATACAGTTGAGGGCAACCCGGAAGCAGGGGTGGATCCGGAACTCCTCTTCATGGGGCAAGGGTGGGCCCTCACTGCCGCCGGCGTAAACGACGTTGCTCCCGCGCTTCACTCCGAGGAAGCTCACCCCGTAGAGCACATCGATAATTCCCTGAGCGGTCAGACTCTCAGCGTAAGCAGAGAATTCTCGATGCAGCTCCTCTCGGATGGCATCGAAACGGTCGCACAGCGCCTCACGCATGACGACATATCCAGTGTTCTGAAAAAGAGAAAACAGGGACCGGAGAAACGGGTGACTGGCCAGATACTCCTTGGCGAGATCCTGCAGCTTCCAGCGGGAGAACTGCTCCTCTGCGACCAACACGTCGTGCTCCGTGATGACAGGGCTGTCCCGCTCGGCGGCGACGCTCTGGCAGGCATTGAGAAACTGGATCGCGTCCCTCGGGCGCGGCAGGGCACGCCCGAAGAGATAGTTGGTGACCGGCTCTCCCCGGACGGTCGGCGGGAAAATCCGCCCCCACAGCTGCTCGCCAGTCAACCGGGATCCGAGGCTGGCGCGAGCTCGTGCTAGGGCGACGTCCCGCAGGCCGTCGAGCGTCCATGTGATGCGAATCTCGTCGCTGTGGAACTTGTCGCCATCGCTGAAATTCAGCGTGTCGTAGATGTCCGAGCGGATGAACAGCGCGGTCCGCACCGCACCGCCGTAGAGATCTGTCACGTGCTTTGCTGCCAGCAGCAAGCCCGTGACGAGGGCGTGGCTCTCTCGGTCGGACGTCCACGCCTGTTCCAGCTGATCGACCAGGAAGAGAAGAGGCCTGTGGACGCCCGCGCATCCGAGGTCGGCGAAGGCCGCGGCCACACCACTCTCTACCGCCTCCAACTGCCTGCTGGCCGTCACCCCCTCCGACGCCTGCACCGGCAGCCCGTCCTGCGTAACGTCGCTGCCGCCGTTGATGCCGAGGGCGGCCTCGAAGCCGAACGCCTTCAGCGAGAGCGTGGCCATCTGGAGACCACGCGCGCCCCGCATCAGCCTGTCATACAGGCGGGATTCCTCAGACTCACCGTTCGCCTTCAGGAACGAGCGTAACGCGCGCACCGACGTTCGGCGGCGCCAGCCATGCGCGGCGCGGGCGTGGGTCACGAGGTGACGCGCCACGTGGACCGCGAACACGTACCGCCATATCAGCGACTTAGCTGTGTCCTCGGTGACCCCTTGGAGCTCGAAGCGGCGTATCTCGTCGCCGGCCGCGTCATCCGGTGTGACGAGAATCGACGCGCCCTCGTGCCCTTCTGGAGTCGCCAGCTGACGACAGATGGCGCTCTTTCCCGAGCCCTTTCGGCCGATGACCAGGGATTTCCGGCCGGCAAGTACCTCTCTGTACGCGTAGTTTGGCCGAAACACCGATCCTTTCAGCAGCCCATCCCGGAGATCAGTCTCCGCGTCGTCTCGGCCGAAAAACAACTCGCGTATCGAGCCGATCTCCTGTCCCACCTGTCCCCCTGATCACTTGTCCAGTATCATTTCGTTCACCATCCCGATTTCCCATCTGAGTAGTGCTTGGTCAGGTTGTTTCGCTGGTGGCGTGTCCGTTTGACATGGAGTGTGTCGTTGATTGGGCGTGTTGCCTGGGGAGTTCACTGCGGTCCGTTGGAATCTGTTCCAGCCGTTCGCGCAGGCGGACCGGCATCGGCGGGGCGAGGCGTATCTGCGGAACTTGCTGCTGGACGGGCGGCGGAAATCGGTGGACCCGATGGCCGCGCGGCTGGGCAAGGACGGCAACCCCGTAGTGAAGGGCCAGAGTCGGCTCCGATGGCCGCCCCGTGAACGATCGCGCGATCTGCGGGTGATTGTGGCTGCGTGCAGGCGCCCGTCACCGCTGTTGAAGTAGACCACTCCCTCTGCAATGCTCGCATACGACTCTTGGTCGTCCGCCAAGTGGAGCTTCCCCAGGGCGTCACCGTTCCTGGCGTCCAGGAGGTGCAGATAGCCGTTTTCCGTACTCACATAGACCGTTCCGCCCATGACGGTGGGCGGTGAACTCGCGTGGGCGACCGTGTTCTTCCACAGCACCGTGCCGGTCTCCGCGTTGACGGCGAGTACCTGGCCAGCCCCTGTCTCGCTCAGATTGTTCCGGCTGAGGTAAAGGACCCCGTCGATGACCGCCGGGGACGGGAACCCCAATGGTTCCCCGAGACCGGCTCGGTATTCCCACAGCTGCTCACCGGTGTCGGCCTCCCTCGCGGACAGCATGCCGGCGTGGCCGTCTCCCATGGCCGTGTAGACGACGCCGTGCGCGACGGCGAGTGCTGCCGTGTCATCGCTAGTCTGAAGCTTCCACAGCCGGTCACCGGTGCTGGCGTCCAAGGCGGCGAGATGGGGATACCGCCCGTCAGGGGTGACCCCGCCGTAATAGACAATCCCATCAGCGACGGCGAGTGCGTCTACGAAGCCGACCAGGTTCGTCCACGCCGTCTCTCCCGTGTCGGCGTCTACTGCGTAGATGGTGCCTTTGAAACGCTCCTCGGTACCGAGGGCGGAGGTGGCGAAGTACACGGTGTCACCAGCCACGATGGGCCCCACCTGCACATGGCTGTTCGGTGTGAACTCCCACAGAGGGCTGCCGGTGTCGGCGTCCACGGCGTAGACGCGCCAGCTGTCGAGGTTGGCGGAGCTGAAGTAGATGACGCCTTCAGCGGAGGTCAGGTGGAAGCGGTTGCCCGATGTCGGACCGTAGTCCCACAGACGGTCCCCGGTGTTGGCGTCCAAGGCATACACCTTGCCAGGCTCCTCTTCTACGCCGTGGCCGAAGTAGACGGTCCCATCTGTGACCAGCATTGGGTAATACGTGTCCCGTCCGTAGGTCCACAGGTGACTTAGTGCCGGCTGACGGGGACGCTCGGTCTGACGGTCCTCGTTGTTCTGGTTGTCGTTGTCGCGGGATGTGTCGCCGGGGAGGAGCGTCGCCGTGACGATGATGGCGAGTACCGTGAGGATGGTGACGGCGAGGCCCACCGGGGCTCGGCCCCGCGTGAGCAGGTGCTTCCTGCCGCTGGAAATGGGCTCAGACGGCGGGGAGTCCGGGTCGGCTGCCGTCGCGGGGAAGGTGGTGGGAACGGCGTCACGCGCGGGCTTCCCGGGGAGTGTGAGTTCCGCGGCCACCGGCTCGGGCAGCCAGTCGTCTGTGGCGAAGTAGCCGTCGGCCTGTCTCGTCGGCGAGGCCTGGGCCAGTTCTGTTACCAGGTCGGGAACGGTGGGGCGCCGGGTCGGGTCCTTCTCCAGACAGCGGGCTACGACCTCGACGAGCCTGGGCGGGAGGCCGGTCAGGTCCGGCTCCTCGTGGACGACCCGGTAGTTCAGGGCGTGGGCATGGCCACCGCCGAACGGACCCGAGCCGGACGCCGCGTACACGAGGACTGCGCCGAGGGCGAAGACATCACTGGCCGCTACCACTGTGTCGCCAACCAGTTGCTCGGGCGATATGAAGCCGGGCGTTCCGACGATAACGCCGGTGGGTGTCAGCGTGGTGGCCTCGGATGCCAGCGAGACGCCGAAGTCGATCACTCGCGGGCCATCCGCAGCCAGCAGCACGTTCGAGGGCTTGAGGTCCCGGTGTACCACATCGGCGCTGTGGACCGCCTCCAGCGCCTCGGCCAGCGCAGCCCCCAGCGCCAGCACCGACCGCTCCGGCCAGGCACCATGCCTGGCCACCGCCGCATCCAGGGGTATCCCCGGCACGTACTCGGTGGCCAGCCACGGCGGCATCCCTTCTGGGTCTGGGTCTGCGTCCACCACCGCGGCGGTGAAGAAGCCGGTCACCCGGCGGGCCGCCGCCACCTCGCGGACGAACCGGTACCGGAACCTCGGCTCCTCTGCGAGCTCGTCCCGTATCACCTTGACCGCGACAGCGCGGCCACTCGGCGACCGGCCGAGATACACCAGGCCCATCCCGCCCCGGCCCAGCCGCCCGATGATCCGGAAGTGCCCTACCCGCTCGGGGTCCCCCGACTGCAATGGTGCTGACGCCGCCACCCTGGTCCTCCCCACTCAGTCCTGCGTGGAGACCGCGTGCAGGCGCGCGCCAGCCTCGAAGTAGATAGTGTCGCCGACGATGACCAGATTTTCTCCCAGGTTGTCCTCCCAGAGGCGCTTGCCGGTGTTGGCGTCCAGTGCGTACAGGGTGTCTTCGCCGCCGATGAAGTGGACAGCGCCGTTCGCGAGGGAGAGCAATTCCACATCATCCACGTGCGGCCTGTGGTGCCATAACAGGCGGCCGGTACGGGCGCTGAAGGCGCATACGTAGACGTCGTTCTCGAAGTAGACCACCCCGTGGTCCACGAGGGCCGGGTCAGCCGAGAAAGCGATGGCCGGGTCCCACAGCTCGCCGTCGAAGCTGTACCGCCATCTCTCGCGGCCGGTGTCGGCGTTCACCGCGTACAGAGCGCCGTCTCCACTGCCGACGTAGACGGTTCCGTCAGCGACGACGGGCGATGCTACGATCCCGGTGTTTGCCTCGAACTCCCACAAGCTGTCGCCTGTCTCGGCGTCCACCGCGAAGAGAGCGCCATCCCTCCCCGTGAAATGGATGCGCCCGTCGGATATGACCGGGTCCTGATTGCTGTCGATTTCCCTTTTGAACCAAACCAGTTCTAGTGTGCGGGAGTCCAACGCTTCCAGGGCAACGCCATAGTCCAGATATATAATCCCGCTAACCACCGTGACCGAGGGGTAAAAGCCGAAGTGCTCGACCTGCCAGAGCTCGTCGCCGCTGCGGGCGTCCAAGGCGTACATGTGGGTTTCGTCACCGTAGTAGACCACCCCGCTGGAGGTCCCCAGCACAGAGCCGCCGTATTCCGCTGGGTAACGGCGTGTCCATAACTCGCCTCCATTGTCGGCATCTAGGGCGTAGAGACCCTCATCGCTGGCGACGTAGGCCCTGCCATCCGCCACCTCCTCCAAAAACGATTCCGCTTTCAGGGCGTAAGACCACAGCTCCGTCCATGCCGGCGAGTCGTTGGCTTCCTTGTCCGGGCCTTCGGGCTGGCCACCGTCGACGTGGCCGGACAGGTGTCCCGTGAGGAGCGCCGTCGTGACGAGGAGGGCGAGGACAGCGGTGACCGCGAGACCGGTGACGATCCGGCGTCGACTGGGTCCGCGCTGCTGGGGATCGTCGAGGGGGGTCGGCATGGCGGACGAGGTCGGAATGGTGCGTTCGGCGCCCTGCTCGATCTCCGCTGCCACAGGCTCGGGCAACCAGTCCGCTGCGGCGAAGTAACCGTCGGCCTGTCTGGGCTGCGAGGCCTGGGCCAGTTCCGTGACCAGGTGCGGCACGGTGGGGCGTTGCCGCGGGTCCTTGGCCAGGCACCGGGCCACGACATCCTTCACGCCGGGCGGCAGGTCGGTCAGATCCGGCTCTTCATGGACCACCCGGTAGTTCAGGGCGTCTGCGCGGCCAACGCCGAACGGACCGGAGCCGATTGCCGCAAAGGCCAGCACTGCGCCGAAAGCGAAGACATCGCTCGCCTCCTCTGCATGACCACCCAGCAGCTGCTCTGGCGATATAAACCCGGGCGTTCCCATCACCAGGCCAGGCTCAGTGATCTTCGTGGCATCGGCTACCAGCGAAATACCGAAGTCGATCACCCGCGGGCCATCGGCGGCGAGCAACACGTTCGAGGGCTTGAGGTCCCGGTGTACCACATCGGCGCCGTGGACCGCCTCCAGTGCCTCGGCCAGCGCAGCCCCCAGCGCCAGCACCGACCGCTCCGGCCAAGCGCCATGCCTGGCCACCGCCGCATCCAGCGCCATGCCGGGCACGTACGCGGTGGCCAGCCATGGCGCCGCGCCGTCCGGCTCCGCATCCGCCACCGCGGCAGTGAAAAAGCCAGTCACCCGGCGGGCGGCAGCCACCTCGCGGGCGAACCGGTGCCGAAACCCTGGATTCTCCGTCAGCGCCGCCCGCACAACCTTCACCGCGACGGCGCGACCACTCGGCGAGCGGCCCAGATACACCTGGCCCATCCCGCCCCGGCCCAGCCGCCCGACAATCCGGTACCGCCCCACCTGCTCGGGATCCCCCGCCCGCAATGATGTGACCGCCACCCCTTCCCCTCCAGCAGCTAGCTCTACGCGGCCTGGCTACGGTGTATCCCACCAGCGTAGAGCCTTCGCCCCCCTGCACCCAGCGCCCGGACTACTCCGGGATCTACAGTGCGGAAGAGCGTGAGTTATAGCACAGCTGTTTCCATAGCTTGCTCCGCGCCCGCCGGCCTGGCTGGGGTCCAGACCGGCGGACGGGGGCGACGTCACGCGGGAGCGGCGAGCGGCGGGTGCTCGAGCACGCAGGGCTTGTACTCGACCAGCTGGATGCGGCCGTCGAAGGTCCGGTGCTCGACCATCTCGAGAGCGACGTCCGGATAGCCGTCGTAGATGCGTTCCGCGCCCGTGGCCCCGGTGATCACCGGGAACATCACGACCCGGAAGCGGTCGACGAGCCCGGCTCGCAGCAGGGACCGGGCGAGGCTCAGGCTGCCGATCGTGCTGAGGAGCCCCGAGCCACTCGACTTCATGGCGCGGACCGCCTCGACGGCGTCGTCGCGGACGAGCGTGGAGTTGGCCCACGTCAGCGGCTCCTGGAGCGAGGAGGAGAACACCACCTTGGACGCCTGCGTGAGCTCGTCGACGGACGCCTCCTCCTCGGGCCTGAACTCGTCCTGGCCAGCCGGGACCTCCCCGGCGGCGAAGCCCGACATCAGGCGGTAGGTGTTCGCTCCCATCAGGTAGGTGACCTCGGGCTGCTCGCCGAGCCACGCGAGGTACTCCGGGCCCTCCAGGCCCCAGAACCCGGGCCATCCCTCCCCCGACGCGTAGCCGTCGAGCGAGGTGATGAAGTCGACGAGAAGCTCCGACATGACGGTGTCCTTTCCTGGGGTGTCACGAGCTATGACCGGCCGGGAGCCCCAAACTCATCGGCCGCGCCGTGGGGTGACGGGAAAACCCGTGACGCGGCAGCCGATCGTCTCGTCCAAGGAGTGGGAGACAGCATGGCAAGCACTGCTGGTCGAAGAGACGTCGAGACGCTGACCGTGCCGATCCGCCGGCTCTGCCCGCTCAACTCCCGGCCGTCGCCGAACCACATTGATGCGAGCCGGCGCTGACGGTGGCCGCTGCTGCGACGCTCGCAAACGACGATCCCTACCCGCGCGGTCCCTTACAAGAGGAAGGGCGGGGTGATCGACTCCTCGGTCACATGCGCGGTGGAGTGACGGGAGGTTGGCGATGCGCCACAGACCGGTGAGGGCGTTCGAATGCGGCCTGGAGCGGTCTTTCGTGGTCGTGGGGCGTGAGTGGAAGACGGTACTGAGCATCACGGAGGCGCGAGGTGTCGCTGAAGGGTGGGGCGTTGAAGCCCGGTAGCCGGGACAGCGGGCGGTGAAGGAGCGAGCCGAGCGGGACCGCCTTGTGGGTGGCGGCGTCGAGGTGGGCGCGGGGGATGTCGGTGCCGAGGGTGCGGGCCGTGGAGGTCAGGGCGTGGGCGGCTGATGCCGCTGTGCTGGACACGGTGTGGAAGGCGTCGGCGAGTTCGTCGAACTGTCGGGCTGGGAGGGGGTACCAGCGCAGGCGGGGGGCGAGCCTGGTGGGGCGGTGTTCGGGGGCGTCGGTGACCAGGCTGGTCTTGAGGTGGGTCAGCAGGTGTGGGCCGGCGACGGACAGGTGGTGGGCGGCTGCGAGAAGGCGGTGGAGCCCTCGTAGCGTGTTCGGGAGGCCGCCTGTTTCGGCGGCGATGTCGGTGGCGGCTCGCGGTTGGGGTGCGCGCGCGGTCGGGCGCCACTGGTCCCCGAACAGGAGCCGCCCGAGGGCGAGGCTGGCGCGCTGGGCGGCGAGCGTCGCGGGATGCGGCGTCGTTCGCGGCATGGGGTTCGCTCTGCCCGCGCGCACGTCGTCGTAGCGGTAGCGGGGAAGCGGGGGGTGCTCGCGGGGGTCGGCGACATCGACGATGCGGCGGAAGCGTTGGGCCAGGTGCTCCCACTGCTTCGCGGCGTCACGCAGACGGTTGGCCGCCTCCCGCAGGCTCTCCTGCACGGGGGTGGGCTGGTCCTGTGACAGGTGGATGAGGGTCCGGCCGGTCAGGAGGCAGCCGAGGGCGAGGCTTCGTGCCGTCTCCTTCACGTCCGAACCGCTGAAGGCCCGACCGTTCCCGTACGCGGCGGCGGCCTGGAAGACCCCGAGGATGACGTGGTCGCTGTGTCGAGCGACGTCGTCCAGTGCCGTGTGACCGGCGGTGTCGGTGCTCGGGTGGGCTGGGTTCGCGGGGGACGCGAGGAAGAGCTCGCCGAACTCCCACAGGGTGGGGACGGTGCTGTGGCTGGTGTGGATGACGGCTTGGTCGATGGCGTGGCGGGCACGTGAGAGGTCGGCTGCCGCGTCCGGGTCGGTGGTGAGCTGTTCGAGGCGTGACGTCAGCTTTTCCGTGTGTCCGGCGAGCTCGGTGATGCGGACGAAGACGTAGTTCCGCGCTTCGGGGTGGGCGAGGAGGTGGAGGTACGGGCTGTGTGGCATGCCGTCGGGGTCGAGGTGGCTGGCGAGTAGGTCGTGGGAGAGGCGTAGGTGGGTGTGTGCGTTCTTCAGGTGATGGGCTGACGCGCCGGCTTGGTGAGGGCCGGCCTCGTGTCGTCGGGCGGCTCGTGCCAGGTGTTTCTCGGCGATGGTCAGGTGGGTTCTGGTGTTCGCGAGTCGTGTGCCGAGGAGTGTCTGGGATTCGGGGATGCGGGCGGCGATGCGGGCGATGCTGTCCGGATAGCCGCGAAGGGTGTGGAAGAAGTCGTGGAGGTGGGACAGCAGGGCGCCGATCTGCTGAGGTGGGAGAGGGCCGGTGAGCTCGGCCGTTGCGGCTTGGAGGGCCGTCGAAGCGTCGTCGAGCACCCTGCCGAGGGTGAGCGTCACGGCTCGCCCGTCCGGAGCGTGGCGAGCGCTTCCGCGGCTTCTTCGGCGAGTGCTGCCGCCGTGACGAGGTCTTCCGGTTGCTGTGCTTCGCTGTGGGAGGAGAGGGAGGAGAGGGCTCGCTGTACTGCCTGGAGGAGTTCCGCGCAGGCGTTGACGTTTTCCTCTGGCGTTCCTGGAAGGTGCAGCGGGCGGCCCGTCCTGGGGAGGGGGAGCAGGGCTCGTCCGGAGCTGCATGCCTGGGCTGCCCCGAGGGCCTGGATCTCATCGAAACCGTCGTGCCAGGCGGCGTCGCCGGCCGCGCGCTCGCCGAGATCGAATACCTCCCAGCTCGCATGGAGTACGTCGATCGGATTGGCGCTTTTCAGGATCAGGTGGAGATCGTTGAGTGTCGAGGAAGGGGGCATGGTGATGTCCCGGAAAGTGGTGGAGGTGAATGAGGGCGGGTAATGAGGACATGCTGCCATGCGGTCATGTGCGACAGGCTGGTTTGGGGAAGGGCTGTGGATAAGTCTTCGGCGCGGGTGAATGGGTGAACGGGTGAATGGGTGAATGAGGGAAGGGGGTGTCAGATTTCTGGGACACCTGGGATTCCGCGTCCGGGCGGGGCGGTGGCGCGGGAGTAGGCGTTCTTCAGCTCGGTGGCGAGGTCTCTGGGCGCAGCTCCGGCTGTCTGCGGGTCGGAGAGGGCTTGGAGTAGTGCGGTGCGAGCTGCCGCCTGGTGGGCAGCGTGCCAGGCGTCGGCGGCGCCGGCCTGAAGGCGTGCGGGTGGGGAGTTGAGCTCGCGTTGGTGGAGCCGGATGGCGGCCTGGCGCCAGCGGGTGAGGGCGCGTTGTGCCGTCTGGTGGTCGGCTGCCTGGATGGGCTCGTCGGGTCGGTTTCCGAGGGGTGAGTGTTCGGTGCCGTGGTCCCAGAGGTCGCGGTAGGTGGCGATGGCGTGGGCGGCGTTGTCCCATGCCGGGCGTAGGGGGTCGCCGGGTGCCGGGCGGCGGCCGAGGGGGACGAGCCAGGGCGGTGCCTGAGCTGCGATCCGCGCCGTGCGGAGGGGCGGCGGGTCGTCGGTGTGTTGGGCCGCACGCCACAGGGCGCGGTGGTGGGAGTCCTCGGCCCGGGGCACGGGGCCGGTGGGGTCGGTGCCCTGGTAGCCGGCGAGGTCGCGGTAGGCGGCTGCGGCGGTGAGGCGGTCGCGCCAGGCGACGGCCTCGGCGAGGTCCGGAGGCTCGGTGCCGTGGGCGGCGGCCCAGCCTCGACGGGCGCGGGCGTCGCGTTGGGCGTCCTCGGCGAGGGTGGTGGCGCGTTCGGTGAGCTGGCGGGCGAGGGAGTGGGCGTAGGTGCGGCGCTCGTCGTCGGCGGCGTCGGCGTCGGGGGTGGGGAGGCGTAGGCCGAGGGCGGTGAGAAGGTCGTTCGGGTCGGCTGCGGTGGGGCGGTTCTCGTAGCTGGTCGCGGTGGCTGGGCGTGGGGCGTCCGGGGGGTGGCGGAAGGCGTCGGGGTTGCCGCCCTCGGCCGGGTTGAGGGCGCGGCGGTTGCGGGCATGGAGGATCGCCGCGGCGTCGTCCACGGGGTGGCCGTCGCGGTCGAGGAAGTTCCGCTGCGCGTAGGTGGTCGCCAGCAGGCGGTCGGTGTCGATGCCGGCGTCCGCGAGGCGGAGGAGCTGGTCGCGGAGGGCGGGCCAGGCGGGGGCGGTGGAGAGTTGGCGGGCGGCGGCGGGGCCGAGGAGGCGGGCGATGGCGGCGACGGAGTCGGCCTCGGCGATGTCGCGGAGGACCTGACGCAGCCGGGGCTCGTGGGTGCGCAGCGACTCGACGTCGTCGAGTGCGGCACGCTGGCGGGCGGTGGCCGAGAGCTGGGTGCCGTCCCGTGCGACGACGGCGGCCCAGAGCTGGCGGCCGGTGAGGTCGGGGGCCGGCTCTCCGGTGTCGAGGTCGAGCTGGTCGCGGCAGACGAGGTAGCCGTGGTTTTCGAGGGAGCCGCGGGTGAGGGCGGGGTAGGCGCCGTTGCGGTCCATGCCTGGTACGAGGAGGGCATGGCCGGTATGGACGGTGACGCCCTGGGCGCGGGCGTGGGTGAGGGCGTAGCCGAGTTCGGCGGCGCTGGCGCAGTAGGCGCGCGGGAGAGTGAGGCGTCCACCGGTGCGGCCGTGGCGGACGCGGAGGTCGCCGTTCGGGGTGACGGCGAGGACGGTCCACACGTCGCCGTTGCGGACGTACTGCTGGCGCCGGTTGGCGCAGGTCAGGCGGCGGTCGTTGGCGCGGGTGACGATCTGGTCGCCGGCGCCGGCGCGGTTGCCGTCGGCGAGCTCGATGGTGGTGGCGGTGTCGACGTGGCCGTTCGCGACGCGGGCCGCCCGCGCGGCGTGGGAGAGCTTGGCCGCGAGGGCGTTGGTAGGGGCGATGAGGATGCTGGTCAGGCCCTCGGCGGTGTCCGCGCGCCAGGCGGCGTGTGCCTGGTGAAGCATCGCGTCGAACGTTCCCTCGTGCAGGCGTCCGCGTGTGGCGTACGCCTCCCACGCGGCGTCGGCGTCGCCGCGTGAGACGGCCGCGGCGGCGTTGATCTCCCAACGGCGGGGTGTGCCGTCGGCGTCGCGGAAACGGCGGACCTCGGTGAGCGTCAGGCTCCCGGCGTCGGCGGCGATGAGGGCCAGCGCGCCGCCCGGGCCGGGCGCGCTGAGCTGGCGCGGGTCGCCGACCGGGAGCAGCCGTCCGCCGGCCTCGGCGACCTGGCGGAGGACGGCGTGGAGGGTGCCGGTGTCGGCCTGTCCGGCCTCGTCGACGATCACGACGGCGCGTGGTGGGAGGGTCCACTCGGGGCTGCCCGGGGCGTGGGTCTCGGACATGAAACGCCAGCGGGCGAGGTTCTCGGCGCGGATGCCGGCCTGCTCGGCGAGGGTGTCGGCCTGGACCTGCCCGCCGGCCAGTCCGAGGACGGGGAGGCCGTGTGCGTCGGAGACCTCGCGGACCAGCGCCATGATGGTGGTCTTGCCGGTGCCGGCCGGGCCGGTGATGGCCTGGAGGCGGGTGTCGCCGGTGAAGACGGCGTGCACGACGCGGCGTTGTTCGGCGGAGGGCGGGAAGCCGCGGCGGGCGTCGCCAGCCGCGAGCGCGGCGTCGATCTGGGCGGGTGTCAGGCGGGCGACGGGGGCGGGGCGGGTGGCGGCCTCGACCAGCTCGGCTTCCTGGGTCTTGATGCGGTGGCTGGTGTAGCGGGCGGCGCCGTACGGGACGAAGACGGGGGTGCCGTCCGCGCGGCGGTAGGCGTCGGGCACGGGCACCGGTTCCGGCGGGGAGATCAGCTCGCAGCGGTCGGGGTGGAGTACGGCCTGCACGACGCGTTCGACGTGCTCCTCCCAGGTCGGGCGAGGCGTGTGGAGGTGCCAGCCGGCGGCGGTGAGCTGGCGGTAGGCCTCGGCTTCCACGTTGGCTCGCGTCCAGGACGTGCGGTCCCCTTCGAGGGTCGCGAGGACGCGGTCGACGATCTCGGGGAGGGTGGCGGACGGGCGCGTGACGAGGGCGCGCGAGGCGCGACGAGCCTGGCGGAGCCAGCGCTGCGGGTGGCGGATGCCGAGCGTCCGGGCCCGTGCCCGCCAGTGTCGCCGTTCGGCGTCCGCGTCGTGCGTCGCCTGCTTGTCGGGGCGGGCGGTCAGGGCTGCCCGTTGAGCCAGGTCGTACTCCTCGGCGCGGGTGGGCTCGCGCCCGTGCGTTGCGCGGAACGCCGTCACGAGCGAGGAGAGGTTCCGCTCCGTCTGGGTGCGGCGTGCGGAGAAGGCGCGGATGGCCGCGTCGGGCACGCCGAGGAACTCCCGGACGGGTCGTTTGTCGGGGCGGATGGTGTCCGTGCGGGGCGCGGCGAGCACGCCGAACGTCTCGTGCATGCCTCGCTCCACCTCGGCGGTGTACTGGGCGGAGAGGGAGACGACCAACCGGTGCAGGTGGCGGGCGTCGAGCGCGAGCCAGTGGCCGTCTTCGGACGTGCGGACCTTGGCGGAGATGGCGACGTGGCGGTGCCAGTCGGGGTCGCCTGCCCGGCTGGAACGGTGCTCGAACCCGGCGGCGATCAGGCCCTGGCCGCGCACCTGCACCACCCCGCCCGGGCCACTGCGGGACCAGCACGCCTCGCGCTCCAGCCGGTCGAAGACCGTGCGGAACGCCGACCGCTCCACCTCCTCCAGGCGGGCGCGGGTGGCGTCGTCGGCGGTGCCCCAGAGCAGGGCGAAGCTCTTGACGGGGGAGAAGACCATCTCCCAGCCGGAGCGGGCGGTGTGGTTGCCGACCCGCTGCGCGCGTTCGCGGAGCTGTTCCTGGCGGGCGAGGGAGGCGTTCGGCTCGGCGGCCAGGAGGGCGGCCAGGTGTTCGTTGACGGTGGGGTAGCGCGGCCAGAGCCGTCCCAGCGGGCGGCCGGTGAGGGGGTGGACGCCGTCCTTGAACAGCGCGTCGGCGTGGGCCTGCTCGACCTGTCCGTGCAGGCCGAGCGCGGCGGCCTGGGTGCCGAGCCAGCGGCCGGGTGTGTCGCCGCCGGAGGACCAGGAGATGGCGGCTTCGCGGCGGCCCAGCGTCACGTCGGCCGATGCGACGGTGCGCAGCAGGTAGTCGATGCCGGAGCCCGCGCTGACGGGGTGCAGGGTGATCACTTCTCACCATCCGCAGAGGACTGATCACATGAGGTGATCGTAGCGTGACGGGATGGTGCCATGTGGGAGTGCAAACGGTGTGCTCTGGATGATCTTGAAAGGTGCTGGGCTTCTCAGATGGCTGGTCTGGGGTTGTTGCTGTGTGCTCGGCTTGGTCGTCGTGAGCTGTCGGTGGTTGTTGCTGTGGGTTGTGGGGTTGGTGGTTGTGATGCTGTCGGTCTGTCGGTCGAGGGGGGCGTGCGGGCGCGGCGTCACCCGGCTGGGCGCGCGCGGTGTGGTCCGGGCGGGCCACGTCGGCGGCGCGGCGGCGTCGCGCGTTGTCGGGCGTTAACGAGGCGGGCGAATCTGTACCGCATGGCGACGCGATACGACCGGGAGACGCAGGAACGGCGCCGGCGGCTGCGCGAGCGGCAAGAGCATGAGCGGCGTGAGGTGAAACGCCGCCAGCAGGCGCAGACGGCGGCGTTGAACGAGTTGGACGGCGCGGTGGAGCGCCTTGAGGCCGCGCAGGCAACCGTCGCCGCTGCCGTGGCGCGGGCAGTGGAGGCGTTTCCGTCCGTTGACGCGCTGGCCGAGGTGACGCCGTTCGAGGTGCGGGAGCTGCGCGCGTACGAGCGCCGGCACCGGCGCGGCCGGCCGAGCGCGAGTGAGCTGCCCGAGCCGGAGCCGGCCGTGACGCCGGGCACGACGGCGAACGCGGCGCCGAACGCGGTCGTCACCGCGCCCTCGTAGCGGATCAGCGCTCGTCAACGCTCTGGGCGTTCGGTGTCGAGTGGACCTTGGCGATGAGGCGTTCGGCGTGCCGGTGGGAGACGGACAGGTCGCGGGCGACGCGTTCGGCCGACGTGTGCGGGTCCTCGGCAAGGAGGCGGCGGACGTACGCGAGGCGTTGCTGGGCGAGGTGGTGGCGGGGGTCACGGGAGTGGTCGCGTGGCCTGGTGTCGGTCGCTCCCTTGGGCCGGCCCCCGCCGATGCCACGGCCGGGACGCGAGGCGAGCCAGGCGGGGATCGTCTCGCGGTAGAAGTGGGGCACGCCGAACACGGACTGGTCCGGGCGCGGGCCGGTGCCGTTGGAGAGGTAGCTGGCCCACGTCTGCCGCGTGGGCCGCTGCTGCTCCGGGATGGTCTGACGCGCTTCCTCAGCGTCAAGCAGGTCCCTGGGGTGCGGTTGCGCCGCGATGGCGAGCACGGGCCGCCCCTCGACGGCGGCGAGGAGCTGCTCCTCGTCCCAGATCCGCTGGCGCGCTCCCGGGCGGCTGAGGGTGGGGGGCAGCGTCTGCCAGGCGCGGCGGTTCCGGAAGGTGCTCAGCGAGATGCCGAGGAGCCGGGCGGCGCGCGTCGAGTCCGCTGGAGTGCGGCCAGCGGGGATCATGCCTGAGCGCTTCCTTCGTTGTGCCGGGGTGGCGATGAGCCGTTTGGGGTGGCGTCACCATGTAAGCCGGATCGGCAGCGAAAAGGAAATCGCCTCGGGAACGGTCGGCAGGACGGACGGGGAAGCTTCGGGGCGGGGTTGGTCGGGTGGGTGGCAAGAGGTCCAGACCAACAACGGATAACGCGGTCTGCCCGGAGGGCGCGGATTGGGGTGACAAGCAGAGTACGCCCCCAACCCGCGCCACGAGCTCAGCCCTCGGCGTCCCCCTCCACGTCCTCCTCGGCGTCCTCCTCGGCGTCGTCGACGACCCTGAGCCGGGGCTGGGTGGCCGGGGCGTGGGCGTAGACGGCGCCGATGGCGTGCAGGGCCAGTTCCCGTAGCTCGCCCCTGTTCTGGAGCAGACGGACGAAGAGACCCGTGGCGCGCTCGTGAACGACGGCGTCGTTGTCGGAGTGACGCAGCGCGAGGAGGTACGCCAGAGTGTGCGTGTCGAGCACGTCGCGGTTCTTGAGAGGGTTCAACGGCTGCCCAGTGCGCTCGGCGACGAACGCGAGGCTTTCCGTCAGCAGTTCCGTGGCGCGCGCCAGCTCGGACTCCGCGTAGCACGGTGTGGGTGTGGTGAGCGGCTCAGACTCGTCGGGGTTCTGGGTGTGAGGCGGGCGATGTGTCATGGCAATGCCTTCCTGATGGACGTGCGTGATTCGCGTTGAGGTCGGGGCCAACCGACCGTGTTCATGTGAATATCGCTCTCGCTACGCGACGTGGGAGAATGTGTAGGCGTGCCTCCCTCTCGGGTGGGTGCGTGATTCGCAGGAACGGCGGCCGGGCCAGCCTCTTCGGAGGTCCGCCTGCTGGCGGACGGCCGCCGTTCCACGACGGCTCGCACGCCGCCGGGCGTTGTTCGGCGCGTGACGACGGACCAGACATCGCCCGGCGACTCTGCCTCAGCTCTCGCTCTGCAACGTGATCGTGAGCACGGGTTCTCCCTCGCCTGCCCGCCCAATCTGTGCGGTCAGCAGCGTTCGGCGAGCGACCCTGTCGATTCCCGCACGCGGCACGCGGTAGAGCTGGACGACGCATCGCTGGCCGCCTGCATGCCCGTTGTCTCTTGCGCCGCGCCGAGTCCGGCTGAACACAAACCGGACCATGGCCAGCACATCCCGCAGCCGACCAGCTTCGTCCAGGCATGTCCCCTTCCGCTCGTTGTTGGCCGTGCTCCAGGCGACGCAGTCCGTGAAGGCGGCGGCAGTGAGCGCAACGGGAAGCCGGAAGCCAGCCTGGCGAGCCGTCTCGTCATCGACGGCGATGAGTCTCCCTCCACCGTCGGCTGCGGAATGCGCACGAGCAGTGGCGTCTCTCATCGGCAAAGGCTCTGACTGAGCCGTCACTGGTGACTCGGTGCGCTGGTGCGGAATCCACCGCATCGCATCAGGGCTGACGTGAGGGTCGGAATCTGTTCCGCCGTCTTCTGGGGTAGGAGAAGGAAGCATGAGACCTCTTCCATCGAGTTCTGGGTACGCGATTCGCGCCGAAGAGCGGGGCCAACCACTTTCGACATCGATAACTATACCAACTCTTATTCCCCGAGGAGCGCGAAAGCTTCACCCTTTCGTAGGAATTAATGGGCAAGTGGATGAGTTGCTACCGTTGACGCCCAGGTTCCGCCGCCGTTCGCCACCTCATTCGAATTCACGAAATATGATCAGCCCTGTGTTGTCCGTCATCTTTGTCGGTCATAGCTGGCAGCGCCGCCACACCTGGATCGGCTACCAGTCGGTCCTAATCCTGCCGGTGCGCGAGACCGACCCGAGCTGAAGCAGTGCCCGAAAGGTGCGTGGGGAACATCCCCGCGGGTGCGGGGCCGACACACTCCTGACCAGGCCGTCCGCCTCCAGCACCGGAATATCCCCGCGGGTGCGGGGCCGACCGGTGATGCTCCGCCCACCCAACTGGCCAGGACGGAACATCCCCGCGGGTGCGGGGCCGACGTGCCGACGAACGCTCTCATGGTCATGCGTCCGGGAACATCCCCGCGGGTGCGGGGCCGACCCGGGGATGACGGACTCGACCCAGCCGGTGATGGGAACATCCCCGCGGGTGCGGGGACGACCCGGCGCCGGGTGTCGTGCCACCTCTGGAGGTAGGAACATCCCCGCGGGTGCGGGGCCGACCCGGCAGGTCCGCGTGGACGCCGCACCGCAGGAGGAACATCCCCGCGGGTGCGGGACCGACGACCGCCGTCACCGACCGCGACGAACTCCCCGAGGAACATCCCCGCGGGTGCGGGGCCGACACCCGCAACGTCGACACCGCGCTGTCGGAGGCGGGAACATCCCCGCGGGTGCGGGGCCGACACGGCCGTTGACCCGCTCGAGCACGACCTCGTAGGAACATCCCCGCGGGTGCGGGGCCGACCAGGTAGGGCGGCAGGACCCGCTGCGCCCGCTGGGAACATCCCCGCGGGTGCGGGGCCGACCAGCGCGGTGATCGCGTGCTGGACGGTGCGCGGGGAACATCCCCGCGGGTGCGGGGCCGACGGGGCCGTTCCGGGTGCGACCGGGCGGCCCCACGGAACATCCCCGCGGGTGCGGGGCCGACTTCTCGCAGACGACTTCGGCGGGGCCGCGGTGCGGAACATCCCCGCGGGTGCGGGGCCGACACGTGGGCGGCCCACTCGGCGTCCTGTTCCTCCGGAACATCCCCGCGGGTGCGGGGCCGACTCCGGGTCCTGCGCGAGCAGGACGATGTCCATGGGAACATCCCCGCGGGTGCGGGGCCGACCCACATCTACGCCACATCCCCAGGGGCGCGCGGGGAACATCCCCGCGGGTGCGGGGCCGACAGCGGACGGCCCCGGGGCGATCAGCGGATGTGGGGAACATCCCCGCGGGTGCGGGGCCGACTGACCTGCGGCTCCTTGACATCTGAATCGTGGGGGAACATCCCCGCGGGTGCGGGGCCGACGACCACCGTCACCGAACGCGACGAAGTCAGCGAGGAACATCCCCGCGGGTGCGGGGCCGACACCGCCACTCCCCCGACCGCCACCCACGCCAGGGGAACATCCCCGCGGGTGCGGGGCCGACCCTGGTCGAAACGGAAAAGGACACTGATGTGCTGGAACATCCCCGCGGGCGCGGGGCCGACGCACTCGCAGAACCTCGGGCCGACGCTGACGCGGGAACATCCCCGCGGGTGCGGGGCCGACATCGCAGATACCTTGGTACTTCCGGGTGTGATCGGAACATCCCCGCGGGTGCGGGGCCGACCACCAGCTCATCGCGCCCAACCTCCTGACGCGCGGAACATCCCCGCGGGTGCGGGGCCGACGGGAGAACGGGCGCTGCCTGCGGGGGAACACCCGGAACATCCCCGCGGGTGCGGGGCCGACTCCCCGAGGACGTCTGGTCGGACAGCGTCGTCGGGAACATCCCCGCGGGTGCGGGGCCGACGTCCGACACGGCACCACGCCCCTCGGTGGATCGGGAACATCCCCGCGGGTGCGGGGCCGACGTGGGTGGTGGTCGGCTCCTGACGGGGTGTGGGGGAACATCCCCGCGGGTGCGGGGCCGACCGCCCGCCGACCGGGTTGTTGGCGATGGACCAGGGAACATCCCCGCGGGTGCGGGGCCGACCCCTAGGCCACGGACCAGACTCGCGTAGCACCCGGAACATCCCCGCGGGTGCGGGGCCGACGTCCAGCTCCTCCTGCTCGGCGTACGTCAGCTCGGAACATCCCCGCGGGTGCGGGGCCGACGGAGGGGGCGTCGGCTTCGCCGCGGCTGCCATGGGAACATCCCCGCGGGTGCGGGGCCGACGTGATGGCAAGGAAGCGCTACGGCGCCTTTGAGGGAACATCCCCGCGGGTGCGGGGCCGACGAGTCCCAGACGCGTTCCTCAGGCACGTCGCTGGGAACATCCCCGCGGGTGCGGGGCCGACGGGAAGCTCTCCGGCCGCATCCCGTCGTGACTCGGAACATCCCCGCGGGTGCGGGGCCGACTCCTGCTCGGTCGCCATGCCCAACAGGCTGTCGGGAACATCCCCGCGGGTGCGGGGCCGACCGGTCACGGTGCGGATCACCTGGCGCATGGCCTGGAACATCCCCGCGGGTGCGGGGCCGACTCCCCCGCCGCCACGGCCCGGCTGGACCGGCTGGGAACATCCCCGCGGGTGCGGGGCCGACCCATCACGCGGCCTCCTGACGCTGCTCGGGAGCGGAACATCCCCGCGGGTGCGGGGCCGACCCCTCCCCCTCGTAGCCAGCCCATCCACGGTCAGGAACATCCCCGCGGGTGCGGGGCCGACGCCCGAGTTCAAGTCGAACGGGATGCTCGCCCGGGAACATCCCCGCGGGTGCGGGGCCGACGGCGGGCGATCCGTGAGAGCATCGGTGCGCTCCGGAACATCCCCGCGGGTGCGGGGCCGACGGGCCGGCGGCTCGCCCTGGCGGGCGTGCGGCCGGAACATCCCCGCGGGTGCGGGGCCGACCACTTCCCCGCGTTCCCTCCTACCGCCTATGCAGGAACATCCCCGCGGGTGCGGGGCCGACCCTTGTTGAGCTGCGGCTTTGCGCCATGGGTGGGCCGATTACATTCGGTGCGGTCCGGTCGGGGCAACATCTGCGGCTCGAGTGTCAGTGGCGTGTGTCAAGCTCGCGGTCATGAGTATGGGGCCTGGGGTGACTACGCCGTCAACGCCTGTGGGGAGCCCTTCTGTTGCCGAGGTGGCACGGGGCATGGGGTTGCCGGTGGGGACTCTGATGTACCTGGGGGTGTTGTGGGGGAAGTCTGCCCGCTACGGGGGTGGGCGGATGAATCTGTTGATCAGCCACATGCTGGATACAGCGGCTGTGGCAGAGCGAATGTGGGACGGGTACCTGGCTCCGAGTGTGCGGGAGATGCTGGAGCGGGTGTCAGGGGGCGACGGGCGGCTGTTCTTCATGTGGTTGTGTGGAATTCACGACCTGGGAAAGGCTACGCCGGCTCACCAGGCTCTGGATGAGGAGGGACAGCGGGCGGTCCTTGCAACAGGTTTGCAGTGGCGTCGTTCGGTGGTGGACGGAAGGCGTGGGCGATGGAGGCATGACAAGGCGGGCGGGAAAATCGTCCGGGATGTGCTGAGCGGCGTGTGGAACCCCGGGGCTGTGGGATGGGTGTGGCCGCTGGTGGCGGGTCATCACGGTCGGGTGCCGTCAGTTTCGGTCTACAGAGGCGGAGGTCTGAGCGAGTTGCATGGGAGGAGTCCAGAATGGAGGGATGCGCAGGACGCTGTGCTGACCGTGTTCACCCGGTGCTTGGGGTACGCCGGCTTGGGCGACGTCGAGCCCGTTATGACGCCTTCGAAAGCGGAGCAGTTATGCCTGTCAGGGCTGATTGTTAAGGCCGACTGGATCGCCAGCGACACGCGCCAGGGACGATTTCAAGGGCTCGGTCGGTTGGCGGAGGTGAGTCTGGCGGGGGCTCGTGTCCGGGCGGATCAGGCGTGGCGGTCGCTGCGGTTGCGGGGCGGCTGGGGGCGTTTGCCACATCCGGCGCAGGGAGACCTGCTGCAGCGTCGTTTCAAGGTGTCGGCTCGGCCTTCTCAGTCGCTCCTAGTGGACATCGCGTGGTCGATTCCGTCCCCCGGACTGATCTTCGTCGAGGCACCGATGGGGGAAGGGAAGACGAAGGGGATGCTCGCGGCGGTCGAGGTGCTGGCCGCCCGCTTCGGTACCGATGGTGTGTTCCTGGGGATGCCGACGCAGGCGACGTGCGATCCGATGTACGACGAGGTACGCGGGTGGGTCGAGAAAGTCGCGCCAGACCTCGCGGATCACGTGGGTCTGCTGCACGGTAAGCGACGTTTCAATCTGTCGTGGCGGAAGGCGTGGTCGACAAAGGACAGGGGCGATCTTCCGGCGTGGGACGGCTCGGTGGGGGCCGACGAGTTCGGTATGGATGATGTGTTCGGGGCGGGGGCGGTAGGCGCTTCGACCTGCTCCTGCTCCGAGGAGATTTCAGGCCCGAGTGAGTGGTTTCTCGGGCCCAAACGCGGTCTGCTGTGTCCGCTGGTGGTGGGGACGATCGACCAACTGCTGCTGGCGGCGACACGGACGAAGCACGTGATGCTGCGCTTCGCAGGCCTGGCGGGCAAGGTCGTGGTGCTGGACGAGGTGCACGCGGCGGATGTGTACATGCGGCAGTTCCTTTCCGAGGGACTGCGGTGGCTGGGGCAGGCGCGGGTACCGGTGATGCTCCTGTCTGCGACGTTGCCACCCGCGCAGCGGAGCATGTTGGCCCGGGCGTACCTGGAAGGCGCCCTGGGACAGGTCGACGCGGATGTGTCCGGGCTGCCGGAGCCGGAGGGCTATCCATCGGTCACTGCGGTGTTCGCCCACCACGACGGGCCGGGCTTCCTCTCTGGATCCGCGGCGTCGTGGCGACCGTCGCAGCCGGTGCGCGTGGCGTGGCTTCCGGACGTCTCACGCGACGGGGCGGCGGTTGTCCAGGTGGTGAAGGAGAAACTCGCCGACGGCGGGGTCGCCCTGGTGGTGCTGAATACGGTGGAGCGCGCCCAGCGTGTGTACGAGCAGCTGGCGCAGGCGTTCCCAGGTGAGGCGGAGTTGCTCCACGGACGGCTGTGTGCCGCGCACCGTGCCGACCGTACGCGCTCCTGCCTGGAGTTCCTGGGCCCCGATGCCGGAAAGGAACGGCCGGAGCGCAGGGTCGTTGTGGCGACGCAGTTGGCGGAGCAGTCGTTCGATATCGACGCCGACCTCCTCGTCAGTGATCTGGCTCCAGTGGATCTGCTCCTGCAGCGCATCGGGCGGCTCCACCGCCACCAGCACACTCGGCGGCCTCCCCACCTGATGCAGGCCGAGGTGCTGGTCACCGGCATTGCACCGTCGAAGAAGGGGTCGGTCCCCGAACTGCTGGGCGCGTCGTGCGGCATTTACGGCCGCCATCGGCTGCTTCGCACAGCGGCGCTCATCGCCCGAGACGCAGGGCTGCCCGGCGAGAAGCAGGAGGGCGTGGTCTGGTCGGTCCCGGAACAGGTGCCGCGGCTGGTCGCTGAGGTGTACGGCGAAGGACGGTTCTGTCCGACCGAGTGGAGTGCGGCGGAGGAGTCAGCCAGCGAAGAGTGGAGGACGCAGGAGGAGACTCGGGCGGCCGAGGCACGGCGGTTTGTTCTGGGTCGTCAGGGGGAGTGGGCCAAGCCGACCCTGGATGGGCTCCACGTCGCGGGCGTGGGGTACGCCAGCGATGAGGAGCTGCGGGACGCGGTGGTCCGGGACGGAGAGATGGCTGCTGAGGTGGTCATCGTCCGCCGTGCGGAGAACGGCTATCGCGCCCTGGTGGGTGGCGCGTGGCTGGGCGTTCACGGCGAGGCATGTGAGCGGGACACCGTCTGTGACGCGGCGATCGGCGGGCTGACGCGGCTGCCGGCGAAGAACGGACGGCTCGCGGCGGCGGTGGAGAAAGAACTGCGTCCGCTGGACGGTTGGCTCCACGTTCAGGGATTGCGGTATGCCCGCGCGCTGGTCTTGGAGAAGAGCGGCTTCGCTCACCTGGCCGGTTTTCGGATCGGCTATGACGAGCGCCTCGGGTTGACGGTCGAGGACGAGACCAGGCCGTAGACGCTCGTCGCGGCGGGGCAGCTTGTCCTCGGACGGGATTGTCAGTGCCGTGTGCGAGGCTCTGTCCCCGTTGGCGCGGAGGGGGCCGCGCCCGGCATCACCCGATCGAGTGACGTTTGCCAACCGCCGCTTGTCATAGGGATGTTGAGTTCTAAGATCTTCGCATAGGCCTATATAAGCCTCATTTGGGAGGAATCTTGGTCAATCTGGTGGATGACGATTGGCTGCCTATGCGGTGGGCTGAGGGTGAGGTGAGCCGGGTGTCACTGCGCACCGCCCTTACCCGGGCCGGGGAGCTGCGTGGACTGGCGGTCGAGCCGCCGACGATGCTGCCCGCCGTGCTACGCCAGGTGATCCTTCCGACCGTGTTCGCTGTCGTGGGTGCCCCTTGCTCCGGCGGGGAGTGGCGTGACTGGTTCTCCGCAGGGCAGTTCACCGGGCAGCGGCGTGAGGAACTGGACGCCTACCTGGACAAGCACGGCCATCGTTTCGAGCTGTTCGATCGGGAGCGCCCGTTCGGCCAGGTCGCAGGGCTTACGGCACTCAGTGGCGAGACCAAGCCGGTCTCACTGCTGGTGCCGTCAGTCGCGACGGGGAACAACGTGCCGCTGTACACACCGTTCACCGAGGCGCACGCGTTCTCCATGAAGCCGGCGGACGCCGCGATGTGGTTGATGCACGCGCAGTGCTGGGACACCGCGGCCATCAAGACGGGCGCCCGGAACGACCACCAGGCCAAGGCGGGGAAGACCACCGGAAATCCCACCGGTCCGCTTGGCCAGCTGGGCGTGATCGTGCCCGAGGGGAACACCTTCTACGAGACGCTGCTGCTGAACACACCCATCATCTGGGACCAGGCCCAGGCCCGATTCCCCGACGACCGGCCGTTCTGGGAGGCGGACGAGCCGCACGGACCATCGTGGAAGAAGCGAGTGCCGCACGGGCTGGTGGATGTGCTGACCTGGCAGTCCCGCCGAATTCGCCTCATCCCTGAGGAGACCACGGACGGCATTCGTGTCCGGCGTGTCCTGGTGTGCGCGGGCGACCGCATGGCCTCCCTGCCCGAGACCAGGTGGGAGCCCCATACCGCGTGGACCTACACCGCCAAACCGAAGAAGGGTCAGCCCTCCATGCGGCCGCGGCGGCACCGCCCCGGTCAGTACGCCTGGCAGGGACTCCCGTCTCTTCTGACGCTCCGGTGTGAGGACGGGAGTGATGGCCCGCGTACGAGTGAGCAGCTTCTGCAGATCGGCGAGTTGCAGGCACGGGGAGAACTGCCAGAGGACTACCTGGTACGGGTAGGTACCTTCGGCCTGGTCTACGGCAACCAGTCCGCCGTTGTCGAGGACTCCCTCGCCGACGTTCTGCCATTGCCAACCGCCGCGTTGGTAGCCGACTCACGAGTGAGGGACGTCGTGGTGGAGGCCGCAGAGCAGGCCGACGGGGTAGCTCAGGCCCTCAACCGGCTCTCGGCAGATCTCCGCCGTGCCGAGGCCGGTGACCCGCTGCCCTGGGACAAGGGACAGCGGCCCGGGCTGACCTTCCTCCACCTCGCGGATTCCCCGATGCGCCGCCTGCTGCACGGCCTGCGGCACGCCGCCGCCGACGAGGAACGGATCGAGGCCGGCATGACCGCCTGGGAACACCTCCTCAGGAGACTCGCGTGGGACGTGGCCGACGACCTGCTGTCCGCCGCCTCCCCCGCGACCTTCTCCGGGCGGGAGCGCGACGGGAGAACGTACCGCGCCGCCACCGCCCGCGAGCGCCTCCGCAAGACGCTTGAGGAGATCCTCTTCCGCGCCTCCGAAGCACCCGGCACCGACAACGGCGACCCCGGTAGTCCGGGCGAAGACGACGAGGGAGACGACGACTGATGAGCACCAATACGCCCACACACTGGGGCGAGTGGTTCTGGGAAACCTTCGACCCCAGCGACCGATACGCCGGGCGGGATGTTGCCGCGCTCTCCAGAGGCGTCGGCCGTGAGGCCGGCGACGTGCCAGAGATGTGGCGGTACTACCGGTCCATCGTGACGCAGTACACCCCCAGCTCCCGCCGCCTCGGAGCCGAGCACGCCGCACTTGCGCTGTTCGCCGTCCACCAGCAGTCCCAGCCCCGACGGATGCACAAGGAGGGGATCAGCCTCGGAAGCGCTGCGCGGCGGCTGCGGCTCTCCGAACGGTTCAGCGCGGAGGCGGTGGACCGCCGGATGCACCAGACCGCCACCGCCACCAGTACCGAGGAGCTCGTCTCCCACCTGCGCGGCCTGGTCACGCTGCTGCGAGGGATCTCCCAGCCACTGGACTACACCCGGCTACGGCGGGACATCGAACGGTGGCACCGCGCCGACCTGCGGACGTGGACCCGCTCCCAGTGGGGCGGCGACTACTTCGACTGGCGTGCCACCCAGCGGACTGGTGACGCCGACAGTTCCGCCCTGGCACCCGACGGCGAACCGTAGGGACGCATCGGCACCCAGCGCGAACAAGCGACCCACGAAACCACCGACCCCAGAAACGGAAGTTCAGTGACCCGCCCTCTCTACATCGACGTGCACATCCTCCAGAACGTCCCCCCTTCCAATCTCAACCGCGACGACGCAGGTAGCCCCAAGCACGCCCAGTTCGGTGGCGCCCGCCGGGCACGAGTCTCCTCCCAGGCGTGGAAGCGCGCGACCCGCCTCACGTACGCGGGCGGGCTGCCGGAGGCCGACCAGGCCACCCGTACCAAGAAGGTCGCAGCGCTGCTGACCGAACGTCTCCAGGAGCGCGAGGAGTTGGGACAGGAGGACGCCGCCCGCCTGGCCACGGCTCTGCTGGGGCCGCTGGGGATCACCATGTCCCGCACGAAGAGCGAAGAGACCTCCTACCTTCTCTTCTTCGGCCGTCGCCAGCTGGACGCCATCGCCGACCTGATCGGCGGCGAGGCCCGAGAGCTGCTGTCCAAGGAGGACAAGGACCTCGCCGACAGCGTCGCCAAGCTGGAGATCGAGGCTGAGCTGATGCGTTCCCACCCGGACGAGGTGGCGCTGTTCGGGCGAATGGTCGCCAACCGGCCCGAGATCAACGTTGACGCCGCTGTTCAGGTCGCCCACGCACTGTCGACCCACCCGGTGCATTCGGAGTTCGACTACTACACGGCCGTGGACGACGAGAACACCAAGGCCCAGACGGGCGCGGGCATGATCGGCACCATCGAGTTCAACTCCGCCACCCTGTACCGCTACGCCACCGTCGGCCTGCACCAGCTCCATGCGAACCTCGGGGACAGCGACGCCAACGCCGAGGACACCGCCGCGGCTGCCGAACGCTTCATCGAGGCATTCGCCAAGTCCATGCCCACCGGGCACCAGAACTCCTTCGCCCACCGCACACTGCCCTTCGCGATGGTGGTGGCGCTCCGGGCGGACCAACCAGTCAATCTCATCTCCGCCTTCGAACAGCCCATCCACGGCACGAACGGACTGGCCAGTGCCTCGGCCGCCCGCCTCGCCGCCGAGGCACGCACCACCAGCGAAACCTGGGGCAGCGCCCCCCTGAAGACCCTCGCCTGTTATCCGACCCTCGACGAGAAGACCAACAAGCAGTTGGGCGAGGCGTTCGGCACCAGCGTGCCGTTCCCCAAGCTGACGGCGCAGGTGCGCGCTGCCGCACTGTCCTGGCTGGCGAACGGCGCGCTGTCGTGACACCGCGAGAGTCCGTTCTCCTGCTCCAGCTGGCCGGCCCGTTGCAGTCCTGGGGCGTCCGCTCGAAGTTCAACCGCCGCGACACCGCCTCTGAGCCGACGAAATCAGGCATCGTCGGCCTGTTGGCCGCTGCCCTCGGCCGGCAACGCGACGAGTCCGTCGACGACCTCGCGGCGCTCCGCCTAGCGGTACGCGCCGACCAGCCCGGCAGCCTGCTGCGCGACTACCACACCGTGGCCGACTATCGCGGAAAGCCGCTGCTGGCCGCCCAGGTCAACAAGAAGGGTCAGCAGAAGCCGACCTCCCCCGCCAAGTGGACGCAGGTCACCCAGCGCTTCTATCTGCAGGACGCCGTCTTCCTCGCTGCGCTCCAGGGTCCGAGGGAGTTCCTGGAGCGGCTGGACCAAGCGATCCGCACTCCGTCTTTTCCCCTCGCGCTGGGGCGGCGGTCATGCCCACCCAGCCGCCCCGTCGCACTCGGGCTGCACTCCGGCCACGCTCTGGAGGACGCTCTGCTTCAGGTGCCCTGGCTGGTCGGGCCATCGGCCATCAGGGCGTACGCCCGGAAGGCGTCGGCCCCCGAACGCATTGACCTCGCGGCCACCATCGACGACCCGGACGGGGAGGAGACGACCACCGACGTGCCGGTCTCCTTCGACCCGCCACACCGTGGCTTCAGGGCCCGCACCGTGCGCCGCATCTCCGTCGCCGTCCCCACGGGGCTCGACCCCCGGCCACCGTCCGATCCAGACCGGGGCCGACCGCCCCACGACCCGTTTGCCCTCCTCGGCTGGTGAACCATGTCCTATCTCTCCTTGATCCGTATCAACCCGCGCCGTCCCCACGCCATCCGCCTGCTGGGCAACCCCCATCTCCTCCACGGCGCCGTGCTGGCCGGCTTTCCAGACCCCGTCGCCGAGCGCGTCCTGTGGCGGCTGGATGCGGACGACCCTCGACGCCCTCGCCTCCTCGTGCTCACCCAGCACACCCGCCCCGACTGGACCCACCTCGTCGAACAGGCCGGCTGGCCCACAGCTGACGGCGACCACTTCATGGTCCGCGAATACGCACCGCTGCTTGACAGCCTCGCCGTTGGACAGCAGTACGCCTTCCGCCTTCACGCCAGCACCGTGCAGAACACCTCCCGCCCCGAGAAACCCACGCCTGCGCAGGAAGCGCGGCGAGGGGCCGCCGCCAAGTCCGGCACCCGCCTGCGCGGCTTCCGTCTCGGCCACCGCACCGCCGCTGCCCAACTCGCCTGGCTGCTGAAGAAGGCCGAGAGGACCGGCTTCACCATCCCTTCCGTTCGCAGTAACGCCCCTACTGGCCCAGCTCCTGGACTCGACCTGCCCGATGACAGCACCCAGGCTCCGGACGTGGCCCTCATCCACCGCGACATCCGCCGCTTCCGGAAGAAGAACGACGGGCCGCAGGTCACCCTCACCACCGCGACGTTCGAAGGGCGTCTGCGAGTCGTCGACCCGACGGCACTGCGAGCCGCGCTCGTCGCCGGCATCGGGCCGGCCAAGGCATACGGCTGTGGCCTGCTCACCCTCGCCCCGTTGCCCAAGGAGGCCGACCATGGCTGAACCCTGGTGGCGCACCGGACCGCGGGATCTGCACCGCATGGACGACCGGATCTCCAGCCTCTACGTGGAACGTTGCCACGTAGACCGCGACGAGAACGCCGTCGTCTTAGTCAATCGCGAACGCACCGTCCGCGTACCCGCTGCCTACCTCGCTGTCATCCTTCTCGGTCCGGGAACCCGCATCACCCATGCCGCGGTCGCACTGCTCGGTGACTCCGGCACCGCTGTGTGCTGGGTCGGCGAGCACGGAGTCCGCCTCTACGCCTCCGGCCTGGGGTCCTCCCGCGGCTCCCAGCTCATCCTTCGCCAGGCCCACCTCGTCACCCGGCCCCACGAGCGCCTCAACGTCGCTCGCCGCATGTACGGCATGCGATTCCCCGGCGAAAAGACCGAGGGCCTGACCATGCAACAACTCCGGGGCAGGGAGGGCGCCCGTGTCCGCCGCTGCTATCAACAACACGCCCGCCGCACCGGCGTCCCCTGGACCAAACGCGACTACCGGCCCGGCGAGCCATTCGCCACCGGCGACGACGTCAACCGACTCCTGTCAGCCGCCAACTCCGCGCTCTACGGCATCTGCCACGCCGTCATCACCGGCATCGGCGCGAGCCCCGCCCTCGGCTTCGTCCACACCGGCAACGCCATCTCCTTCGTACTCGACATCGCCGACCTCTACAAGGCCGAATACACCATCCCGCTCGCCTTCGACCTCACCGCCCAAGGCCGCACCGACGAACGAGACGCCCGCCTCGCCCTCCGCGACGCGGTCACCCAGACCAAACTCCTATCGCGCATCGTCAACGACACCGTCCAACTCCTCATCCCCGATGGCGCCGACCTCATCGAGCAGGACGTCAACGCCCTGTGGGACGACGGGGACCGCGTCGTCTCCGGCGGCACCAACTGGGGCTCCGCCATCTTCGACACCGAGAACCACGCCAGCATCGTCGGCCCCGAGCTCGAAGACCCGAAACCTCCCACGCCCCCCAGCCCGGACGACCCCCAGGACCCAACATGACCGTCGTCGTCCTCATCGCAGCCCCCGAAGGACTCCGCGGCCACGTCACCCGCTGGATGGTCGAAGTCGCAGCCGGTATCTTCGTCGGGACCCCCAACCGACGCGTCCGTGACCGCCTCTGGACCACCCTCTCCGACCGCATCGGAGACGGCCAGGCCGTCATGATCGAACCGGCCGCCACGGAGCAACGCTGGTCCACCCGCACCGCTGGTCGCGACCGCTGGTATCCCGTCGACTTCGACGGACTGATGCTAATGGCCCGCCCGCGCCGATAGACCCCCAGCTCAGCAAGTGTCGTCCCCGCGCCTGCGGGGGTGTTCCGCGCTCGAGGCGTTCCTCGACGGCGTACGGAACGTCGTCCCCGCGCCTGCGGGGGTGTTCCCGACCACGAGGGGGCCGTTTGAGCCCGTGCCGGGTCGTCCCCGCGCCTGCGGGGGTGTTCCCCACCGGCTGCGACCGCATCAGCCCCGGCTGCGGTCGTCCCCGCGCCTGCGGGGGTGTTCCGTCCTGCTCCTGGGCCTCGCGCTGGCCGCTCGGGTCGTCCCCGCGCCTGCGGGGGTGTTCCCGTCGCGGGGTGCGGCAGCTCCGGCTCCGTCTCGTCGTCCCCGCGCCTGCGGGGGTGTTCCGCCCCTTCCGTCTCCCCTTCCCTCTCCCCTACCGTCGTCCCCGCGCCTGCGGGGGTGTTCCGCGGGCCGACAGCTCCCGGTAGGAGGGAGGCGGGTCGTCCCCGCGCCTGCGGGGGTGTTCCCTCGACGCCGACGCCATCACCGCCCGTGCCGAGGTCGTCCCCGCGCCTGCGGGGGTGTTCCGGACGGCACCGCGACCGCGTGCCCCGGCCCGGAGTCGTCCCCGCGCCTGCGGGGGTGTTCCGCCCCATAGCGCGCCGTGGGTGCAGATATGCGCGTCGTCCCCGCGCCTGCGGGGGTGTTCCGACCGAACGCGTCGACCAGCCCACGCCCGAGGCGTCGTCCCCGCGCCTGCGGGGGTGTTCCCATGACGGTGTCCTGGCTGGGCAAGGAAGACTCGTCGTCCCCGCGCCTGCGGGGGTGTTCCGGCCCAGGACCTGCCCGTTGTTGTGCTGCTCCCGTCGTCCCCGCGCCTGCGGGGGTGTTCCGGGAGTGCCCGGAGTCCATATCTATAATGACCCGTCGTCCCCGCGCCTGCGGGGGTGTTCCGCGGCCGGGAAGCGGCTCGGTCGCCCGGCCGCGGTCGTCCCCGCGCCTGCGGGGGTGTTCCTGCCGGCGGCTAGCTCCTCCGGGTCGGACATATGTCGTCCCCGCGCCTGCGGGGGTGTTCCTCCATGCCCCGTGACGTCCGCTCCTGCTTCTGCGTCGTCCCCGCGCCTGCGGGGGTGTTCCTCGGTAGCGGATGTGGACCGCACATCCGCTACCGTCGTCCCCGCGCCTGCGGGGGTGTTCCGCTCGGCGAGCTCGTCGTCGCAGAGGAGGGATCGTCGTCCCCGCGCCTGCGGGGGTGTTCCGCTCCCGGCGTCGCTGGCATGACGCCGGCCCTAGTCGTCCCCGCGCCTGCGGGGGTGTTCCGGTGGACCTGAGCAAGATCCCGTGGGACGTGGTGTCGTCCCCGCGCCTGCGGGGGTGTTCCTACCGGGTTCACGCGGCTCCACTGGGCGGAGGGGTCGTCCCCGCGCCTGCGGGGGTGTTCCAGGTCAGCAGGACCATCCTGCGCGCGGACGACGGTCGTCCCCGCGCCTGCGGGGGTGTTCCGTCCAGCTCAGCCAGCGTGCGGGTCATCCGGGCGTCGTCCCCGCGCCTGCGGGGGTGTTCCCCGCCAGTGAGCCCAGTGACCGGGTGGCGAACGGTCGTCCCCGCGCCTGCGGGGGTGTTCCGGTCCGTGAGGAGGCGGATTCCGATGCTTCCCTGTCGTCCCCGCGCCTGCGGGGGTGTTCCGCCCTCGACGCGCGGGCCGACGAGGACGCCGGCGTCGTCCCCGCGCCTGCGGGGGTGTTCCCCCCCTCTGACCAGCACGAACCAGCGGACACTAGTCGTCCCCGCGCCTGCGGGGGTGTTCCCCCGAGAGGGCCCTCAAGGGCCAGGTGGAGGGGGTCGTCCCCGCGCCTGCGGGGGTGTTCCCATGCCCGGCAACGGCGGCGCGGACGGGGAGGGGTCGTCCCCGCGCCTGCGGGGTGTTCCCTGAGGGCTCGACGGGCTCGCCCGCCTGGAGGCGTCGTCCCCGCGCCTGCGGGGGTGTTCCCCGAGGGGAACCTCCGCCTGGGCCACATCGCCGGTCGTCCCCGCGCCTGCGGGGGTGTTCCCGCCACCCCCACCGAGGCGCAGCTCACCCAGGCGTCGTCCCCGCGCCTGCGGGGGTGTTCCACCGGACCGCCACCGGTCACAAACGCCCCCGCCGTCGTCCCCGCGCCTGCGGGGGTGTTCCCACCGGGGCATCAGCCGGAGCCCCCACCGCACCGTCGTCCCCGCGCCTGCGGGGGTGTTCCGCTCTTCAAGGATCGACTGGCCGAGGAGCAGGCGTCGTCCCCGCGCCTGCGGGGGTGTTCCTTCCTTGTCGGTGTCGTCGGGCTCGGGGCAGTAGTCGTCCCCGCGCCTGCGGGGGTGTTCCCCGTACGGGGCCTGGCCGTGATGCCCGCCCGACGTCGTCCCCGCGCCTGCGGGGGTGTTCCCTCGTACTCGACGCCGCGCCGCTGCTCGGCGCGGTCGTCCCCGCGCCTGCGGGGTGTTCCGTCGCTCGCGGCCTCCAGCTCGGCGACCGTGGGGTCGTCCCCGCGCCTGCGGGGGTGTTCCCATCGACGTGGTGGTGGACCTGCTGCCGGTGTCGTCGTCCCCGCGCCTGCGGGGGTGTTCCCCTCCAGGCGAGCGCGTGCTTCGGCGTCGACGAGTCGTCCCCGCGCCTGCGGGGGTGTTCCCGGCGCGGGGGGTGACCCCGTACGCCTGCGCCAGTCGTCCCCGCGCCTGCGGGGGTGTTCCCGAGGAACGGCCCGGACGGGCCCGAGACGGGCGGTCGTCCCCGCGCCTGCGGGGGTGTTCCGGCCAGGTGGAACAGGGTTCGCAGAGATGGCGGGTCGTCCCCGCGCCTGCGGGGGTGTTCCGAAGGCCCGCCGTGTGCTGGCGCTCGCGCCTGCGTCGTCCCCGCGCCTGCGGGGGTGTTCCTCTGGACCGGCTCCGCGTGGTTGGACATCACCGGTCGTCCCCGCGCCTGCGGGGGTGTTCCGTGCACGACGCAGTCGTCCTCGTCAGCGAGGACGTCGTCCCCGCGCCTGCGGGGTGTTCCGCGGCGGTACTCGTCGACCACCTCGGCGGCGCCGTCGTCCCCGCGCCTGCGGGCGTGTTCCATCAGGCGCCTCCGCGAGCAGGCTGGCTTGGCGGTCGTCCCCGCGCCTGCAGGGTTGTTCCCCAGCCAGTTGACCCACCACGTGGGGCACGCGCGTCATCCCCGCGCCTGCGGGGGTGTTCCCGGGTGCGGACCGCGCCGCCCTCAAGCGCGACCGTCGTCCCCGCGCCTGCGGGGGTGTTCCCTGCCCAGATCGTGACGGTCACCGTCGAGCAGGTCGTCCCCGCGCCCGCGGGGGTCGTCCCCGCCGCCGGGGTGTTCCGTGAATGGAATAGTGCGCCGCCGAGGTGTGCTCGTCGGCCCCGCGCCCGCAGGGGTGCTCCGACCGGTGGGGTCGGTCAGTTGGGCCCGTCATGGTGTCGTCCCCACACCCGCGGAAGGCGCTCCGGACGCCGCCCGGGCCGCCGGACTCGACCTCACCGTCGTCCCCGCATCCACGGGGATGGCCCCCTGCTTCGCGCCGAACTCGACGCGCGACGCGTCGGCCCCGCAGATACGGGGACGAGAATGTGCGACCAACGCGTCGTCCCTTCCGACACGCTGTCCGCCGCCGGGGTCTCTTGGTCCGGATGCGGGGACCTTGGGGTGGTCAAGGCCAAGCTATCCCCGCCGTCGTAAACCTTCCCTGGTATGTCGCCCCCGGGTGTGCCCCGAGAGCGCGCCGTGCGCTGCGCGGTGAAAGGAACGCGCAGGTCAGGCACGCTGCGCCAGTCGGCTAGCCGGCCCGCTGTAAATCTGCCGGCTCAGCCTTCCCAGGTTCGAATCCTGGCGCCGCCACCCCAGTGGAAACGGCCTCTGACCTGCATCAACGCGGTCGGGGGCCGCTTCGTTTTTCTCGAACACCCCCCGCGCCCCAATGTCCCGATATGCCCAATTTGCTTCCCCGTGTTTCGCCTGCTGACCAGCGCGTGTGGGGTATTCGTGGACAGAAACGCGGCGCTGCGAGGCGTCGGGAGCTTCCCGCCACTCCCCGCCAGGTGGCCGTCGGGCTTCCCGTACCTCGGCGCCGGACATGAGCCACCGGCCAGGGTCGCGCAGCTCCTCGTCGTTGATCCACCCCTATTGCCAGGGCCGGCACGCGCCACCCTCCGAGGCGAGAATCAGCAACGTGCCGTTGAGGGTGGATGACGCCCCGTCTACGTCCGCCCGGTCACCGTCGCGGAGGCCGCGTTGCGAACCCTCCAGGGTGGATGACGACTCCGCAGGATCGCCGGCGCCCTCGGTGTAAATCCAGCGTTGCGAACCCTCCAGGGTGGATGACGACGGAGGACATCCACTGTCCGCCCGAGCGGCGGTAGCGTTGCGAACCCTCCAGGGTGGATGACGACCGGCTGCCCGCGCGTGGCGGTGGGCGCCCGAGCTGCAGTTGCGAACCCTCCAGGGTGGATGACGACGGGACACGTCATGATCAGCACGGATTTCGCGTCCGTGTTGCGAACCCTCCAGGGTGGATGACGACCCGTTCTGGGGAACGCCTCCATTGACGCCACGTGGGTAGTGTTGCGAACCCTCCAGGGTGGATGACGACACGTACCCCAGGGAGGACATCGTCTGGCGGCACTAGTTGCGAACCCTCCAGGGTGGATGACGACCCGACGGTAAAGTCCCAGGTCATGGTGTCCCAGGTGGCGGAATCGTCTCCATAATCTGCAGCAGTCGGGCGGTAATGCAAAGCCGCAGGTCAGAGCGTCAGCCGAGCAGGAGCCAGAATCCACGCCAGCGCACGCCCGCGCCACCTGGCTACAGGATGCCGCACGGACTGTCGAAGGAACGGCCGAGGGTGGTAGATCGCTCGCGCCCAACGAGCACCGGCCTGACGGCAACCACACCGCGTGCAGCGTGGCGCCGTGCCGGCAAGTCAGCTCGGTGGCGAAGCGTCGGCGTCCCTCGGCCAGCGCGGTATGGGGCATCGTGGACGGAAACCGGCAGCATCCCGGCCTCAGCCCCGCTGCCTCAACCGCGCGGAGATCCTGGCGTTCGCGGCGTCGTCGCTGTCGTTGATGAACTTCGCGTAGACCCGGAACAACACCGCGACGCTGTGTCCCGCGCGTCTGGCGACCGTCTGTGGGTCCACACCGGAGGCCAGCCACCACGACACGGCGGCGTGTCGCAGGTCGTACGGCCGCTGCGCCAGCGGCGAGTCCGCCTCCCGTGGTGACAGCACCGCGCGCCGGGCCCGCGCCCACACCTCGCCGTAGCCGCTCTCCTGGACCAGCCCACCCCGTGACGTTCGGAAGAGCCGACCGTCCGGCGCCGTCCCGTAGGCCTCCAGGTGCCACCGCAACAGGCTCACCAACTCGGGCGGGATCGGCACCACTCTCGCAGCCTTCCGCGACCGCTTCTTCAGACCACGCCGGTCGTGCGCCTCCCCGCTGTCCGTCCACGCGCTCCCCGCCCGGGGACGTGTCTCCTGGAGCCGCAGCACGCCCCACCCTCGACGAGGCAGGCTCTGACAGGACGCCCGCTGGAGCGGGATGATCTCCGCCGGCCGGCTGGCGGCATAAAGCATGCAGCCGAAGAACGCCACCAGCCGCCGCCCCCGCGATCCCTGCCCCCGGACGCCTTCCAGCAACTTCGCCGCGAGTTCAGGGCTCGGCACCGACGCCGGATCGACCTCCTCCTCCACCGGCTCGGGCAACGTCCAGCTGACCCGCGCGATGGGATTCTCCGCCAGCAGGTCCGCGTCCACGGCGTGAACCAGGGCGTTGTGGAAGATCGCACGCTTGCGACGGATCGACGTGGCGGCGGCCGTCGTTCCGTCCAGCCTCCTGGTGAGCCCGTCCAGCGCCCGCCGCACGACCATCCGGTCGGCCAGCGCCGATGTCGGCAACGCCTTCTGCTCGAACCACGCCAAGGCCGCCGCCACCTCCGGCGGCGGTTCCTCCGACCATCGGTTCCTGTTGAACGCCCAGCCGTAGAGCGCGGTCCGGACGGTTCGCGGGTCGGCCATGCCCTTGGTGTCCGTCACGAGTACGGGCGTCACGGTGGCCATGGCCTCCGCCAACGTTCGACGGGTCGAGGCGGGCGACCTGTCCCATTTCATCTCGATGTAGTTCCGCGCGTGCTGATACCAGCTGACGTCCTTCAGCAGCCGCAACTCGGACAGCGGCAGCCCGCTTGCCTCGTCGAAGGCCTCACCGCGCCGGAGGGCCACCAGCAGCTCCGCCCGACGGTTGTCGGCGAGCGTCTTCGTACGGAACGTCTCCGAGTGGGGGGTCTGCCCCACCTTCCAGCGCAGCTCGGCGGAGCTCTGACGAACGCCGGCTCGCTGCCGGATCGACCAGATCCGGACATCGAACGTGTGAGCCAAGACGGCAGCCTCTCCCTCGTGAGGATCGTGATCAGGCGGCCGTCTCGACGGCCAGGCCGTCCAGCCAGGCGTCGAGGTCGCTGCGGCGGACGCGGATGTGCCCGTTGGGCAGCTTGTGGAGACGCGGCGCCTGTCCCCGGGCTCGCATGCGGTAGAAGGCCGCTCGGCTCACGCCGATCGTGTCGAGAACATCGGAGAGCTTCAGCAACTCCTCGCGCTTCACGGTGACTTCCCTCGATTCGGGGCGCGGGCGAACGCCCGCCAGTCGCCCGGCGACTGGGGCAGACCCGACACCATCTGCAATCCCTACGTTTGTTTATGGACTTTACCCGAAGCGACTGATTCACTGCACTAAGTGAAAACACGTGTTTACGAGGCTCTGGCAGGGCGGAGCGGCAGTGCGCCCTCCCACCCGAGCCCTGGTCCCCACGTGCGACCGGGGCGAACTCCGCGCCGCGAGCGGCGGACCGCCTCGATGCACGAGCCAGCCGAAGCCTCAGCTCGGCGGATGATCCGATGAGCCGCTACGGTCGCATCGAGCGCGGACACATGGCCGCGGACCGCTTCACCCAGGTCTCCAACCAGCTGGCCCGCGACAAGCGGCTGAGCCGCAGGGCACGGGGCCTGTTCCTGGAGATCTCCTCCCACCGCGACGGCTACGGCCTGACGGTCGAGTCCCTCGTGCGATCCGGACCGGAGGGGCGCGAGGCCATCATGTCCGGGCTGCGGGAGCTGGAGCGGTACGGCTATCTCGCACGGCACCAGGAGCGCGACGAGCGCGGCCGCATGGGCACGGCCGTCTACCGCATCACCGACTCCCCCCGACGAGCCGGGTCCGCCACGCCACCGACCCCGCAAGCTCGCACGTCACGACCGTCGTCGGAAATCCCGACGACGGACGAACCGGCGTCGGTCGCCCCGAGCCCTCAGAAGACCAACAGCAAGAAGACCAACCACCAGAAGACCGACGCGCCCCCTCCCTCCCTCTCCCGCCCAGCCGCGCGCGCACGCGAGCGGGAACGGAGGCCGACCGAGCCCTCCAGCGCCGGCACGTCGCTCCTCCTGGAGATCGGGTCAGACGACTCCCGCCTCGCCATCGGCGGTCAGGCCCTGAGCCGTCAGGGAGAACGGCTCGACGCGCTGCTCGCCACCGGCTGGGACCCGCTCGCGTTGCGCGCCGCCCTCACCGGCGGCCTCCCAGCAACCATCAACCACCCCGCCGCCTTCCTCGCCCGCCGCATCACCCACATCCCGGATGCGCCGACGCCCCCGCCCCAGCCCGCCAGCGCATCGTCGCGCAGCGAGACCTACACCCCTCCGCCCTTCGGCCGCCACATCGCGACGCCGCCCCTACCCGAGTGCGACGACTGCGGTGTCCCACCCGTCCCGGGACACCGCCGCTGCGCGGCCTGCATGGGCTGGCCCTACTGCCCCACCTGCCGCAGTCGTCGTGTCTTTCCCACAGGCAACAGCCTCTGCGGAGCATGCGACGGAACTACACGATGAGGACACTCACCCGCGAACCAAACGATCAAATCGCGCTCGTCTGATGACACCGCCGCCCAGCCCATGGATGGACGTGGAAGCTAAGGTCTCGCTCACTGCGAAACGCATCCGACCAGCGGCAATGCCCGACGACTGGCGCTGCTGACTCGACCGTCGCGGGGCCACGATCTGCTGCGGTGGTTCGGCGTTGGAACTGCTCGACTCGTCCGCAGCGGCAAGGCGACAGCAGGATGCGGTTCTGCGAAGGGCACTCACGGCCGGCCTCGGTGGCCCGTATCCGCTCCCCACGGCGCAGGGGCGGTCACCACTTTGCCGAAGCATCGCGAACTCGGCCCGGTCAGTGGACTTGCCCAGGACGAAGCGCCGTGACCACGCCAGCCACGCAATGCCCCTTTCACAGCAGGTCGGGCTCCTCACCCAGCTTCCCGGCCACCGGCCAGACGGCGCCGCCACCAGAGGTCGGAGCGCCACTGCCGATGCGTGGCGAACGGATCCGGGAGCGTGCGCTTGGCGTATGTGGCATCCAGGACGCGCACTCGGCGTTCGAGCTCGGTGCGGGGCCTGGGAGGCAACTGCCGCATGACCTCGTCAAGCACGTCGCGAGCATGCCGCACGTCGTCGAAAGAACAGCCGCGGCACGAACACTCAGCGTCCTGCGGGTAAAGGGGGCGTCGTCCGGGTGGTTGCAGGAACGCTCGATACCGCCGCAGCGCACGGTCGGTACCGCCAGGGTAGACGTGGTAGTCGCTGGAGAGCCTCTCTACTTGATCTATCGCGAGGCTGGTTCGTGCAGAGAGGCCGTGGATCCGGTCTGGAGGCAAGCTCCACGCGACACGGCGAGACTGTTCAGCGCGCAGAGCGCCTGGCCGCTTACGCGGCATCGGCCTTTCGGTTCGTGAACATGAGCACCATCATGCCAGCAACTACGGTCCGCAGACGGCGAGGAAACAGGATCACGGTGGCGCCGTGCCAGTGCTGGTCTGGTTGGCGAGTGTGCTGGCAAGAGTCGTTCGGGCGGTGTCGAGCGCGACGTTGAGGTGGGCGGGGATGTTGCGGACGCCGAGACCGCAGACAGAGACGAGATCGGCGAAGCCGTGGGCCTGGAGTGTGGGCGGCGGAGACGGCGCTGGTCGCGGCCCCGCTGCCGTCGCGCTTGGTGACCAGGGCACTGTCGGCGGCGTACACGCGTTCCAGCGGCTCGCCGGGCGCGAACAGGTGGCGTGGCAGCGTGCGGAACGCGTCCGCGATCGGGCTGCTGCGGATCGTGCCCGACGCGCGCAACGCGGCGACCATGGCGTCGCGCAGGCTGTCCGCGCCCGGCGTCTCGTCGGTGGTGCTGGGAGGAGCGTCAGATGGTGGCGTCACGTGGCTGCCTGTCCGGGAGTCGGTGATGGGGGGAGGTGGGGAGGCGGGAGCGCCGGAGGTCTGGTCAGCGGCATGACGACGGCAACGGGACGTCCGCGCTGTCGTCGCGGACCGGCGTCGAGGCCGCGCCCGCGGGCGCGAAGCCGTGGGGCAGCGGGAAGCGGGGCATGCCCAACGCGCGGTAGCAGAGGCGGTCGCCGTCGAAACGGGCCCGTGCGTGGAGCCACCGGTGGTTGTCCAGGAGGTACCCCTGCCCGGCCGTCAACGCCAGCGGCTGCCGGTGGCGAGCGATGGCCGCGCGGAGCGAAGCGACGTGGGGCTCGGTGAGCGGGTTCCACCGGACGAGGTCGTCCTGCCGCAGTCGCAGCGTGACGCGTTTCTCCGCCGAGAAGGCGAAGACGGGCGCGAAGACACCGTCGGCGCCGCCGAAGAACGCCGCGCGAGGGTCGGCGAACGCGGCTGCGGCGTTGGGCCGCTGGCGCGCCAGGTCCGCGTGGACGTCCCGACCGTCGGTCAGGTGGATCAGTGGCGCCTTGCCCACCTGCCGCCGGACACCAGGCCGCTGCCCTCGGTGACCCCCTACTCATCGACGAGCTCGGCTACATGGAACTGGACCGGCACGGGGCCGAACTGCTCTTCCAGGTGCTGACCGAGCGCGAGGAGAAGAACAGCGTCGCCATCGCCTCCAACGAATCCTTCGGGGGGTGGACGAAGACGTTCACCGACCCCCGCCTCTGCGCGGCCATCGTGGACCGCCTGACCTTCAACGGCACGATCATCGAGACCGGCACCGACTCCTACCGGCTCGCCTCCACCCGGGCCCGGGCCGAACAACCAGCCACGGTCGTCTGACGGCTGTCCTTCAACCCGCCACCCTTCGCGGGTGGCGGGGTGCCGACCTGCCGATTGTCACTGGTCGAAGGCACCGTTCTGCTCCAAGCCATCCATGAACTGCTCATGCTCCCGCAGCTCACGCCCTCTGCCCGGGCTCGTCAGAACGATGGTCTTCGCCTCCGCGAGCGACGTCGGATCCGCCCCCAGCAGTTCACGCGTGATCACCACCGCATCAAGCACCTCGACCCGCCGTTCACACAGCAGCCGTTGCACGGCAACCATCCCGTCATTCCCTGCCAACAGCGGCCGGCACTCGTCGACGAGCGCTTCAAGGCGGGCCGTCCTCTCCGGGCTCAGCCCTCTGATCGCCATCGCGCTGTTCCTTCCCTCGCGGATCCGAACTCCCCCGGATCATCCCGGACGCTCGAACATCAGACTGCCTTCTTTTCTCGTGAACATCAGCAGGCCAGTGGATCACCAACTGCCTCCCAGACTGCCGAACAAACGCTGCCGCTTGAAGTGAACGAAGCCACACTGTCCGTATGCGGCGCTGGTCCGGTAAGCGACAGACTGTCGACTCGGGCATGTCGCCCACTTCGGCGTTCTCGCTCGTGGTGGGTGGTAGGTTCCGAAGCCGTTTCGCCGCGCATGCCCGCACCCCGACGAGGACCGCCGAGGACGCCATGACCTACACGCCTCCCACCTGGCCCGTCTCCGTCAAGGGCGTCGCGCTCGACGCGCGGCGGCGCGTGGTGCTGCTGAGGAACGAGCGCGAGGAGTGGGAACTCCCGGGCGGCCGGCTCGAAGCCGCGGACGCCAGCCCCGAGCACACGGTGGAACGGGAACTGCGCGAGGAGACCGGCTGGGAGGTCACGGCGGGCCCGCTCATCGACGGAGGAGTCTGGGTCTACGAGCCGATCCCGGGCCGACGGGTCCTGATCGTCACCTACGGCTGCACGGTCCTGACGCCCGAGGCCACGCCCGTCGTCAGCCACGAGCACAAGCAGGTCGGGCTGTTCACCGTTGACCAGGTCGACGCCCTGACCATGCCCGCCGGCTACAAGAAGACGATCCACACCTGGTACGGCCACGTCCCTGAGAGGACGGCGTAGCTGACCATGTCCGGGCCCTGTCCCCCGCCCTCGCGCACGCCCGCGCCACCGCCGTTGGCCCGGCGCAGTCAGTGGCACTGGGCGACGCCGCAGGCTCAGGCGGTGCTGGCGCGCGGCGATCTCGGGGTGATCCTGCGCTTCTACCGCACCGTCCACGGCATGAACCAGACCGCCCTCAGCGACCTCCTCGGCTACGACAAGACCACCATCTCGGCTCTCGAACTCGGCAAACGGTCCGTGAACGACGTCGCGTCCAGGCGACGGATCGCAGCCCTCCTGCGCCTGCCGGCCCACGTCCTGGGAGTGACCGACTCCTCCGACGCCGACCACCACGCCCTGCTCCAGTTCGGCGAGTCGGCCGTCCGTCTCGCCGAGATGGCCCGCCAGTCCGGGCACGCCTCCGAGGCCGTCGCCGAGCTGTGGCCGCTCGTGGCCCGCCTGGAGGCCCGCCTTCAGGACGGCCACGTCGAACGCGGAACGCTGCGCCTTCTCGCCCGAGCCCGCGTCGGCCTGGGCGTCGCCCTCGGGAACGTCCTGCCCGAGGAACGGCTGCCGACCGCGGCGCGCTGGACGTCCAGAGCGCTGCAGATCGCCCGTCACTTCCACGATCCCGGCTTCACCTCCTACGTGCTGCGCATGCACGGCAACGAACTCCGCAAGGCGGGCCTGCGCGGCGCCGCCGTGGAACGGCTCCGGCGTGCCGCCGCGTTGGCTCCCGACCGCGACGGCCGCGCCGCCGTGCTGCCACTGCTCGCCCGCGCGGCCGGCGAGGCCCGACGCGGCGACCTGTTCGACGCCGTCACCCGGGAGACCGGCAGGCTCCTGGACGACACGGACCACACCTCGCTGTTCAACCCCTACTCCCTGCACGAGATCCGGCTGCGAGGGCTGGTCGCGACCGATCGCGTCAGCGCCGCGGTGCGCCTCGCGGAGGACGGCCCGCCACCATCGACGACCGCCGCCCCGCAGTGGCGTGTCATCGCCTCGGTCACGGCCGGCCGCGTCCGTCTCCTGGCCGGCGACCGTGGCAGAGCCGCCGCGACGCTGCGCCAGGCCGTCGACGAGGCGCACCGTCAGCGTCTCCCCCACCAGATCCAGCGTGTCCTGCGCACCACCGGCGATGGCCGGCTCCCCGACGTTCGCGAACGCGCCGAGCACGCGTTGGCCCAGCTGCGCGCGGAGATGGCGGCCTGACCCGCCTCCCCGGCGCGCGGCCGGGGCTACGAGGCGAGGCGCGACCAGCCACGGGGCTCACCGCAGAGGTAGCGGACGGGCGCGCCGTACGCGGTGTCGAGGGCGCGCTGGATCCGCCAGGCGGCGCTGGGCGACACGAGGGCACGAATGTCGTCGGGGCGGGCCCAGCGGTGGGCGGCGAAGTCGGCGGCGAGGCTGACGGGGCCGCGCGCCAGGCCGCCGTCGAAGACGTAACTGGTGTTCTCGGGAGCCCGGCCGCGGCCCGGCGTCTGGTGGACCACCAGGAGCCGACTCGGCAGGATCCGAAGCCCGGTCTGGTCGAGCACCACGTGTTGGCAGGCGATGGGGACGAGGTCGCCGCCCTCGGTCCTGCCGCCCGGGAGGTCCCACCGTTCGGAGGGATGGGTCGGCAGTCGCTTCTCCAGGAGCAGCACCTCGGCGCTGTGGTTGCGGATGAGCGCGTATCCGGCGAGGCCGCGAGGGGGCGGCGGGCGGAAGCAGATCGTCGTGTCCGACACGGTTTCGGGGTCCTTCGGTCCTTAGGTTCTGTGCGGTGCTGGGAATGTGCGGCGATGCGGGGTGGAGGTGGGGGTGCTGCGTCCCTGCCCTCCGGCGGGGTCTCGTTCCGCGCCGGGGTCTCAGCCGGCTCCTCGGTTGAGCTCGGCCCACACCCGCTTGCCCACGGCCGTCCGGTCGGTGCCCCACCGGACCGCAAGGGCCTCGACGAGGAGCAGCCCTCGCCAACAGGTGTCGGCGGCCGTGGGCTTCCGGGGAACGGGCCGGGTGAGGGAGGAGTCGTCCACGGCGACGCGCACCGTGTCCTGGTCGCGGCGGATGACCGTGACGGTTATGGAGGCGCCGGTCGTGTGCTGCACGGCGTTGGTCACCAGCTCGGAGGCCACCAGCATCGCCGCGTCCGCGAGGTCGTCCAGGTCCCAGTCGCTCAGTGCGTGGCGGAGGACGGCGCGGGCTATGCCGACGTTCCGGGCCGCACGCGGGAGGGTGACGGCGTATTCGAGGTCGGGCTGCCGGGTGGGGCTCGTCGCGGCGGTCGTCAAGGTCATGGGAACCCCTTGGTGGTTCGGGGGTGCGACGAGCAGGAGTATTGCGATGAGCCGCTCATGATGCGACGCTCACTGTGGAACTGTCCGCATGAGCCGCCCGCACACGTGAACGGGCGTCCCTCGGGTCCGTGCCGGCGTGTAACGTCCTGCTGGCCGCCCGGTGGTGGCCGAGGACGAGGGCGGCCGAGAACGAACCGGTCGAGAACGAGCAGGCCACCGTGAAGGGGGCGCACAGTGGCGGAGGGGCCGATCACCCGCCGACGGCAGTTGGGCCTTCGCCTGCGCGCGTTGCGCGAGGGGACCGGCCTGTCCGCCAGGGAGGCCGGCGAGCGTGCCGGCGTCTCCAAGGCGACCGTCTCCCGCTACGAGGGCGGCAAGGGCACGGTGAGGTGGAACCAGGTCGACCAGCTGTGCCGCGTGTACGGCGTCTTGGACGACGTCCGCGAGGAGCTCGTCGGTCTGGCGAAGAACTCCGCGCCCACCGAGGGCTGGTGGGTCCCGGCACTCGGCGAACTGTCCGGTGAGCTCGGCGACCTCATCCTGCTGGAGAACGAGGCGCGCCGCATCGAGCAGCTGGCCATAACGGTCGTCCCCGGGCTGCTGCAGACGCGGGACTACGCGGCCGCCCTGCCTTCCGCCCCGCAACAGGCGCTCTCCGAGGAGGCGCTCGACCGGCTCCTCGACACCCGCATGCAGCGCCAGAGCGTGGTGAGGGGCCCGGAGGCACCCGAGTACCGCGTGATCCTCGACGAGTCGGTGCTGCGACGAGCCGTGGGCAGCCCGGACACCATGGCCGGGCAGCTCGACAGCCTGCTGGAGCGCGGACGGGAGCCCCACGTCACGATCCAGGTCCTGCCGTTCGCCGCCGGCGCGTACGCGGTGACCGCCAACAACTTCATCTACCTCAGCGGGCACGAGCCCGCCCTCGACGTGGTCTACGTGGAGACCACCACCGGCGCGCTCTTCCACGAGAAGCCCGAGGAGCGCGCCCCCTACAGCAGTGCCTTCGCCTACCTCAGCGAGCAGGCGCTGGACCCGGACTCCTCGGCACGGCTGATAGCCGAGGTTCGCAGGACGCACCAGAAGACGTAGCAGGGACATCACGTGGACGAAGAGCTCAACTGGTTCAAGAGCAGCTACAGCGCCAGCCCGACCCAGGACTGCGTCGAGACGGCCCTCCTCGCGGAGGGCGTGGCGGTTCGGGACTCGAAGGACCCCGGCGGGCCGAGCTTCCGGCTGACGAAGGCTGCCTGGTTGAGCTTCACGGGAGGGCTCAGGAGCGGGGCGTTCAACGATCTCGGGTGAGCTGACAGGCCACGAGGCCAGGGTCCGGTGCGCACGCTCAGGCTCTCCCCGTCCCCGTCCCTGTGCCGTCGGCCGGCCCTGACCCATCCCCGCGGTCTCACCCACGTGGGCTCGCCCACGTGACGACGAACAGTGTCCAGATTCGTGAGCATCCAAGGAGTGGGAGCCATGCGACTCACGCGAGACGACGCTGATCCTGCGGAGGATGCGGACAACGCCGGCGCGCCCGCCGTTGTCCGCATCAGGGGCGCACGGAGGTGAACAGGTGCCGCAGCGGCCGAAGCCCCTCGACGACTCCGCATCCATGCTCGCCTGGTGGGGCCGTGAGCTCCGCAACTGGCGTGAGGTCCGGCGCCTCTCCCAGGAGGAGCTGGGTACGAAGGTCAACGTCAGCGGCTCCTACATCGCCAAGTTCGAGAAGGCGCAGCGGCGCTGCCCGGACGGTCTCGTCGGCCGGCTGGACGACGCGCTGACAGCCGGTGGCGCCCTCGTCCGCCTGTGGCGGCGCGTCAGGGAGGACGAGGAGCACCCGGTCGCTGATGCGGACAGGCCCCTGCGTGTCGGAACGCCACACCCGGCTGCCACTGTCCCCGCCACGCCGTTCCGGGTCGGCTCCGCCGACATCGAGCTGGTGCGCTCCGCCGCCCGCGAGCTCGACGCCATCGACCAACGCTTCGGGGGCGACGTCGTACGTCGCTCCGCGCAGGCTCACCTGCGGTGGCTGCGCCAACTGATCGACTGTGGGTCCTACGACGCGCGGCTTGCGTGGGACCTCCACGCGGCGGCCGGGTCGCTCACCGTCAACCTCGGGTGGTACTCCTACGACGCCGGCCGCCAGACCGAGGCGCGGGCGCTGTTCGCCGAAGGGCTCAACACCGCCCTGCTGCTCGACGACTCCGCCCTCGTCTGCCGCACGCTGAGCGTCATGGCCCGGCAGGCCGTTGACCTGAACAAGGGACGCGAGGCCGTGCTCTTCTGCCAACGGGCCCGGTCCCACATGACCAGCTGGCGCGCCACTCCGCGGGCCCGCTCGGTCCTGGCCGTCCGAGAGGCCCAGGGCCACGCCAGCCTCGGCGACTCCCGCGCCTGCGAGGCGTCCCTCCACCATGCCCGGCGCGAGTGGGAACGCGGCCCGAGCCCGGACGATCCCGACTGGACCCACTTCCTGAACCAGGCCGAGCTGACCTGCCTGGAAGGCATGTGCCGCATCGACCTGGGCCAGTCGGCTCGCGCCCAGCGCCTGCTGGTCCACTCGGCAAGGATGCAGGACGCCGCCCACAACCGAAACAGAGGCATGTGCCTGGTCCGGCTTGCCGTAGCCGCCCTGCACAACGGCGAACTGGACCACGCCGTCGCCGCCACCCGCCAGACCCTGGCCTTGATCGAATCCGGTGTCGGCTCAACCCGCACCATCCAGCAGCTGAAGACAGCACAGAAGGCCATGACCCCTCACCGCTCCATCCGCGACGTCAGGGACCTGCTCGACCAGATCAGCATCCACGTCGGGTAAGAGCTCCTCACACGAACAGCGGAACGCCCGTTCCGCCCCAGGAGGTGCCCTACCTCGCGCTGTGCGTGCTGGACGCCCAGGGCAGGGTCATGCTCCGGCTCAACCCTGCGTTGTACACCCCACACGACCTGAACCAGTTCACGCGCCACCCCGGGCTCCCAGGAGCGGGCCGAACGCGCCGGTCACCGCGAGGGAACTCAACAGGACCTACCCTCGGATCGTCCCGTTCAGGGAGGCACGCCCGCTCCTGACGGGCCTCCTGGCATCGCCGCTCCTGCTGGCCGTCCTCATGGTCGCGGTGCTGATCACGTCGATGGGCGTCCTGACCTGATGCGACCGGCCGTCCTCGTTGGTCTCAGTCCGTGTGAGGAGGCCCGGCTGCCATGATTTCGGGATGACCCCGGACCTTCCTCGTACCATTCGAGCTGTCGATACCGAGCAGCTTCTCGCCTTGGAACGGGAGGCCGCCGCATACGGTTTCAGCCAGCGTCTGCCGGTCGACTGGCTGCGCCAGCATGTGGCCGCTGAGGCGACGCACTACCTGTTCCCCATACTCGTGCACCAGCTCAGCCACCGTCCCGAGGTGTCGCCCCAGTGGCGGTGCCTGCTGCTGCTGACGGTCAGGACCAGCGAAGAGATTCGTAGCCTGCTCGACGTCCTTCCCGACACCTTCGACAAGCTCCCGAAACCTGCAAGTACGGCTTCTCGCGCAGATCTCGTCCGCCGCCTGAACGGAGCTGTGACCCAGCGCGAATGGTCTCAGAGCGAACGCGCACGGGCGGAACGAATGACTCCTGAGACCACCTCGGACGATCCGCCACAGCGGTGAGACGAGCCCGGTACCGCCACCGGTTGGTGAGGGAGGGCTCGCGGTGATCTGGAGGGGCGCCGGCCGCGATCGTAGGCCGGCTGGTGCTCATCTCGTACAGGTACACAGCGAGGTGGGCGTCGGCGAGGACTGCGTGAACTCACTTCTTCCGAAGGGCGCGCCAAGGGCACATCATGCCTGGCATGAGTCGCCTCCCGACCTCGCCCGACAGCCTCTTCACCTACGGGACCCTCCGAGTCGACCGCGTCATCAACGGTCTGCTCGGCAGGGTGCCTGCGAGCGCCTCCGACACCGCTCGCGGGTGGCGTGCCGCCAGCTTGCGGAACCGCGTGTACCCCGGGCTGGTGCCGGCCCCGGGCGAGTCTGTTCAGGGCCGGCTCTACACCGATCTGAGCGCAGAGGAATGGAACGTCCTCGACCGCTTCGAGGACGACCTGTACGTCCTGCGCCGGCTGCGGCTCGACAGCGGCAGGCAGGGATGGGCGTACGTCTGGGACGCGGAGGAGGTGCTCGCCCGCAACTGGAGCGTCGAGGAGTTCGAGGCAGAGCACCTCGACGCCTACGTGAGCAGGTTCTCCTCCCCGTCCTTCCGCGACGCGCGACGCGGCGCATGAGCCCGGTGAGCTCTTCGGCAGAGTCACCGGAGGCGAGGGCGACGAGCGGTCGTCGATGCTCGGGCTCAGGCGGCACGTTCGGCGCGCACCGCCGCGTGCACTCGTTTCGCCCGTGCCCAACGACGCGAGATGGCCTTGCCCACGGCGTTGACGGAGGGCTCCCTGCCGAACCTCTCCGCGAACTCCTCGAAGAGTCGACGGGCGATGTCCAGTTCGCCGGCGGAGAAGGCTTCACGTCCGCTCGGGAGGCGGACGGAGCCGGCGCTCTCCAGTGAGCTCTCCGGCCCGTTCTCCGGAGATGTCTCCGGGGCGGCCGGGGGCGGCACGTGGGCACGGCGAACGTTGATAAGCGGGTGTACGTGACGCGGCAGCTCGTCCGCGTCGGGTTTCCTCCTCTCGGTGGTGAGCTCCCAGGGTGAGGGTGGGCGGACACGGGAGAGCGAGAAGGCGTTTCGTGAGAGGGCGAGGTCGGCGAGGAGGAAGCGGCGAACGGTCGCGTCGTGCGCGGCGCCGGAGGCGCGGAGGGCGTGGCGCAGCCGGCGGAGAACCCAACGTTGTCTCGGCGTCAGGCGCTCCTCGTCGGCCGTTACCAGCCGATCAGCCAGGCGGGCCGCGCGGATCGTGGCGCGGCGGTTGGGGACCGCGTCGTCTCCGTGCCGTCGCTGCCGCGTTCGAAGGGGTTCGCGCAGGCGGATGTCCCGAGCCGTGCGGCGTTCGGGTGCCAGGCCCCGCTCCCACAGCCACCCCGCGACGACCGGGGCGGCCAGCCGCACGAGCACGGTCACGAGCTGCTGGCCGGTGGACGTTCCGGGCGGCGCGGCCACCGCCGCCTCGGTCGCGGAGATCAGCGCGGAGGCGCCGACCGCGACCCACAGGCCGATCCCGTCGACGCCCGTCGCTCCGGTTTCCAGGACGTTGGCTCGGGCGCGGATGCCGCAGGCCACGATCGTGCCCTCCAGGAGACCGAGCACCGTCAACGCGACGGGCGTGACCAGTTCGGCAGGGATGCCCGCCGCGACGACGGCCGCCCGGGTCACGGGCCACATGCCGAGCAGCGCCGCCGCCGTGGCGATCGAGGCGACGACGTACGTGACGGCGTTCGCACGGGCCCGAGCACGGCGAACGCGTTCGGCGCGGTGCGCTTCCTCGGCGCCCGCGGATGGTGATGCGCCGTCGGGTGATGGCGGGTGGCGGAGTTCGGAGGCTGGTGATGCGGCCGGGGGTGGGGGCGGGGTGGCGTGGGCGGTGGTCACTGGTCACCGCCAAGGCGCGGCGCAACGAGGTGGCTAGGGTGTCGCACAGCTCGGTCTCCTCAGTGGGTTGAGGGCTCGGGTGAGGCTCCGGGCCGGCGGTGACGCGCCCGCCCGGGGCTGTTCTGCTGCCGCAGCCCCACCAGACTTACATCACTTACAAGACTCGCGCAATTACTATGAGTGCATGTCCCACGACACGCGCCGTGCCCCGAGCGAAGACCTCCGCCTGCACTGGGGCCCTGCTCTCGCCGACGCCCTCCACCACCGCGTCCACCGCGAGGTCACCCGGAATGACCGCGTCTCGGCGGTCCTGGTGCCGCCGCACTGGTACACGACCGCCCGCCGCGCGGTCACGGCCCCGGCACCACGGTCGCGGACCTCGCGCGCGGGCCGGGAGGGGTTGACGCGCGTACTGGACGCCGTCGAGTACGAGAGCGCCCACGTCGCGATCACGCGGTACGGACGCACGGCTGGTCTCCTGGTCCCGGTGGGGTGGTACCGAACGGCGATCGACGCGCTCACCGTAGGGGTGGAGGACACGGTGGGCGATCGGGAGGAGGCACCGGAGGAAGAGGCGTTCGCTGAACGGTGACGTCGCCCCGCGCCCGGCCCTGCGCCGCTGTCCGTCTGCGCGAAGCTGAAGCTGATGCTGATGGCCTCTCACAGTGACGACGCGGTTGCTAGGGTCAGTCTGGGAGGGATGGCGGGGACACCGCACACCGGAAGCGGGGGTGTGATGCGGCGGACAGCCGAGGCGCCGAACGGGACACCGAACGAGGCGCCGAGCTACGCCGTGGTGCCGGTCGGCATCGCGCTGCGGATGGACGAGGACGGCGAGTCGCCGCGCCCTGGCCTGCAACCGCTGGAGCAGGCCCCGGAACACGCGCGGCGCGTGGCCGACGCCCTGCGCGCGTTCGGGTACGTGCCCCACTCCGTCGTGACCGACGCGTCGCGTCTGGGCCCGGAGGACCGCATCGATCGCGCCGTTGTCTGCCCGTCCACGAACGTCCTGGTCGTGCACGTCGTCGGCCACGGCGAACTCGCCGAGGGCAGCAGCGACAAGCTGTATGTCTTAGGCGAGGACGGGCAACGTTTCGAGAGCCCCGTCAGCACGTGGATCGGCAAGATCGAGGACCACCCCGACCGTCACCGCCCACAGACCCTGTTCATCCTGGACGTCTGCCACGCGGGCCAGCCCGCCGTGACAGCCTGGCACTCCCGGATGGACGCCGCCCGACGCCGGGCGTGGGTGCTGGCGGCCACGCTCCCGACTGACCGGGCGTACGGGTACCGGTTGAGCCGGGCCGTGGCCCGGGTGCTGACGAAGTACCGCGACGGGGAGTTCCGTTTCGACTCCTCCGTCCGCCACATCCCCGTGGCGACGGTCTACCGGGACGTCGAACGAGCGGTGCACGAGCTGATCGAGGAGGACGGCGGCGGCCTGCCGCAGACGATCTCCGGCAGCCTGATCCCCCTGCACGCCGACCTCTCCCACCTGCCGTTCTTCCCCAACCCCTCCTACTCCCAGGCCGGAGGGGACGACGTGGCCGCGACGCTGCCACCGGAGATCGCGCGCCTGGCGGACTGGGCCTGGGACCCCGAGCACTTCATGCGCCGCGGCGGCGGCGCCGAACCGGTCGGCCGCCACTGGCGACAGGGGTACTTCTCCGGCCGCGAGGCCGAGCTGCGGACGCTGGCGGCATGGCTGGACGACGAGAAGGCCGGCCCAGGCCTGCGCGTCGTCACGGGAAAGCCGGGGGCCGGCAAGTCGGCGCTGCTCGGGGTCCTGGTCTGCGCCGCCCATCCCGCGCTGCGCCGGCACACCGAACGCCTGTGGCAGTCGATCCGCGACCAGGCCCCCGGAGAAGCGGAACGGCTGGCCGTCGTCCACGCGCGCCGCCTGGGCCTGCGCCAACTCGTCGCCGCCCTCGCCCGTCAACTGCGCCACCTGCACGCCGGACCCGGCGACGCGGCGGAGGCCGACGACAGCGAAGTCGTCGCCAACCCGGCGGAGCACCTGCTGCGGCTGGTCCCGGACGACGGCCGCCCGGTCACCCTCGTAATCGACGCCCTCGACGAGGCCGACCGCCCCACCGACATCGTCACCGCCCTGCTCGTTCCCCTGGCCCGCCACGCCCTGGCACCCGGAGGCCGGCTACGGCTGCTGGTCGGCACCCGAGACGAGCCTCAGCTCGGCAGCCTGCTCGACCTCGCCCGCCAGCGGGCTCATGCCCTCATCGACCTGGGCGACACCCCGCCCGAGGTGCTCAGGGAGGGCATCCGCCGCTACGTCGAGCAGCTCCTCTCCGCCGAGGGCCCTTACGCTCTCGGTTTCCGGCGCACGGCCCGCGAAGCCCTGGCCCGCTCCATCGCCGAAGAACTCACCGACCCCGCTCGGCCGTTGCAGGGCTGGGGAGAGTATTTGGCAGCGGGCCTGTACGTGCACTTCCTCCTGGCCCCCACGAACACTCCGTGCGACACCCGGGAGGAGGCCCAGGCACTGGGCCGTCGCGTACCGCGCACGCTGCCCGAGCTCCTGGACCTGGACCTGGCCCGCAACCAACACCAGCCAACGTTGCGTCCCGTGCTCGCCGCCTTGGCCCACGCTCAGGGACGCGGCATGCCGGAACACGTCCTGGCGTACGCGGCGACCGCCTTCACACCGTCCGCGGCCGCCCGACCGCCGGGCCCCCTACCGCTTCCGGAGCTGTACGCCGTGCTGGACCACGAGGCCCGCTTCTACCTGCGCCGCGACGTCGACACCGACGGCACGACCCTCTACCGCCTCTTCCATGAAGGGCTCGCCGACTGGTTGCGCGCCCACCCTCACACCCCCGACACCAGCAAGGAGGCACAACCGTGACCACGGCACCTCCCCTCCGGCCCGTCGAGGCGCTGTACGAGCAGCTGCTGGCCGCCGTACCGCGCGACGGCTCCGGTCGACGGCTGTGGCATCTGGCTCCGCCCTACCTGCTGCGCCACGCCGCCCAGCACGCCGCTGACGCCGGCCGCCTCGACGAGCTACTCACCGACGGCGAGTTCCTCGTCCACGCTGACCCTCACGTCCTCCCCGGGGTGCTGCGCCACCACGCCACCAGCGAACGGGCGCGCCTGTCAGCAGCCGTCTACCGGGCCTCCTGGGGCGTCCACCACAGCCTCACCTCCGACGCACGGCGGCAACTCCTCAGCATCGATGCCGCGCGCTTGTCCCACCCACTACTTCGTGAGCACCTCCGCAGCGACTCCCACTGGCAGGTGCGCTGGGCCACAGACCAGCAAGTCTCCACATCACTGGTGGACACCCTGACCGGCCACACCAGCTCGGTGTGGGCCGTGGCTATCGCCGAGCTCGACGGTCGACCCCACGCCGTCACCACCAGCGACGACCACACCGTCCGCGTGTGGGACCTCACCACCGGCACCACCACCCACACCCTCACCGGCCACACCAACGCGGTGACGGCCATCGCCGAACTCGACGGTCGACCCCACGCCGTCACCACCAGCGACGACCACACCGTCCGCGTGTGGGACCTCACCACCGGCACCACCACCCACACCTACACCGGCCACACCGACAGGGTGCGGGCCGTGGCCATCGCCGAGCTCAACGGTCGACCCCACGCCCTCACCACCAGCGACGACCACACCGTCCGCGTGTGGGACCTCACCACCGGCACCACCACCCACACCCTCACCGGCCACACGAACGTGGTGTGGGCCGTGGCCATCGCCGAGCTCAACGGTCGACCCCACGCCCTCACCACCAGCAGCGACCACACCGTCCGCGTGTGGGACCTCACCACCGGCACCACCACCCACACCTACACCGGCCACACGAACGTGGTGTGGGCCGTGGCCATCACCGAGCTCAACGGTCGACCCCACGCCCTCACCACCAGCAACGACCACACCGTCCGCGTGTGGGACCTCACCACCGGCACCACCACCCACACCCTCACCGGCCACACGAACGTGGTGTGGGCCGTGGCCATCGCCGAGCTCAACGGTCGACCCCACGCCCTCACCAC
>NZ_JBQQBZ010000015.1:0-139053 GCF_052245655.1 Streptomyces sp. 4N509B
AGCCGTATTCTCCGGAGGAGGTGCGGGAGGCGTTGCAGATCGGTCCTGACGCGCCGATCATCACGACGGACGCGCGGGCGCGGGGTGAGGCGAAGTCCACGTTGATCACCCTCGTCGAACACGCGCTCATGGCCCGCCTCCGCTGACCACGCGCGGTTTGGGGGGCGGCTTCGACCGCCGGCCGACCGCGCGGTCCCCAGGGCCGTCCCGTCATCCCCGACGTGCTCGTGACGCCTGCGACTTCCCCGGTTTCGTTGTCGCCCCCGGCCAGCCTGCAAGGCTGACTCCCTCCTCCGCCTTGCAATCGAAGCCTCGTGACGCCGCTCCCTGACCCACGGGGGATGCCGGGACGGCCCTTAGACTGACCCCGTGCGTATCGCCAGATTCTCCATCGACGGCACCGTCGGCTTCGGCGTGGTCGAGGGCGACGAGCTGGACATCGTCCGCGGTCACCCCTTCGCCGGCGTCGAGCGGTCCGGCCGGCGCGTCCCGCTCGACAAGGTCCGTCTGCTGCCGCCCGTCCTGCCGAGCAAGGTCGTCGCCGTCGGCCGGAACTACGCCGACCACGCCCGCGAGCTGGGCAACGCCGTCCCCGAGGCCCCCCTCACCTTCCTCAAGCCCTCCACGGCGGTCGTCGGCCCCGACGCGCCCGTGCCGTACCCCGGCTTCACCTCGGACATCCACCACGAGGCCGAGCTCGCCGTCGTCATCGGCCGGCTGTGTCGCGAGGTGCCCGCCGAGCGGGCGCACGAGGTCATCCTCGGGTACACCTGCGCCAACGACCTCACCGCCCGCGACGTGCAGCAGCGCGAGAGCCAGTGGGCCAGGGCCAAGGGCTTCGACGCCTCCTGTCCCCTCGGCCCCTGGATCGAGACCGAGGTCGACCCGGCGGACCTGGCGATCATGTGCACCGTCAACGGCGAGCAGCGTCAGCTCGGGCGCACCAGCGAGATGATCCACTCCGTCGCGGACCTGATCGTCCACATCTCCCAGGCCATGACCCTGCTGCCGCAGGACGTCATCCTCACGGGCACCCCGGCCGGCGTCGGGCCCCTGCACGTCGGCGACGAGGTCGCTGTCACCATCGAAGGCATCGGCACCCTCACCAACAAGGTCGTAAAGAGTTGACCACCACACCTGTCCGCGTTCGCTTCTGCCCCTCCCCGACCGGCAACCCCCACGTCGGCCTGGTCCGCACCGCCCTGTTCAACTGGGCGTTCGCGCGCCACCACGGCGGCACCTACGTCTTCCGCATCGAGGACACCGACCTGGCGCGCAGCACCGAGGAGTCCTACCAGGCGCTGCTGGAGGTGATGCGCTGGCTCGGCCTCGACTGGGACGAGGGCCCCGAGGTCGGCGGCCCCCACGGCCCCTACCGGCAGTCCGAGCGCATGGACGTCTACCGGGAGATCGCGGCGAAGCTCCTGGACGCCGGCCACGCGTACCACTGCTACTGCTCGCAGGGCGAGCTCGCCGCCCGCCGCGAGGCGGCCCGCGGGGCCGGCCGTCCCTCCGGGTACGACGGCAGGTGCCGCACCCTGACCGCCCAGGAGGTCGCGGCCTACCAGGCGGAGGGCCGCAGCCCCATCCTCCGCTTCCGGATGCCCGACGCTCCGATCACCTTCACCGACCTGGTCCGCGGTGAGCTCACCTTCACCCCGGAGAACGTCCCGGACTACGGCATCGTCCGTGCCAACGGCGACCCCCTCTACACGCTCGTCAACCCCGTGGACGACGCCCTGATGGAGATCACCCACGTCCTGCGCGGCGAGGACCTGCTCTCCTCCACCCCCCGCCAGATCGCGCTGTACCGGGCGATGGCCGAGGTCGGCGTCGTCCGCGACCACGTCCCCCACTTCGGCCACCTGCCGTACGTGCTGGGGGAGGGCACCAAGAAGCTCTCCAAGCGCGACCCCGAGTCCTCCCTGAACCTCTACCGCGAGCGCGGCTTCCTGCCCGCGGGACTGCTGAACTATCTCGCGCTGCTGGGCTGGTCGATCGCCGAGGACCGCGACATCTTCACCCTGGAGGAGATGGTCGCCGCGTTCGACATCGCCGCGGTCAACGCGAACCCGGCCCGCTTCGACCTGAAGAAGTGCGAGGCGGTCAACGCCGTCCACATCCGCGAGCACCTGTCGGCCGAGGACTTCGTCGCCGCCTGCGAGCCGTGGCTGCGCGCCCCGCACGCCCCGTGGAAGCCCGAGGCCTTCGACCCGGCCGCCTTCGCCGCCCTCGCGCCGCTGGCGCAGACCCGCGTGACCGTGCTCTCCGACATCGCCGACAACGTCGACTTCCTCTTCCTCGACGAGCCGGTCCACGACGAGAAGTCCTGGAGCAAGGCGATGAAGCCCGGCGCGGCCGAGGTCCTCGCCGCCATCCGCGCGGCGCTGACCGAGCTCGACGCGTGGACGGCCGAGCGGCTGAAGGAGGCCGTACAGGCGGCGGGGGAGGCCCACGGCCTCAAGCTCGGCAAGGCCCAGGCGCCGCTCCGCGTCGCCGTCACGGGCCGCACGGTCGGCCTGCCGCTCTTCGAGTCCCTGGAGGTGCTGGGCCGCCCCCGCACCCTGGAGCGCGTCGACGCGGCCCTGGGGCGCCTGGCCGAGGCCGCCGGCACGTCCGCGTAACGACCGCCGCGCGCCCGGCGCCTGCCGTCCCGGGGTCGCCACGACGCCGCCGCCACGCGCTGCCCGCGCCTCTTCACACCGGCCCGTGCGACTGCCGGTGGCTGCCCCGGTGGGGTGGGATGGACCGGTGCCCGGAGCCCGCCCGCGGGAGGCGTGCGGGCGGGAGTTCGGGCCGACATCCGGGGCGAGGAGGCGGTGCGCTGATGAACGACCCCAGTGGTCGCGCAGGCGGCGAGTGCGTGGTCGTGCGAGGCGGGGAGCGCGGGGGGAGACGGGGAGGCGGGTTCGTGGCCGGGGTGTCGGCCCAGTCGGCCGGTGCCCGCCACCTCCGCCTCCACCACCTGCGCTTCCCGCCCGGCACGCGGGGGCGGCCGCACGTCCACGCGGGCCACGAGTCGGCGATCTTCGTCGCCTCGGGGGACGTCGACGTCTGGCACGGCGTCGAGCTCTCCCGGCGCGTGACGGTGAGCGGCGGCGACTACGTCTACATCCCTCCCGACACCCCACACCTTCCCGTCAACGTCGGCGCCTCGGACGCCGTCGTCGTGGTGGCCCGCACCGATCCGGAGGAGACGGAGGAGTCGGTGTTCCTCGTCGAGATGCCGCGGCGGCTGGTCGAGGAGATCGGCGCGCTCCCGGTCGCCGGGACGGGCGTGCCCTCGCGTCCGCCGGGGCCGCCGGGGGCGGGCGCCGCGGGGTGAGGCCCGTGGCGGCTTCCGTCCAGGAAGCCCGGCGTCCGGGAAGCCCGGGAGGCCCGGGAACCGTTTTGGCCCAGCGAACGTGATCGGTGTAGTGTTCTGTCTGTCGCCAGCAAGCGACCGCCACAGCAAAACCCCCGCCATGGGGTTGCGTTTTGGTGGGGTATGGTGTAATTGGCAGCACGACTGATTCTGGTTCAGTTAGTCTAGGTTCGAGTCCTGGTACCCCAGCGATTCCGCTCGACCGCCTCGCGGTCGGGTGTGATCAAGCCCCCGTTGTGTAGCGGCCTAGCACGCTGCCCTCTCAAGGCAGTAGCGCCGGTTCGAATCCGGTCGGGGGTACGGCCCCGTTGTGTAGCGGCCTAGCACGCTGCCCTCTCAAGGCAGTAGCGCCGGTTCGAATCCGGTCGGGGCTACGTTGTTCGATCATCTCTCCCTCTGCCCGTGGCATCCGCCGCGGGCAGAGGTTTTTTCGTCACGGCGGCCCGGACGGGGGACGCCCGGACCGCCGTGACGCTCCGCGTTCAATCGGTCGCCGTCGGGCGGTCAGCCGCCCCGCTTGAGTGCCTCGGTGAGCCGGGCGGCGGCGTCGAGGAGGGCCTGGGCGTGCATCCGCCCCGGGTGGCGGGTCAGCCGCTCGATCGGTCCGGAGACCGACACCGCGGCCACCACGCGGTTGGACGGCCCGCGGACCGGCGCCGAGACCGAGGCCACTCCCGGCTCCCGTTCGCCCACCGACTGCGCCCAGCCGCGTCGGCGCACGCCGGAGAGGGCGGTCGCGGTGAAACGAGCCCCCTGGAGGCCGTGGTGGAGCCGCTCGGGCTCCTCCCAGGCGAGCAGGATCTGGGCGGCCGAGCCCGCCTTCATCGGGAGGGTGGAGCCGACGGGCACGGTGTCGCGCAGGCCGGAGAGGCGTTCGGCCGCGGCCACGCAGATGCGCATGTCGCCCTGGCGGCGGTAGAGCTGGGCGCTCTCGCCCGTCACGTCGCGCAGCTGGGTCAGCACGGGGCCGGCCGCGGCCAGCAGGCGGTCCTCGCCCGCCGCGGCGGCGAGCTCGGCCAGCCGGGGCCCGAGGACGAAGCGGCCCTGCATGTCGCGGGCCAGCAGTCGGTGGTACTCGAGGGCCACCGCCATGCGGTGTGCGGTGGGCCGGGCAAGCCCCGTCGCCGCGACCAGCCCCGCCAGGGTGGCCGGCCCGGACTCCAGCGCTCCCAGCACCAGGGCAGCCTTGTCGAGTACGCCCACGCCACTGGAGTCGCCACGAGAGTTGTCCATGCAACGATACTCGCGTCTCACAGTGTGAAACGCAAGTTCAATTTCCCGCCGAAGGGGCCAGGCTATGTCTCCCGGTCTCCATCCGGTGCGCGGGGAACGGATGGCGGCCGCGACACGGCAAGGCCCACAGACATCAGACCAGCACGGCTCAGACTGGCCGGAGGGGAACGCGATGGGACGGACACTGGCGGAGAAGGTGTGGGACGACCACGTCGTCCGACGGGCGGAGGGCGAGCCCGACCTGCTCTACATCGACCTCCACCTCGTTCACGAGGTGACCAGCCCGCAGGCCTTCGACGGCCTGCGCAAGAGCGGGCGCACGGTCCGGCGCACCGATCTCACGATCGCCACCGAGGACCACAACACCCCCACGCTCGACATCGACAAACCGATCGCCGACCCGGTCTCCCGCACCCAACTGGAGACCCTGCGGCGCAACTGCGCCGAGTTCGGCGTACGGCTGCACTCCCTCGGAGACGACGAGCAGGGCGTGGTGCACGTCGTGGGCCCCCAGCTCGGGCTGACCCAGCCCGGGATGACGGTGGTCTGCGGCGACAGCCACACCTCCACGCACGGCGCCTTCGGCGCGCTCGCGTTCGGCATCGGCACCAGCCAGGTCGAGCACGTGCTCGCCACCCAGACGCTGCCCATGGCGCCGTTTCGGACCATGGCCGTCAGCGTCGAGGGAGAGCTGCCCGAGGGCGTCACGGCCAAGGACCTGATCCTCGCGATCATCGCGCGGATCGGCACCGGCGGCGGCCAGGGGTACGTCATCGAGTACCGGGGTGAGGCCATCGAGAAGCTCTCGATGGAGGCCCGGATGACCATCTGCAACATGTCGATCGAGGCGGGCGCCCGCGCCGGGATGATCGCGCCCGACGAGACCACCTTCGCCTACCTCAGGGGACGCGACCACGCTCCCGCCGGCGCCGACTGGGACGCCGCCGTCGCGTACTGGCGCACGCTGCGGACCGACGAGGACGCGGTCTTCGACCACGAGGTCGTGATCGACGCCGCCACGCTGTCGCCCTTCGTCACCTGGGGAACCAACCCGGGGCAGGGCCTGCCGCTGTCGGAGGCGGTGCCGAGCCCGGGCGACTTCGCCGACCCCGTCGACCGGCTGGCCGCGGAGAAGGCGCTGGAGTACATGGGGCTGACCGCCGGCACGCGACTGCGCGACATCACGATCGACACCGTCTTCGTCGGCTCCTGCACCAACGGCCGGATCGAGGACCTGCGCTCGGCGGCGGCCGTGCTGGAGGGGCGGCAGGTCGCCGACGGGGTGCGGATGCTCGTCGTGCCCGGCTCGGTCCGGGTGGCCCTCCAGGCGATCGAGGAGGGGCTGGACAAGGTGTTCACCGCCGCGGGCGCGGAGTGGCGGCACGCCGGCTGTTCGATGTGTCTGGGCATGAACCCCGACCAGCTCTCGCCGGGGGAGCGCTGCGCCTCCACCTCCAACCGCAACTTCGAGGGGCGGCAGGGCAAGGGAGGCCGCACCCACCTGGTCTCTCCGCAGGTCGCGGCCGCCACCGCGGTCCTCGGCCACCTCGCGTCCCCGGCCGACCTGGCCGACGCCCCCGTTCTCGTGGAGGTCTGACAAGCCATGGAAGCGTTCACCACCCACACCGGCCGCGCCGTGCCGCTGCGTCGCAGCAACGTCGACACCGACCAGATCATCCCGGCGCACTGGTTGAAGAAGGTCACCAGGGACGGCTTCGAGGACGGGCTGTTCGAGGCCTGGCGCAAGGACCCGGAGTTCGTCCTCAACCAGCCGGAGCGGCAGGGTGCCACCGTGCTGGTCGCCGGCCCCGACTTCGGCACGGGCTCCTCGCGCGAGCACGCCGTCTGGGCGCTGCAGAACTACGGCTTCAAGGCGGTCCTCTCCTCGCGGTACGCGGACATCTTCCGGGGCAACTCGCTGAAGAACGGGCTGCTGACCGTCGTGCTGCCGCAGGAGACGGTGGAGCGGCTGTGGGAGCTGACCGAGGCCGATCCGGCCGTGGAGATCACCGTCGACCTGGTGGACCGCGTCGTCAGGGCCCCGGGGATCGAGGCCGGATTCGAGCTCGACGAGAACGCCCGCTGGCGGCTGCTGGAGGGCCTGGACGACATCAGCATCACGCTGCGGAACGAGGACACGATCACCGCCTTCGAGGCGCGCCGTCCGTCCTACAAGCCCCGCACGCAGGCGGCCTGACGCCGTCTCAGCACGCCCCCTGGTTCACTCCCGAGCGCCCGTGTCGCCCACGCGACACGGGCGTTGGGGGGCTTAGAGGTCGATACCCGGTCCAAGGTGGCACAATCGGCCGCATGGAACGCGACGGTCAACTCGAACTCTACGACCGCGTCGCCGCAGGACTGAAGGACGCTCACCGCGCGGTGCGCGAGCTGGAAGTGCCGGAGGACGTACGGCGCGCCCTCGCGCGGAGGCTGCTGGCGATCACCTCGGTCGCCAAGCAGGACCTGCCGAGTGCCGCCCGCCGTCTGGAGCGGCTGATGGAGGACGTTGAGGCGGGGCGGCTGCCGTCGGAGTCGTCGCCGGGTTCTCCCGGTGACGCGCGCGACGGGGCTCCGTGATGGTCGACTTCGTTGCGACACAAGGGTGATTCGCCCGTTTCACGTTTGATTTGCGGAATATATCTGCCTAACGTGCGAAAAAGCGCGAACACAATGTGTTCCTGCTAGCCTCCGAAGGGGAAAAGAGACGTGAACAAGGCACAACTCGTGGAAGCGATCGCCGACAAGCTCGGCGGCCGCCAGCAGGCCGCGGACGCGGTCGACGTCGTGCTCGACGCCATGATCAGGGCGGTCGTCGCTGGTGAGCGGGTCTCGGTGACCGGCTTCGGCTCGTTCGAGAAGGTCGAACGTCCCGCCAGGTACGCCCGCAATCCGCAGACCGGCGAGCGGGTCCGGGTCAAGAAGACCTCCGTGCCCCGCTTCCGTGCTGGTCAGGGCTTCAAGGACCTCGTGGCGGGGACCAAGAAGCTCCCCAAGAACGACGTCGCCGTCAAGAAGGCCCCCAAGGGCAGCCTGACCGGCGGCGCCGCGACCAAGAAGGCGGCGGCCAAGAAGGCGACCGCGAAGAAGGCCACCACGGCCAAGAAGGCCACCACCGCCAAGAAGGCGCCGGCCAAGAAGGCCACGGCGAAGAAGACCACCGCCAAGAAGACGCCGGCCAAGAAGGCGCCCGCCCGGAAGGCCACCGCCAAGAAGGCGCCCGCCAAGCGCGCCACCGCACGCACCACCACGGCCAGGAAAGCCGCCAGCCGCCGGAAGTGACGGCCGCACCCCCGTCGGCCGCCACGTGGGCCGGACTCCGTCGAGGAGTCCGGCCCGCGGCCGTGTCCGAGCCCTTCGGCGGCGCCCCGTCCCGCCTCCCGGTCCCGTTCTCCGCCACGGCCGTCGGCCCGGCTTCCGGCCCTGTCTGATGGAGGTCACCAGCCCGGGCCGCGACGGTTTCCCGGCCGCCGCCACCCGGCGCGTGGTGCGTTAGGCTCCCCGCATGCAGGCCACGGCGTACACCTTCGATCCCGCGACGCGCACCGGCAGCGTCCTGCTGGACGACGGCACCCCGATGGACTTCGGCGCGAGCGCCTTCGACGCCGGTGGCCTGCGGCTGCTGCGCCCGGGGCAGCGCGTCCGCATCGAGGTCAGCGGCGAGGGCGAGAGCCGACGCATCACCTACGTGACGTTGCAGACGTTCTGAAGCGTGGCCGTCCTCGGGCCCACGCCGAGCGCGAGCGCCGCCCGCAGGTCCTCCCCGGTGTCCACGTCGCGCCGCACGCTGTCGACGCCCGCCAGGTCCAGTTCGACCGCTCCCGAGTCGCGGTGACGCGCCCGCGAGGCGCCGCCGAACGCCGGGTTCAGCGCCACCCCGGGCGAGGCGGCCAGCACGGTGGTGCCGACTCCCGCCGCGTCCGCCAGGAAGCTGCGGGCGTGGCCGCCGGCCGCCGCGAGCACCCGGCCCAACTCGGCGGGCCGCAGGGCCGGCAGGTCGGCGTTGAGCGTCGCCACCGCCGCCCCCGGCGCGCCACGCCGTATCGTCGCCGCGCCGTGGGCCAACGCGGGGTTCAGCCCGCGGCCGGGCGCGTCCGGCACGACACGCGCCCCCAGCCCTGCCAGACGGCTCCCCGCCACCGGGTCGTCGGTGACCACGACCACGCTCCCCACCGCCTCGCACGCCAGCGCCGCGGCCACGGTGTCCTCCGCGAAGGCGAGGGCGAGGGAGGGACGCGCGGCGTCCCCCGCGGCGACGGCCAGCCGGCTCTTGGCCAGCCACAGCGGCTTGAGCGGGACGACCAGCGCCCACCCGGACTCGAGAACCGTCTCAGACACCGCCTCATTCTCCCCGACGACCCCACGCGCCACGCATTAGGGTGCAAAGGGTCCGTTGCGACCGAGGGGCGAACCGCTGGACAGCCCAACAACCCGGGGTGACACTTGTGCGGCCGTCCGCGGTGACCGGCCGGAACATGGCCGACGGAGTGCAAGAGGAGATGGTGACGAGTGTCCCGCCCCAGAATCGGCTTCTGGTACCGACTGGCCGCAACCGTGCTGAAGCCTCCACTCGTGCTCCTCTTCAGGCGTGACTGGAGGGGAGCGGACAACATTCCCGCCACGGGCGGATTCATCACGGTGGTGAACCACAACTCCTACCTCGACCCGATCTCCTACGCCCACTTCCAGTACAACACCAGGCGCGTCCCCCGTTTCCTGGCCAAGGAGGGGCTCTTCAGGACCGGGGTCGTCGGCACCGTCATGCGCGGCACGGGCCAGATCCCCGTCCTGCGGGAGTCCTCCGACGCCGCCGGCGCCTTCCGCGCCGCGGTCGACGCCGTGAACCGGGGCGAGTGCGTCGTCTTCTACCCCGAGGGCACGCTCACCCGCGATCCCGACCTGTGGCCGATGGAGGGCAAGACCGGAGCGGCGCGCGTCGCGCTGCTCACGGGTGCACCGGTGATCCCGATCGCCCAGTGGGGTGCCCACGAGGCGATGCCGCCCTATGCCAGGACAAAAAGGTTCCGCCTCTTTCCCCGCAAGACCCTGGTCGTGGTGGCGGGGGAGCCCGTCGACCTCAGCGCGTACCAGAATGTGGAGATCACCGCCGAGGTGCTCCGTGAGGTCACCGACCTGATCATGGACGCCGTCACGGCGCTGCTCGCGGAGATCCGGGGCGAGCAGCCACCCGCCCAGCGGTACGTTCACCGTAAGCCGCTTCAGGAGCGCGCCGTACGGCCCGCTCCCACCCACCCCGAGGAGGAGATCGCCGAGTGACACGCGTCGCCGTCTACGGCAACGGCTCATGGGGGACCGCCTTCGCCATGGTCCTGGCCGACGCGGGCTGCACGGTGGCCCTCTGGGGCCGCCGCCCCGAGCTCGCCACGGTCATCAACGACACCCGCACCAACCCGGACTACCTGCCCGGAGTGTCCCTCCCGGCCGGTGTCCGCGCCACGGCCGACCCCGCCGAGGCCGCTGACGGCGCCGAGTTCACCGTGCTCGTCGTCCCCTCCCAGACCCTCCGCGACAACCTCTCCCGCTGGGCGGGGCTGCTGCCCGCCGACACCGTTCTCGTCTCGCTGATGAAGGGCGTAGAGCTCGGCACCGCCAAGCGGATGAGCGAGGTCATCGCGGACGTCACCGGCGCGGGACCGGAGCGGATCGCCGTCCTGTCGGGGCCGAACCTCGCCCGCGAGATCGCCGAGCGGCAGCCGGCGGCCACCGTCGCCGCCTGCCGCGACGAGTCCGTGGCACGGCGCCTCCAGGCGGCCTGCCACACCCCGTACTTCCGCCCGTACACCAACACCGACGTGGTGGGCTGCGAGCTCGGCGGCGCGGTGAAGAACGTCATCGCGCTCGCCGTGGGCATCGCCGACGGCATGGGGCTGGGGGACAACGCCAAGGCCTCGCTCATCACCCGCGGCCTCGCCGAGACCACCCGGCTCGGCATCGCGATGGGCGCCGACGCCCACACCTTCGCCGGCCTCGCGGGCATGGGCGACCTCGTCGCCACCTGCTCCTCGCCCCTCAGCCGCAACAACACCTTCGGCACCAACCTCGGCCGGGGCATGACGCTGGAGGAGACCATCGCGGTCACCCGCCAGACCGCGGAGGGCGTCAAGTCCTGCCAGTCCGTGCTGCAACTCGCCCGCCGGCACGGGGTCGACATGCCGCTCACGGAGACCGTGGTGGGGATCGTGCACCACGGCACGCCGCCGCTGGTCGCGTTGAAGGAGCTGATGTCCCGCTCCGCCAAGGCCGAGCAGGGCTGAGCGCGAACGCTCCGCCCACGGCGAACGGCCGGGGGCGAACGGTCGGGACGAAAGCGGGGGACGAAGGCGGGGACGAACGCGGGGGACACGGACAAACGGGTCGGCGCGCACAACGCTGCCGTCCCGGCCCACCGCCGGGTAGCCTCATGGGGTTATGAGCAGCGAGTCCACACCCCAGCGTCCCAAGCCGCGCGTCGCCGTCGTCTTCGGCGGACGCAGCTCAGAGCACGGCATCTCGGTCGTCACCGCCGGCGCGGTGTTGCGCGCCATCGACCGCGGCCGCTACGACGTGCTGCCCATCGGCATCACCACGGACGGCCGTTGGGCGCTGACCGCCGACGACCCCGAGCGGATGGCCATCGCGGAGCGCAGCCTGCCCAGCGTGGAGCAGGTCGCCGAGCCGGGCACCGGCGGCGTCGTGCTGCCCCTGGACCCCGGCCGACGCGAGCTGGTCTACGCCGAGCCCGGCGAGGTGCCGAAGGAGCTCGGCGAGGTCGACGTCGTCTTCCCCGTGCTCCACGGCCCCTACGGCGAGGACGGCACCCTCCAGGGCCTGCTGGAGCTCGCGGGGGTCCCGTACGTCGGCGCCGGCGTGCTGTCCTCCGCGATCGGCATGGACAAGGAGTACATGAAGCGGGTCTTCACCTCCTTCGGCCTGCCCGTCGGGCCGTACCTCGTGATCCGCCCCCGCGAGTGGCAGGCGGACCCCACGGCGGCGCGGGCGCGGATCATGGACTTCGCCGCCGAACACGGCTGGCCGCTCTTCGTCAAGCCCTCCCGCGCCGGGTCCTCCATCGGAATCACCCGCGTCACTGGCCCCGAAGGCATCGAGGAGGCCCTGGCCACCGCCCGGCACCACGACCCGAAGGTCCTGGTCGAGGCGCAGGTGAGCGGGCGCGAGATCGAGTGCGGCGTGCTGGAGTTCCCCGACGGCCCGCGCGCCAGCCTGCCCGCGGAGATCCTCTCCACCGACAGCCACGACTTCTACGACTTCGAGGCGAAGTACATCGACTCCGCCGAGGGCGTCGTCCCCGCCGAGCTGACCGAGGAGCAGACGGCGCGCGTGCGTCAGCTGGCGGTTCGCGCCTTCGACGCCGCCTCCTGCGAGGGCCTGGTGCGTGCCGACTTCTTCCTGTGCGAGGACGGCTCGTTCGTCATCAACGAGATCAACACCATGCCCGGCTTCACCCCGATCTCGATGTTCCCCCGCATGTGGCAGGCCACCGGCGTGAGCTATCCCGAGATCGTGGACCTCCTGATCCAGGCGGCCCTCAGCCGTTCCACGGGCCTGCGCTGAGGACGGGCCGCGCGTCGGGCGGCACGCGGCCCGTCAGCCGCGCGGGCCCCTCCGGTCGCGTCGACCGGGTCACGGGTCAGCTGGGCGGCAGGTACAGCGGGTCCAGCGGCACGTGCTCGTCGACCGGCTCCGTCAGCTCCGTCAGCACCGCCGGCTCGGGCGCGTGGTCGTCGGGCACGGTGACCTCCACGAAGACCGCGCGGTCCGTCGTCGTGAAACGGACCTCGCCCTCCCCGGCCTCCAGCAGCCAGGGAACGCCGTTGACGTCCACGGTGTCCGCCTTCGGGTTGTAGGTCTCGCTGCCCGGCGTCAGCACCGCCGGCCGGTCCACCCCGCAGCGCAGCACGATGGCCGGATCGCCCCACACGGCGGCGTAGGGTGTCTCCTGGTCCAGCGTGCCGCGCTCCTGCTCCGCCAGCCGCTCGGGCAGCGCCCGCGACAGCTGTCGGCAGGCCCGCGCCGCCTCGCCGTCGGGGGAGGGCACCGCCACCTCCGGCGTGTCACCGCCCGAGGTGCACCCCGCGAGGACGACGAGGGCGAGCGCGGCGGTGGGCAGAACGGGCAGGGCACGGCGCACGGTGGCGATCACCCGGCGAGCATACTGGGGTGTTACAGATGAACGACCGGGCAGGTCAGCGTTCGTGTGATACCGGGCACGCGCTGCACCTCGGCCACGACCAGGCGGCCGAGCTCGTCGACCGAACCGGCCTCCGCCCGCACGATCACGTCGTAGGGGCCCGTGACATCCTCGGCCTGGATCACCCCAGGAATCTTGGAGATCACGTCAGCCACGGTCGACGCCTTGCCCACCTCGGTCTGGATCAGGATGTACGCCTGCACCACGGGTCCTCCACAGCGGCTACGAGGAACGGGGGCGCTACCGTAGCGCGTCATGACCTGCGCGGGGAGACTACGACCGGCATTCGAGGCGGCGCGTGGCATGACGAGGCATCACGAGGCATGAGGAGAGCTGCGTGAAGGGCAGTGTGGGCGAGCTCGGGGAGTTCGGGCTGATCCGGGAGCTGACGTCCCGGATCACAAGCGCCCCCGCCGTGCGACTTGGTCCGGGTGACGACGCCGCGGTGGTGGCCGCCCCGGATCGTCGGGTGGTCGCCACCACCGACGTCCTGGTGGAGGGACGCCACTTCCGTCGCGACTGGTCCACCGCCTACGACGTCGGCCGCAAGGCCGCCGCCCAGAACCTCGCCGACATCGCGGCGATGGGCGCCGTGCCCACGGCCGTGCTCCTCGGCCTCGCGGTCCCGGCCGAACTCCCCGCCACCTGGCCCATCGAGCTCATGGACGGCATCCGCGACGAGTCGGAGGCGGCGGGCGCCGGGGTCGCGGGCGGTGACGTGGTGCGCGGCGAGTCCGTCACGGTCTCCATCACGGCCCTCGGCGACCTGCGGGGCCGCGAGCCGGTGACCCGGTCGGGCGCCAGGACGGGCGACATCGTGGCCGTCACCGGCTGGCTCGGCTGGTCGGCCGCCGGGTTCGCCGTCCTCTCCCGCGGCTTCCGCTCGCCGCGGGCCTTCGTCGAGGCCCACCGCCGGCCCGAGCCGCCGTACGCCGCGGGGCCCGCGGGCGCGGCGCTCGGCGCCACGGCGATGACCGACGTGAGCGACGGGCTCGTCGCCGACCTCGGACACATCGCGCGGGCCAGCAAGGTCCGCATCGACATCCGGTCGGCGGCACTCGACGTGCCGGCCCAGATGTCCGACATCGGGCAGGCCGTCGGCGTGGACCCGCTGCACTGGGTGCTGACCGGTGGCGAGGACCACGCCATCGTCGCCACGTTCCCGCCCGAGACCAAGCTGCCCGCCCGGTGGCGCGTCATCGGCGAGGTCCTGCCCACGCGGCTGCGCGGCGGTCCCGGCGGCCCGGCGGCGCTGCCGCGGGTGACCGTCGACGGCGCCGTGTGGGACAAGGCGGGCGGCTGGGAGCACTTCGCCGCGCCGGAGGGCGGCGACCGGCGGTGACCCGCCCGCGGCGGTGACCGGCGGGGGACGGTGACCAGCGGACGGACCGGCCGGCGGTGGCGTCGCCGTCGGCGCTACCGTCCTGAGTCATGCACGCAGCCACGCGGCCGCCCACCGGGCCGCTCCCCCGCGTCCTGACGATCGCCGGATCCGACTCGGGCGGCGGGGCGGGCATCCAGGCCGACCTGAAGACCATGCTGGCCCTCCGCACCCACGGCATGAGCGTGGTCACCGCGATCACGGCCCAGAACTCCCTGGGGGTACAGGGCGTCTGGGAACTGCCCACCGAGGCCGTGGACCAGCAGTTCCGCAGCGTCGTCGGCGACATCGGGGTCCAGGCGGTGAAGACCGGCATGTTGGCCAGCGCCGAGCTCGTCGAGACCGTCGCGGCGCTGCTGGGCGGCGCCCCGGGAACGGGCGGGGCGCCGGTCGTGGTCGACCCGGTGGGGGTCTCCAAGCACGGCGACCCGCTGCTCGCCGCCGACGCGCTCGACGCGGTGCGCGAGCGGCTGCTGCCCACCGCGACGGTGACCACGCCCAACCTGGCGGAGGTCGCCCAGCTGACCGGCGTCCGGGTGGAGACCGAGGCCGACATGCGCACGGCCGCCGCCGCGATCCTGGCGTTCGGCACCCGCTGGGCGTTGGTCAAGGGCGGTCACCTGCCGGGCGACCAGGCCACCGACCTCCTCACCGACGGCGACGAGGAGCACTGGCTGCGCGCGCCGCGCGTGGTCAACCGGCACACCCACGGCACGGGCTGCACGCTCGCCGCGGCGATCGCGAGCCACCTCGCGCGCGGGAGTTCGGTGCCCGAGGCGGTGGTCGCGGCCAAGGACTACGTCACGGGTGCCATCAGGGCCGGCTTCCCGCTGGGCGGCGGCATCGGACCGGTCCACCACGGTTACCGGATACCCGCGCACCCGACGGACACGGACACGGGCACGGCGTAGGCCGGGCCAGCACGGCTCGGACACGGCCGGGTCCGCGCGAACGCGCGAGGCCGGCCCGTCGTGGGGTTCACGACGGGCCGGCCTCGTGTGTGCGTGAAGAGCTGGGTGAGCTGACGAGGTCAGCGCGGATCAGCGCGGAACCTTGTCCGCCTTGATGCACGAGGTGCAGACGTAGAGGCGCTTCGGCGTCCCGTTGACCACGGCCCTGACCCGCTGGATGTTGGGGTTCCAACGACGCGGGGTGCGGCGGTGCGAGTGGGAGATGCGGTTGCCGAAGCCCGGCCCCTTGCCGCAGAGATCGCAGTTGGCAGCCACGGGTTACTCCAAAGACAGACCACGGAAGACAGATAACAAAAGACAGAATGTCGCTATCAAGCAACCGGGGAAGCATACCCCGGGCCCTCCTGGCCGGTGAAATCCTGGTCGGCGGCACCGCCCGGACCGGCAGGGCCTAGGGTCACCTGGGGACCCGGCTTCGCCGGTCTGGTGTCGGGAAGCTGAGGAGGTCGTCACGTGCCGCAACCGCTTGACGCCACGGCGGTCCGGCGGTGGTGCGCGATCGCGCTGCACTCGCTGGGGCAGGCCAGGGAGGGCATCGACGCGATCAACGTCTACCCCGTCGCGGACGGGGACACCGGCACCAACCTCTACCTCACGGTCGAGTCCGCCGCCCAGGCCGTGGCGGCGGCCGAGGCCGCCAACCCCACGTTGACCGACGCGGTCCGCACCATGGCCCACGGCGCGCTGATCGGCGCCCACGGCAACTCGGGCACCATCCTCGCCCAGCTGCTGCGCGGCATGGCGGAGGCACTCGCCGCGGGCCCCGAGCCGGCGGACGCCGAGGCCCTGTCCGCGGCGCTCGCGCGGGCGGCACGGTCGGCGTACGAGGCGGTGGCCCACCCGGTGGAGGGCACCATGCTCACCGTGGCCCGAGCCGCGGCGGACGCCGCCGGAGCAGCCGGAGCCGACGGAGCCGACGGAGCCGCGTCGGCGGGGCCGGCGGCGGGCACGGCCCGGGTCGCCGCGGCGGCGTGCGCGGGGGCCCGGCGGGCCCTGGCCGCGACCCCGGGGCAGCTGGCGGTGCTCGCGGAGGCCGACGTGGTCGACGCCGGGGGCAGCGGCCTGGTGACGGTGCTGGAGGCGCTGGACGCGGCCCTGTCCGGGCGGGCCCCGGACACCGCCCTCCACCACGGCCTGGGCCACCAGACGGCCGCCGGGCGAGGCGGCGGCGCGGCCGTCGTCCGTCGCCAGGAGCGCGAGACCCGGCGCCACCAGGCGGGCGCCGGGCAGCACGAGGAGGACCGGGGGTGTGAGGGGACCGACGGCGGGCCAGAGGGGCACGGCGACCACCTCGGGCACGGTGGCTACGAGGTGATCTACCTGCTCGACGCGCCCGACGCCGCCGTCGGGCCGCTGCGCGAACGACTCGACGCCCTGGGCGACTCCCTGGTGGTCGTCGGCGGCGACGGGCTGTGGCACGTCCACCTGCACACCGGCGAACCGGGACCCGCCGTCGAGGCGGGCCTGGAGGCCGGCCGCCCCCACCGGATCCGCATCAGCTGGCTGGCCGCCGGCCACCCGTCGCCCGAGCGTCCCGGGCCGGCGCGCCGCGCCGTCCTCGCGGTCACACCCGGCGACGGCCTGGCCCAGCTGTGCCGCGAGGTCGGCGCCGAGGCGGTGGTCACGCGCCCGGAGGAGCCGCCGGGCAGCGGGGAGCTGGCCGCCGTGATCCACCGCGCCCACGCCCGCGAGGTCGTCGTGCTCCCCAACGACGAGGCCCTGTGGCACGCCGCCGCGGCCGCCGCGGAACAGGCCCGCGCCGCGGGCACCCGGGTCGCCGTGATCCCCACCCGCTCCCCGGTGCAGGGCCTCGCCGCGCTCGCCGTCCACGCCCCCGAGCGCCGCTTCGACGAGGACGTCGTCGCGATGACCGCGGCGGCGGGAGCCACGCGCTTCGGCGAGGTCGCCGTCGCCGACCGGGAGGCGTGGACGATGGCCGGCGTCTGCCAGGCCGGGGACGTCCTCGGGCTCGTCGAGGGCGACGTGGCGGTCATCGGCGACGACGTCGCGGAGGTCGCCGGGCAGGTGCTGGAGAGGATGCTGTCCGCCGGCGGCGAGCTCGTCACGCTGGTGCTCGGCGCGCAGGCGCCCACCGGCCTCGCCGACCGCCTGCGGGAGCAGGTCCGCCGGGGCCACCTCGGGGTGGACACCGAGGTCTGCGACGGCCGGCAGGGCGTGCCGCTGCTCATCGGCGTCGAATGACCGCGCCGAACGCCACGGCGCGTGAGCGCTGACGCCGACTGTCGGTGCCGTGGTGTGCAATAGGCACCGTGACCGCCCCACACCTGTCCCCGCCCCCGCCCGAGAAGCAGGAGCTCATGGGCCAGCCGCTCGGCCGCGTGGTCGGCGGCACGACCGCGAAGGTCATGGCCGAGCAGCTCGGCCTCCACACGGTCGGTGACCTCCTGCACCACTACCCACGGCGGTACGCCGAGCGCGGCGAGCTCACGCGCCTCGCCGAGCTGCCGCTGGACGAGCACGTCACCGTCGTCGCCGAGGTCGCCGACGCCCGCCTGCTGACGTTCAACCGCGGCAAGGGCCAGCGCCTGGAGGTCACCCTCACCGACGGCAGCGGACGGCTGCGCCTGGTCTTCTTCGGCCGCACGGCCCAGCACCACCGGCGGGAGCTGGTGCCCGGCCGGCGTGGCATGTTCGCGGGCAAGGTGTCGGTCTTCCGCCGCCAGCTCCAGCTCGCGCACCCGGCGTACCAGCTGCTGACGGGCACGGGCACCGACGACGGCGGGGGAGCGGGAGGCGAGGGCGGGGAGGGCGACGACGCGGCGGCGGTCGCCGAGTTCGCCGGCCGCCCGATCCCGCTGTACCCGGCCTGCCGCCAGCTGGAGTCCTGGCGGATCGCCAAGGCCGTGCGCGTGGTGCTCGACCGCATGGACGCCGAGTCCTGGTCGGGCCTGGTCGATCCGCTCCCGGGGCGGCTGCGCGCCGAGCGCGCGCTGATCCCGCTGCCCGAGGCGTTCCACAGGATCCACCAGCCGCGGGCGCAGACCGACGTCGCCGCCGCCAGGGCACGCCTGAAGTGGGACGAGGCGTTCGTCCTCCAGACCGCCCTGGCCCGCCGTCGTCACGCCGCCTCCCAGCTGCCGGCCGTGCCCCGCCACCCGGCCGAGGACGGGCTGCTGAGCGCCTTCGACGCGCGGCTGCCGTTCGAGCTGACGGGCGGTCAGCGGCGGGTCAGCCAGGAGATCCTCGCCGACATGGCGGGCGAGCACCCGATGCACCGGCTGCTCCAGGGCGAGGTCGGCAGCGGCAAGACGCTGGTCGCGCTGCGGGCCATGCTCGCCGTCGTCGACTCCGGCGGCCAGGCGGCGCTCCTGGCGCCCACGGAGGTGTTGGCCCAGCAGCACCACCGCTCCGTCACGGAGATGATGGGGGAGCTTGCCGAGGGCGGCATGCTCGGCGGCTCGGAACGCGGCACGCGGGTCGTGCTGCTGACGGGCTCGATGGGCGCGCCGGCACGGCGACGGGTCCTGCTGGACGCGGCCACGGGCGAGGCGGGGATCGTCATCGGCACCCACGCCCTGATCGAGGAGACGGTCCGCTTCCACGACCTCGGGCTCGTCGTCGTCGACGAGCAGCACCGTTTCGGCGTCGAGCAGCGGGACGCGTTGCGTGCCAAGGGGGAGCGGCCGCCGCACCTGCTGGTGATGACCGCCACCCCCATTCCGCGCACCGTCGCCATGACCGTCTTCGGGGACCTGGAGACCTCCGTGCTCGACGAACTGCCCGCCGGCCGTTCACCGATCGCCAGCCACGTGGTGCCGGCGGCCGACAAGCCGCACTTCCTCGCCCGCGCCTGGCAGCGGGTGCGTGAGGAGGTCGAGGCCGGCCACCAGGCGTACGTCGTCTGTCCCCGCATCGGAGACGAGTCGGAGCCCGGCGCCGGAGCGGGAGGCGGCGACGGCGACGGCGGCGGCGGCGGCGGCGAGGAGCGTCCGCCCCTGTCGGTGACCGACGTCGCCGCGGAGCTCGCGGCCGGCCCGCTCGCCGGGCTGCGCGTCGCGGTGCTGCACGGCAGGATGACGCCGGAGGCCAAGGACGAGGTCATGCGCGAGGTCGTCGCCGGAGGCGTCGACGTGCTCGTGGCCACCACCGTCATCGAGGTCGGGGTCAACGTCCCGAACGCCACGGTCATGGTGATCATGGACGCCGACCGGTTCGGCGTCTCCCAGCTGCACCAGCTGCGGGGCCGCGTCGGCCGTGGCGCGGCGCCCGGCCTGTGCCTGCTGGTCACCGAGGCGCCCGAGGCCAGCGCCGCCCGTGCCCGGCTGGACGCCGTGGCCGGCACGCTCGACGGCTTCGAGCTCTCCCGCATCGACCTCGAACAGCGGCGCGAGGGGGACGTGCTGGGCCAGGCACAGTCCGGCGGGCGCAGCAGCCTGCGCATGCTCACGGTCGTCGCCGACGAGGAGATCATCGCCGAGGCCCGCGCGGAGGCCACGGCGCTGGTCGCACGCGACCCCGGGCTGGAGGCCCATCCCGCGCTGCGCACGGCGCTCGACGCGCTGCTCGACGCCGAGCGTGAGGAGTACCTCGACAAGGGCTGAGGGCTTCCACGGACGGGGACGCACCCGTCGGTTCGCCCGGACCAGCGGCCCGCCTCCTCCTGACGGCCCGTCCGGTCTCCGCGTCGTCACGGCGTGACGGCCCTGTGCCGGCGCCTCCCCCCGGCGTCGGGCCCGGCGCGCGGCGAGGCGGACCGGAGCCCGTCCGGCGGGCGCGGCCGGATTGGCTCCCTTGGCTCGTCCCGAACGCTCCCCTAACCGCCCCCGGAGGACTACGGTGTCTCCCGGGTCGGTCGAGGGCGTCGCGCCGGGGAGGTTTCCGCCATGAGTGAGCAGCCAGGCGAAGGGCCCGAGAGGGCCGTCCCCTCCGTGGAGGAGCTGGAGTTACTGTTCGCCGGCGGTGTGGCGGAGCGACGACGCGGCGGCCCGGTCGGCAGCGGCAGGTGGCCCGGCGGCCGGCCGGAGTACCCGGGGGTGGACGCCTGGGAGCACGCACGCCGGCTCCTGCGCCGTTCGGTCAACCCCGACCGTCCCGGCGAGGAGACGCTGCGACGCCTCGCCGAGGCCACGGCGTACGACATCGAGCGGCTCCCGGAGCCCTCGGGGCCCCTCGGCTGCGGCGGCTGGTGCGCGATCTACGAGCACGCCTTCCTGCTCCGCGACGGCAGCGAGACCTGCCTGTACGAGGTGGAGCACGACCTCACTCCCGGTGGCCACCTGGTCAGCGAGGTCTACGCCGACGAGATCGCCGCAGGCCACGCCGCCCGGTTCCACACCCACGCGTTGGGAGGGACCTGACCCATCGCGCCGCACGGCGACCGTATAGCGTGGTCATCAGCCACACCGTGGTAACCGACGGCTGACGTAGAGAGCGCTACGAGGACCCTGCATGACGCGCGTGATCGCCGGCACCGCCGGCGGGCGGCGGCTGGCCGTGCCGCCCGGCAGCGGCACCCGGCCGACCTCCGACCGGGCGCGGGAGGGGTTGTTCTCCACGTGGGCGGCGCTGCACGGCCCGCTCGCGGGAGCACGCGTCCTCGACCTCTACAGCGGTTCGGGCGCCGTCGGGCTCGAAGCCCTCTCGCGGGGCGCGGCCCACGCGCTCCTGGCCGAGTCGGACCCCCGGGCGGTGCGCACCATCCGGGAGAACGTCCGGGCTCTCGGACTGCCCGGCGCGGAGCCCCGCGCCGCCAGGGCCGAGCAGCTCGTCACCACACCGCCCCCCGGCGACCCCTACGACCTGGTCTTCCTCGACCCGCCCTACGCCCTCGGCGACGACAGCCTGCGCCAGATCCTCACCACCCTCCGCTCCTCGGGCTGGCTCGCGGCCGACGCGCTCGTCGCCGTCGAACGGAGCACGCGGGGCGGCACGTTCCTGTGGCCCGACGGCTTCACCGCGCTGCGAGCCCGTCGGTACGGCGAGGGGACCCTGTGGCACGGCCGGGTCGCCGCATGACCGACCGCAAGACCAAGGAGACCCCCTTGCGCCGCGCCGTCTGCCCGGGATCGTTCGATCCCGTCACCAATGGCCACCTCGACATCGTCACCCGCGCCGCCAGGCTCTACGACCAGGTCCACGTCGCCGTGATGGTGAACAAGTCCAAGCAGGGACTGTTCACCATCGAGGAACGCGTCGCGCTGATCGAGGAGTCCCTCCAGGACTACGACAACGTCACGGTCGAGGTCTTCCACGGCCTGCTGGTGGACTACTGCAAGCAGCGCGACATTCCCGCCATCGTCAAGGGCCTGCGCGCGGTCAGCGACTTCGACTACGAGCTCCAGATGGCGCAGATGAACAACGGGCTCTCGGGCGTCGAGACCCTCTTCATCCCCACCAACCCCGTCTACAGCTTCCTCTCCTCCAGCCTGGTCAGGGAGGTGGCCGCGTGGGGAGGCGACGTCTCCCACCTGGTCCCCGAGCACGTGCTGCGGGCCCTCTCGGCCAAGCTCAGGCGCGACGCCTGAGCGGTAGCGCGCCCGCCACCACGTCGGCGAAGACCGGCGGACGGGGCCACACGAGGGCCGCGTTGGCCGTACAGTCGCTTCCGTGGACGCACATTCCGTGGACGTACAGCAGAAGCTCGACGAGATCGTCGCGGCGGTCCAGGCCGCCAAGGGCATGCCCATGTCGGCCTCCTGCGTGATCAACAGGAGCGAGCTGCTCGCCCGCCTCGAAGAGGTGCGCCAGGCGCTGCCGGGCTCGCTCGCGCAGGCCCAGGAGGTGCTCGGCGACCGGGCGCAGGTCGTCGCCGAGGCCGAGGCGGAGGCCCGGCGCATCGTCGAGGCGGCCCACGCCGAGCGCGGCTCCCTCGTCGACGCCACCGCCGTCGCCCGGCAGGCGCAGGAGGAGGCCTCCCGCATCCTCGGGGAGGCCCGCCGCGAGGCCACCGAGGTGAAGGCCGAGGCCGACGACTACGTGGACAGCAAGCTCGCCAACTTCGAGGTGGTCCTCGGGAAGACCATCGGCTCGGTGGACCGCGGCCGCGAGAAGCTGCTCGGCCCGGACCGGGGCGACCCGCAGGAGCTGCTGCAGCGCGCCGACGCCTACGTGGACGCCCAGTTCTCCGCGATCGAGGCGGTGCTGCGCAAGACCCTGGAGGCCGTCGGCCGCGGCCGGCAGAAGCTCACCGGGTACCGTCCCGCCGACGAGCTCGCCGAGCACGTCGCCGCCCAGGAGCAGGCCGAGCAGGAGGCCGGCGGCGCTCCCGCCGCCGCGGGGTACTTCGAGTCCGGCGCGGCCGAGCAGGACACCTACAGCTACCTCGGCGTGCCGCAGCCCCGGACCGAGCCCGCCGCCGACGGATACCAGACCGCCGACGACCCGTACGCCGGCCAGCACCAGCCCGTGGGGGCGGCCGGCTCGTACCCGTCGCAGGAGGGCTACGCGTACGACACCGGGAGCTACGGCCAGGACCCCTACGCCCAGCAGCAGGACGCGTACGGCCAGCGCCAGGACGCCTACGGGCAGCGGCAGGACGCGTACGCCCAGCAGCAGGACCCCTACGGCCAGGCCGCGGCCTACGGATACGACCAGCAGCAGACGGGCTACGCCTCGTCGTCCTCCGCGCCCCCGTCGCCGCAGCTCCCGCAGCTGCCACCGGGCCCCGGCGTGCTCGACGAGACGAGCCTGTTCGACACCGGCATGCTTGACGCCGAGCAGCTCCGCCGCTACGAGCAGGGACACCACTGACCCCACCGCCACGCTCCGTAGCCGCGACCACCGCCGTGACCAGGCCCGATTGGGCCGGCGGCGACCCGTGAAGTATGCTGACACTTCGGTCGCGGCATGGTGATGGGTCGCGGCTGACCGCCCGGCCCCTCTTCGAGGGGCCGTCTCGTGCGGGTCCATGCGGCCATCGTGGAGAAAGCGACAAAGCCCTGAACGCCCCCCTTGACCACCGAGCCCCGCTCGTGTTCGACACGCGCGACCTGGGGCGGCGGCCGGGTGCGCTCAAGCGGGTCTCCCGTACCGTCGTGGCCCCTCCCGACCTCGGCAACGAGGTCATCGGCGTGCCGGAGGGCGGCAAGCTCGACGTGGAGCTGCGCATGGAGTCGGTGATCGAGGGCGTCCTCGTCACCGGCACGGTGCGGGCGCCGCTGACAGGCGAGTGCGTCCGGTGCCTGGAGCCCCTGACCGACGAGGTCGAGGCCGACTTCCAGGAGATGTTCAGCTACCCCGACGCCGACGCCTTCGGCGGCGTCGCCCCCTCCGCGGAGGACGGGGAGGAAGGCGAGGGCGCGGAGTACCTCCTGCAGGGCGACCTGTTCGACCTGGAGCCCGTGCTGCGGGACGCGATCGTGCTGTCGCTGCCGTTGCAGCCGGTCTGCCAGGAGGACTGCCCCGGCCTGTGCCCCGAGTGCGGCGCACGGCTGGCCGGGGACCCCGACCATCACCACGACGAGGTCGTCGACATCCGCTGGGCCGGGCTTCAGGAGCTGGCCGTGGACATGCGCCGACAAGAGCACCAAGAAGACAAGCCTCCCCGCACGCGCGGGGACGATCCACAGGAGAGGTAGCCGTGGCCGTTCCGAAGCGGAAGATGTCGCGCAGCAACACCCGCCACCGCCGGTCGCAGTGGAAGGCCCAGGTTCCGCAGCTCGTCCGTTGCGAGCGCTGCCAGGAGCCCAGGCTGCAGCACACCGCCTGCGCCAACTGCGGCACGTACCGGCGGCGCCAGGTCCTCGAGGTCTGATCGGCGGGTGACAGGCTTCATGGCAAACGCCAGGAGGTCCCAACCCCAGGCGTCGGCGGACACAGCCTCGTCCCTCGCGACTCTGGAAGGGCGGCTCGGCTACGAGCTCGAGACCGCCCTTCTGGTGCGCGCACTGACCCACCGCAGCTACGCCTACGAGAACGGCGGCCTGCCCACCAACGAGCGGCTGGAGTTCCTCGGCGACTCGGTGCTGGGCCTGGTCGTCACCGACACGCTCTACCGTCGGCACCCCGACCTGGCCGAGGGCCAGCTCGCGAAGCTCCGCGCCGCCGTGGTCAACGCCCGGGCGTTGGCCGAGGTCGCGCGCGGGCTCGACCTCGGGTCCTTCGTCCGGCTCGGCCGGGGCGAGGAGGGCACGGGAGGACGGGACAAGGCGTCGATCCTCGCCGACACCCTCGAAGCCGTGATCGGCGCGGTCTACCTCGACCGCGGCCTCGACGCGGCGGACGAAATGGTGCACCGGCTCTTCGACCCGGTGATCGAGCGCTCCGCGAGCCTCGGCGCCGGCCTGGACTGGAAGACCAGCCTCCAGGAGCTGACGGCCGCCGAGAGCCTCGGCGTGCCCGAGTACGTGATCACCGAGACCGGACCCGACCACGAGAAGACCTTCACCGCTGCCGCCCGTGTCAGTGGCGAGACCTACGGCACCGGCACAGGCCGCAGCAAGAAGGAGGCGGAGCAGCAGGCCGCCGAGACCGCGTGGCGCGCCATCCGCGCCTCGCTGGACGCGGAACGCGCCGCGGAGCGCGCCGCCGACGGCGCGCTGGACGGCGCGCCGGGCGCGGACCCGGCCCGGCACGAGGAGCCCGACGGCAGGTCCTCCCTTGCCTGAGCTGCCCGAGGTCGAGGTCGTCCGACGCGGCCTGGAGCGGTGGATCGGCGGGCGCACCATCGTGGCGGCCCAGGTGCTGCACCCGCGCGCCGTCCGCCGTCACGTGGCCGGCCCCGAGGACTTCGCGGCCCGGCTGGCGCGGCGGCGCGTGGCGGCCGTGCTGCGGCGCGGCAAGTACCTGTGGCTGCCCCTGGAGGACGGCGACGGCGACGCGGGCGGCGGCACGTCCTCGTACGCGCTGCTGGCGCACCTCGGGATGAGCGGCCAGCTGCTGGTGCAGCCGGGCCACGCCCTCGACGAGAAGCACCTGCGGGTGCGGATCGGCTTCACCGACGCCACCGCCGGCGAGCTGCGCTTCGTGGACCAACGGACCTTCGGCGGCCTCTCGGTCCACCCGGTCACCGACGACGGGCTGCCCGAGGTCATCGCCCACATCGCCCGCGACCCGCTGGACCCGGCCTTCGACGCCGACGTCCTGCACGCCGCGCTCCGCCGGCGCGGCACCACGATCAAGCGGGCGCTGCTGGACCAGTCGCTCGTCAGCGGGGTCGGCAACATCTACGCCGACGAGGCGCTGTGGCGCTCCCGTCTGCACTACGACCGGCCCACGGCGACCCTGAGCCGCCCCCGCACCGCCGAACTGCTCGGCCACGTCCGCGACGTCCTCACCGAGGCGCTCGCCCAGGGCGGCACCAGCTTCGACAGCCTCTACGTGAACGTCAACGGCGAGTCCGGGTACTTCGACCGCTCGCTCAACGTCTACGGCCGGGAGGGGCGGCCCTGTCGCCGGTGCGCCACCCCGATCCGGCGTCGGCCGTGGACGAACCGTTCGAGCTACTTCTGTCCGCGCTGCCAGCGCCCCCCACGGCCGCTCTGAGCGGTCCGCGTGGGCGCCGGGCGCGGGAGTCGAAGCCCGCGGGAGGCCCGAGGCCCGTCAGAAGCCGAAGTCCTGCGTCCACCACGGGCCGCCCTCGCCCAGGTGCACACCTATGCCGATGGTGCGGAAGTCGCAGTTGAGGATGTTGGCCCGGTGTCCGTCGCTGTTCATCCAGGCGTCCATGACGGCCTGGGCGTCGGCCTGGCCGCGGGCGATGTTCTCCCCGCCGAGGTAGTCGACGCCGGCCGCCAGCGCGCGGTCCCACGGCGTCAGGCCGTCGGGGTCGCCGTGCGAGAAGTATCCGCGCTCGGCCATGTCCCGGCTGTGCTCGCCGGCGAGCAGCGCCAGGTCCTCGTCGAGCACCAGCGGGTCGCATCCGACCTCGGCGCGGGCCTCGTTGACGAGCGTCAGCACCGCCTCGACCGCGAGCACGTCGGGTGCCTCGTCGGGGCTCGGCTCCTCCTCGGTCGGTGACGGGCTCGACGGCTCAGGATCCGGTTCGGGCTCCGGCTCGGGCTCCTCGGTACTCTGCGAGGGCTCGGGGTCCGGCTCGGGGGTCCTGGTGCTCGGGTCCGCGCTCGGCTCCTGGCTCGGCTCCGCCGACTCCCGCGCGGTCTCCCCGCCGCCCGCCTCGCTCTGGTCCTCGCCGCCCTCGGTGGGCTCGGTGGTCTCCTCGACGGGGCCGCCCTCGGTGCCGCCGGCCGTCTCCGTGGCGCCACCGTCCGGCTCCAGCGTCCGGGACGGACTGGAGAGGTCGTACGGCGGCAGGGAGCGGTCGCTCGGGTCCTGGGCGCGGACGTCGGAGGAGTCGCCCGCGAGACGGTCCGCGACGCCCGGCATCAGGGTGGCGCCGACGGCGACGGCACCCACGGTCAGCGCCGCCGAGGCACCCAACACTCCGGTGCGCGGCTCGCGGGGCCGGCGGTGCGCCCCTCGCGATCGGCTGTCTCCGCGGCTGCCGTTGGCGACCGGCTGCGCGTGTGGCCCGGAACGGCGATGGCGACCCATCGGCGACACCGTCCTTCACTCGACACGAACTTCAACAAGAAAGTGATCACAATCTTCACCCGATTGGGTGAAGTTCTGTCGCGTGACTGTACGGCATGAGCAGAGCCGAGGGATCCCTCGACAGGGAAATGGCTTGGATAGCGTGCGTCACATGAACGCTCCGACGTCACACTCCGCCGACGCCCCACAGCAGTCCGTCCGCCTCACCGCCTGGGTGCGGGGGCACGTCCAGGGCGTGGGCTTCCGCTGGTACACGCGTGCCAGGGCGCTGGCCATCGGCGAGTTGCGCGGCTTCGCCCGCAACCACCGTGACGGCCGGGTCGAGGTCGTCGCCGAGGGGCCGCGCGAGCGCTGCGATCGGCTGTTGGAGTGGCTTCGGACGGGCGACACGCCCGGCATGGTCGAAGGCGTCACCGAGATTTGGGACACACCGCGCGGCGGCTACGGGGACTTCTCCATCCGCTGAAAGCCACCGCCGTCGCCCCGTCAGAAAGTGCCGGAAACTGCTTGCCATCCCCGTTCCGACGTGCGAGGCTGCGCCCATCACCCCCAAGCGGTGTAGACCGCTTGGGCCCTCACCACCGACGCGGCGACATCCCGCCGGAGCACGCCGCGCCGACGCCCCCCGAGCGATACGCGGTGTGATCGTGTTGACCGTCCCACCTTTTGGTGAGACGCTGAAAGTCCCGCGCATCTCGGCTGTGTGGCCCCGGAATCACCGCGCCGAGTAGACGTCGCGGGAGTTATCCCTCACGACCCACCACGGCTTCGGTCGGTCACTCAGTGTGGAGGACCATCCATCATGGCAAAGGCGCTTCTCGGTCACGTCGGCGGCTCCGACCCCCGAGTCCTCGCCGAGATGCGACGGCTTCAGCAGCGCGTCCAGGATCTGGAGACCCAGCTCCTCCGGGTTCAGGCGGAGAACGACGCGCTTGCCGCCGCCGCTCGACACAGGGATCCGGTGCTCGACGGCATCGACGTGTCCAAGGCGGAGCCCGCGCTCACCTGACCTCAACGGCGAGGCAGGGTACGGGAATCACGCTTGCGGATCATGCGAGGGACGCTTCGGCGTCCCTCCGTCATGTGTGTGACGTCCTGGTGTGGCTCTGGTACGGCTCTGGTGTGACTCTGCTCGGCTTACTGTCTGATGTGCCCTGCATCATCAACGCCGAAACGACGAACCACCGAAGAACGCCGGGTAAAGTCCGACGGCGTGCACCTCAAGAGCCTGACCCTGAGAGGCTTCAAGTCCTTCGCCTCCGCCACCACGCTGCGGTTCGAGCCCGGTATCACCTGCGTGGTGGGCCCGAACGGGTCCGGCAAGTCGAACGTCGTGGACGCGCTCTCCTGGGTGATGGGCGAACAGGGCGCCAAGTCGCTGCGCGGCGGCAAGATGGAGGACGTCATCTTCGCCGGGACCGCCGGCCCCTCGGGGCGCCCGCCGCTCGGCCGCGCCGAGGTCTCCCTCACCATCGACAACTCCGACCACGCGCTCCCCATCGACTACTCCGAGGTCACCATCACGCGGACCATGTTCCGCAACGGGGGCAGTGAGTACCAGATCAACGGCGACACCTGCCGCCTCCTCGACGTCCAGGACCTGCTCTCCGACTCCGGCATCGGCCGCGAGATGCACGTCATCGTCGGACAGGGACAGCTCGACTCGGTGCTCCACGCCGACCCCACCGGCCGTCGCGCCTTCATCGAGGAGGCCGCCGGCGTCCTCAAGCACCGCAAGCGCAAGGAGAAGGCGCTCCGCAAGCTCGACGCCATGCAGGCCAACCTCGCCCGCGTCCAGGACCTCACCGACGAGCTGCGCCGCCAGCTGAAGCCCCTGGGCCGCCAGGCCGCCGTCGCCCGCCGCGCCGCCGTCATCCAGGCCGACCTGCGCGACGCCCGTCTCCGCCTGCTGGCCGACGACCTGGTCGCCCAGCGCGAGGCGCTGCGTTCGGAACTCGCCGACGAGACCGCCCTCAGGGAGCGCAAGCAGGCCGCCGAGGCCCATCTCGCCGAGGCCCTGGCCCGGGAGGCGCGGCTGGAGGAGGAGGTCCGCGCCCTCGCGCCCCGGCTGACCCACGCCCAGCAGACCTGGTACCAGCTCTCGCAGCTGACCGAGCGCGTCCGGGGCACCGTGAGCCTGGCCGACGCCCGGGTCACCAGCGCCTTGACCGAGGAGCCGGAGGAACGCCGCGGCCGTGACCCGGAGGACCTAGAGCGCGAGGCGGGCCGGATCCGTGAGCAGGAGGCGGAGCTGACCGCCGCTCACGAGGCCGCCGACCGCGCGCTGGAGGACACCGTCGACCACCGCGCCGAGCTCGAACGCCGGCTCGCCGAGGAGGAACGTCGGCTGAAGGACGCCGCCCGCGCCCTGGCCGACCGCCGCGAGGGCCTGGCCCGGCTCAACGGCCAGGCCAACGCCGCCCGCAGCCGCGCCGCCTCGGCGCAGGAGGAGATCGCGCGGCTCACCGAGGCCCGCGACCAGGCGTGGGAGCGGGCCGAGGCCGCGCGGCGCGAGCACGACGCGCGCGCCGGCGAGGTGGGCGACCTGGACGCCGACGACACCGCGCTCGCCGAGGAGCTGCGGGTCGCGAAGGAGGAGCTCACCGAGGCAGAGGAGGCCGCCCGCGCGGCCCGCGACGCGCTGAACCGCACGGAGCGGGAACGCGCCGCGACGGCCGCCCGCCACGACGCCCTCGCCCTCCAACTGCGCCGCAAGGACGGCAGCGGGACGCTGCTCGGCTCCCGCGACCAGCTGACCGGCCTCATCGGACCCGCCGCGGAACTGCTCAGCGTCACCCCCGGCTTCGAGGTGCCCGTGGCCGCCGCGCTCGGCGCGGCCGCCGACGCCGTCGCCGTGGACGGTCCCGGCACCGCCGCCGAGGCCCTGCGCCTGCTGCGCAAGCACGACGCGGGCCGCGCGACCCTTCTCCTCGCCGGCCCACCCGACGCCGCCGACCCCCCCGAGCCGGCGCCGTCCGTCGGGCCGCCCCGCGCCGCCGACCTCGTCAGCGGCCCTGCCGGCCTGCTGTCCGCCGTGCGGCGCCTGCTGCGCGACGTCGTCGTGGCCGACACCCTCCAGGACGCCGAGGACGTCCTCGCCGCCCACCCGGACCTGACGGTCGTCACCGCCGAGGGCGACGTGCTCGCCCGCCACCTCGCCCACGGCGGCTCCGCCGGCGCGCCGAGCCAGCTGGAGGTCCACGCCCAGGTCGCGGAGGCCGCCGCCGAGCTGCGGGAGCTGACCGCCCGCTGCACCGAGCTGGCCGAGGCCCAGGCCGAGGCCCGCGAACGCCGCCGGGCGTGCGCGGCCCGCGCCGAGGAGCTCGCCGGGCGGCGCACCACGGCCGAACGCGCCCGGTCTCGGGCGGCCCAGGAGCTGGGCCGCCTCGCGGGCGCCGCCCGCGCCGCCGAGGGCGAGGCGGAACGGGCCGCCGCCGCCGTGACCCGCGCCGAGGGGGAGCTGGCCGGCGCGGTGGAGCGCGCCGAGGAGCTCGCCGAGCGCCTGGCCGTCGCCGAGGAGGCCGCCGAGGCCGAGGAGGAGGCGGACACGAGCGTCCGCGACCGGCTCGCGGCCGACGGCGCCAACGCCCGGCAGACGGAGATGGAGGCACGTCTCCAGGTCCGCACCCTGGAGGAACGCCTGAAGGGCCTGGCCGGGCGCGCCGACTCCCTCGACCGCGCCGCCGCCGCTGAGCGCGAGGCCCGTGCCCGCACCGCCCGCCGCCGCGCCCGCCGGCGCCACGAGGCCGAGGTGGCGGGCGCGGTCGCCGCCGGCGCCCGCCAGCTGCTCACCCACGTCGAGGCGTCCCTGGAGCGGGCCCACGCCGAGCGGGCGGCCGCCGAGGCCGCCAAGGCGGAACGGGAACGGGCGCTCGACGTCGAGCGGAACCAGGCGCGGGAGCTCAAGACCGAGTTGGACAAGCTCACCGACTCCGTGCACCGGGGCGAGGTGCTCGGCGCGGAGAAGCGGCTGCGCATCGAGCAGCTGGAGGAGCGCGCCCTCACGGAGCTCGGTGTCGAGCCCGAGGTGCTCGTGCGCGAGTACGGCCCCGACCAGCCCGTGCCGCCCTCACCGCCCGCCGAGGGCGAGCAGCTGCCGGAGGACCCCGACCACCCGCGGAACCAGCCGCGGCCCTTCGACCGCGACGAGCAGGTCAAACGGCTCAGGGCGGCCGAGCGGGCCTACAAGCAGCTCGGCAAGGTGAACCCGCTGGCGCTGGAGGAGTTCGCGGCGCTGGAGGAGCGCCACAGGTTCCTGAGTGAGCAGCTGGAGGACCTGAAGAAGACCCGAGCCGACCTGCTCCAGGTGGTGAAGGAGGTCGACGAGCGCGTCGAGCAGGTCTTCAGCGCGGCCTACGAGGACACCGCCCGCGAGTTCGAGGGCGTCTTCTCGCGTCTCTTCCCCGGCGGCGAGGGCCGCCTGGTGCTCACGGACCCCGCCAACATGCTGACCACCGGCGTGGAGGTCGAGGCCCGGCCGCCCGGCAAGAAGGTCAAGCGCCTCTCGTTGCTCTCCGGCGGCGAGCGCTCGTTGACGGCGGTCGCCCTGCTGGTGTCGATCTTCAAGGCCCGCCCCAGCCCGTTCTACGTGATGGACGAGGTCGAGGCAGCCCTGGACGACACCAACCTCCAGCGCCTGATCCGGATCATGGAGGAGCTCAAGGACAGCTCCCAGCTCATCGTGATCACGCACCAGAAGCGCACGATGGAGGTGGCCGACGCGCTCTACGGCGTCTCGATGCAGGGCGACGGCGTCTCGAAGGTCATCAGCCAGCGGCTCGCCTGACGGGCCCGGTCGCGCTGTGGACGGCCTCGTGCGTGGCCACCCACGGGCCCGGCGGTACGTTAGGACGCGTTGCCCCCACCCGTCCGTGACGCAGAGCTAGGACCCCGATGGACATCGTCATCATCGCCGCAGTGATCGCCGTGGTCGTCCTCGCGGTGGCCGGCGGCCTGTTGGTCAGCCGCCGCGGCCGACAGGCGCCCCCGCCTCCCTCGGACACCGCCAGGACCGCGCCGCCCGCGGCCACCGCGCGGGGTGAGGCCGACGAGGACACGACGACCGTCGCCGAGGAGGAGCGGCGGGGGATCGAGGACGTCTCGCTGCCCGCCTCGGCGGAGGCGCGGGCGGAGGCCGAGGCGGAGACGGCCGCCCCGCCCCCGGCGCCCCCGGTCGAGGTCCCCGAGCCGGCGGCGGGCCGCCTCGTGCGGCTGCGGGCGCGCCTGTCCCGTTCGCAGAACACCCTCGGCAAGGGCCTGCTCGCGCTCCTGTCCCGGGAGCGCCTGGACGACGACACGTGGGAGGAGATCGAGGACACCCTGCTCACCGCCGACGTCGGCGTCGCGCCCACCCAGGAGCTGGTCGGCAGGCTGCGGGAGCGGGTGCGGGTGCTCGGCACGCGCACGCCGGAGGAGCTGCGGGCCCTGCTGCGCGAGGAGCTGCTGACGCTGGTCGGCACCGACCTCGACCGGAGCCTGCACACCGAGGGCGGTGTCTCCGAGGAGGGCGAGGAGCTTCCCGCCGTCATGCTCGTCGTCGGCGTCAACGGCACGGGCAAGACCACGACCACCGGCAAGCTCGCCCGCGTGCTGGTCGCCGACGGCCGCTCCGTGGTGCTCGGCGCGGCCGACACCTTCCGCGCCGCCGCCGCCGACCAGCTCCAGACCTGGGGCGAGAGGGTGGGCGCGCGCACGGTCCGCGGCCCGGAGGGCGGGGACCCGGCGTCCGTGGCGTTCGAGGCGGTCCGCGAGGGCATCGCCGAGGGCGCCGACGTCGTGCTCGTGGACACCGCGGGTCGGCTGCACACCAAGACCGGTCTGATGGACGAGCTCGGCAAGGTGAAGCGGGTCGTGGAGAAGCACGGGCCGGTCAGCGAGGTGCTGCTCGTGCTCGACGCCACCACGGGGCAGAACGGCCTGGTGCAGGCGCGGGTCTTCGCCGAGGCCGTCGACATCACCGGCATCGCGTTGACCAAGCTCGACGGCACCGCCAAGGGCGGCATCGTGGTGGCCGTGCAGCGCGAGCTGAGCGTCCCGGTGAAGCTCGTCGGTCTCGGTGAGGGGGCCGACGACCTGGCGCCGTTCGAGCCCGAGGCCTTCGTCGACGCCCTTATCGCCTGACCCCCGGGGGCGTCGCCTCCGGCCCGGGGCACGGCGGCGGACGGAGCGCGGCCCGGCGGCAGACGTACGCCAGCGTGCCGAGCAGCAGGCGGGCGTGGGGCGGGGAGGCGGCCGTGTCGGCCGTCTTTGGGGTGGGCGGGCGCAGCCACCGCACCGGCCCATGGCCGCCGTGGTCGGAGGGCGGCGCCGTGATGTGGCCGCCCGGTCCGACCGCGCGCAGGTCGAGCGCCGCGCCGTCCCAGCCCGTGCGGTAGAGCAGCTCGGGCAGGGCGGCCGCGGCGCCGGGAGCGACGAGGAACCAGGCGCGGCCGTGCGGTGCCACCGCGACCGGCCCGAGGGGGAGCCCCATCCGCTCCATGCGCTGCACCGCGCACCGCGCGGCGGCGGAGGGCACCTCGATGACGTCGAACCGGGTGCCCGTGGGCAGCAGCACGGTGACCCCCGGGGTGCGGGCGGCGGCGTCGGACCAGGCGTCCATCGCCTCGGTCAGCGGCGTGCCGGCGGGGATGAGGGCAAAGGACGCGAGCGGGTGCGCTCCGGGGGCGGGACAGCGCTCGCGGCCGCACGAGCAGCCGGGCGCCGCCCGCCCGGGTGACCGGCGGACACCGGCTCCGAGGACGACGTCCCACCCCCACAGACCGGTGTACTCTGCGACGGCCGTGCCGACGACCTGCGGGCGGCGGCCGGGGCGTCGGGGCCGTTCGGTCCGGCGGGCCGTCAGCCGCCGTTCGCGCGGCCCGCCGCGCGGTCCACCGATCGTGAAGCCCATGCACTCTCCAACGTTTCCCGGCCGCGCCGGGTTACGGCGGCTCGCAGGGGGAGTGCGCGGCAAAAGTGCGCGCCCCCGGTGTGCATCGTTTCACCCAGCGTTGACCATCCTGCGTACAAGTGAAGCGGCTGCGGCGGGCATGAGCTTCATTCGAAGGGGTGGCGAATGGTGGCGCTTGAGGCTTGCCATCAGCCGCATCGGTGATCATAGGATTACTTTCAGTGCACTAGTCGATGTCGCGTCCCGTGTCGGGCACCCCCGTACCGGTCCCGCGGCGTCAGATCGATGGGGGCCTCACAGTGGGCGTGGGCGGCAACGGGACCGCGGGCATCGCGGCCAAGCAGCCGAACGAGCGGCTGACCTCGTGGTTCCAGCGCAGCGGCTGGTCGAAGGGTGAGCTGGCCCGGCAGGTCAACCGCAGGGCCCGGCAGCTCGGCGCGCACCACATCAGCACCGACACCTCCCGGGTGCGGCGCTGGCTGGACGGCGAGCAGCCCCGCGAGCCGATACCACGCATCCTCTCCGAGCTCTTCTCCGAACGCTTCGGCTGCGTCGTCAGCGTCGAGGACCTCGGCCTGCGCACCGCCCGTCAGTCGGCCGCCGTCTCCGGGATCGACCTGCCCTGGGCGGGCGAGCAGACCGTCGCGCTGATCAACGAGTTCTCCCGCAGCGACCTGATGCTCGGTCGTCGCGGGTTCCTCGGCAGTTCCCTCTCGATGTCGGCCGGGCCGAGCCTCATCGAGCCCATGCAGCGCTGGCTCGTGCCCTCGCCGGGCGAGACGGGGCCGGCCGGGCTGTCCGAGGAGGCCGAGGACGCCTCCGTCGTCGAGCTGCCGGGCCAGGCCCGTGGCCTCGCCCGTGGGGCGACGCGGCTGTCGGTGCCCGAGCTGGAGATGCTGGAGCGCACCACCGTGGAGTTCCGCGCGTGGGACGCGCACGCCGGCGGCGGGCTGCGCCGCAAGGCGGTCGTCGGCCAGCTCCACGAGGTCACCGACCTGCTCCAGGAGACGCACCCGGAGCGGGTCAGGCGCCGGCTGTTCCGCATCACCGCAGAGCTGTCGGAGCTGGCCGGCTGGATGAGCTACGACATCGGCCTCCAGCCCACCGCCCAGAAGTACTTCGTGCTGGCGCTCCACGCGGCCAAGGAGGCGCGGGACCGCCCGCTCGGCGCGTTCGTCCTCTCCCAGATGAGCCGTCAGATGATCCACCTCGGCCGGGGCGAGGACGCGTTGGAGCTCATCCACCTGGCGCAGTACGGCAGCCGGTCGAGCGCCGGGGCCCGCACCCGGTCGATGCTGCACGCCATGGAGGCCCGCGCGTACGCCACGCTCGGGCAGCCGCCCAGGTGCCACCGCGCGGTGCGGATGGCGCAGGAGGCGTTCGCCGAGATCGAGGCGGACGAGGAGGAGCCGAGCTGGATCGCGTTCTTCACCGAGGCGGAGCTGAACGCCGAGAACGCCCACTCCTACCGCGACCTGGCCTACGTCGCCGGCCGCAGCCCGATGTACGTCTCCCGCGCCCGTCCCCTGATGGAGCGCGCGGTGCGGCTGTTCGCCGAGGAGTGCGCGAGTGACGACGGGACGGGCGGGAGCCACCTTCGGTCGTATGCACTGAACCTCATCGGCCTGGCCACCGTTCATCTGCTCGCCCGGGAGCCGGAGGCGGGTGCCGAACGGGCGATCGAGGCCGTGCCGCTGGCCTCACGCCTGCGCTCGGAGCGGGTGAGCAACCGGCTTCGGCGGACCTCGGCCGCCGCGAACCGCGAGTTCGGACAGGTGCCCCAGGTGAGGGAGCTGGCCGAGCTGCTGACGGAGGAGCTACCCCGGCGGCTGGGGGAGAGCCCCGTGAGCGAGGCGGTATGAGACGCCTCCGTCACGTGCCACCCCCGACCTCCGTCCCGACGCCCCCGGGTGCCTCGGACGGTGCGGCGACACGATAGCGGCACTTTGGTAAAGAACCGATAAACGTCATCCCGGTGTAACGCATGGCGACCCTTCGTCACCTTCACGAAACATGCGCGGCCATCGAAGGAAACGGCCCTCGGGGAGCCTGTGGCGAATCCTGACCCGCCCGCTCCCGCGAGAGCCTGCCCCGCACGGGTCGTAACACTAAGGAGACGTTCACCTTGGAAGCGGATATCGCCTTTGTAGTGATCATGGCCGCGATGGTCATGCTGATGACACCGGGACTCGCTTTTTTCTACGGCGGAATGGTCCGGGTCAAGAGCGCGCTCAACATGCTGATGATGTCCTTCATCGCCCTGGGCATCGTCTCCGTGCTCTGGGTGTTGTACGGCTTCAGCCTCGCCTTCAGCCCGACCGGGACCAGCCCGATCATCGGTGACCTGGAGTTCGTGGGCTTCCCCGAGGACCTCTACATGGTCGACGGGGAACTCGACGCGGCGTTGATCGCCTTCGCCCTCTTCCAGTTGATGTTCGCCGTTCTCACCCCGGCGCTGATGAGTGGCGCGCTCGCCGACCGCGTGAAGTTCAGCAGTTGGGCGGTGTTCATCACGCTGTGGGTCACCATCGTCTACTTCCCGGTCGCGCACTGGGTGTGGGCCGTTGACGAGGGCTGGCTGTTCAACCAGGGTGTGATCGACTTCGCGGGCGGCACCGCCGTCCACATCAACGCGGGAGCCGGCGCACTCGCCGCGGCGCTGGTGGTGGGCAGGCGGATCGGTTTCAAGCGGGAGCCGATGCGCCCGCACAACCTTCCGATGGTGCTGCTGGGCGCGGCCCTGCTGTGGTTCGGCTGGTTCGGCTTCAACGCGGGCTCGGCGCTGACCCCGAACGGCACCGCCGCCATGATGGGACTCAACACGCAGGTCGCCACGGCCGCGGCGGTCGTCGGCTGGCTGGCCTACGAGCGCATCCGCCACGGCGCCTACACCACCCTCGGCGCCGCCTCCGGCGCGGTCGCCGGCCTGGTCGCCATCACCCCCTCCGGCGCGAACGTCAGCCCGATGGGCGCCATCGTGATCGGCCTCGCCGCCGGTGCCATCTGCGCCTGGGCGGTCAGCCTCAAGTACAAGCTCAACTACGACGACTCCCTCGACGTCGTCGGCGTCCACCTCGTCGGCGGCCTCGTCGGCACCCTGCTCGTGGGCTTCCTCGCCACCGAGGGCGCCGGCTTCGAGCAGTTCGGCAAGCAGGCGCTCGGCGCGTTCGCCGTGATGGGCTACTCCTTCGTGGTCAGCTACGTCCTCGCCCTGCTGATCCAGCGCACGATCGGCTTCCGCGCCAAGGAGGAGGACGAGACCGGCGGTCTCGACCAGGTCTTCCACGCGGAGACCGGGTACGACTTCTCACAGGCCGGCAGCGGTAGCGTCGGCGGCAACGGCAGTGTCGCGGTCTCCACCGCGGACGCGAAGAAGGTGGACGCATGAAGCTCATCACCGCTGTCATCAAGCCGCACCGGCTGGACGAGGTCAAGGAGGCACTCCAGGCGTTCGGCGTGCACGGCATGACCGTCACCGAGGCCAGCGGGTACGGCCGCCAGCGCGGCCACACCGAGGTCTACCGCGGCGCGGAGTACACCGTCGACCTGGTGCCGAAGGTCCGTGTCGAGATCCTGGCCGAGGACTCCGACGCCGAGCCGATCATCGAGGCCGTGGTGAAGGCCGCGCGCACCGGAAAGATCGGTGACGGGAAGGTCTGGAGCCTGCCCGTGGAGACCGCCGTCCGCGTGCGCACGGGAGAGCGCGGCCCGGACGCCCTGTAGGGCTTCTTGTAGGGCCCCCTGTCGGGGCCTTGGCCCGGCACGGGCAGCCTGCCCGCCCCGTCCACGCCACGGGGCGGCGGGCCGGCAGGACACCAGGACGACACTCACCAGGAGTTGGGGACCGCGCATGACGGCGGAGACGAAGCCCACCGGCGAGCCCACCATCGGCGACGACGGCCCCAGCGGCAGCTACGCGGCGGCCCGGCTGCGCCTGCTGACCCCGCCCGACGGCGGGGCCCGGCAGGCGCTGACCGGGCCGCCGCGCCGCGCCGAGCTGGCCCGCCTCACCGACGGCTGGCTGGCGGGCCTCCTCGCCGAGGAGCCCCGCCCCACCCGCCTCGCCCTGGTCGCCGTCGGCGGCTACGGGCGCGGCGAGCTCTCACCGCGCAGCGACCTCGACGTCCTGCTGCTCCACGACGGCGGCGCCAGCGACGACGACATCGCCGCCGTCGCCAACCGGCTGTGGTACCCCGTCTGGGACCTCGGCATCTCCCTCGACCACTCCGTGCGCACCCTGAAGGAGGCGCACGACCAGGCCGCCGAGGACCTCAAGGTCCACCTCGGCCTGCTCGACGCCCGGCACGTCGCCGGCGACGCGACCCTCACCGCCGAGCTGCGCACCGCCCTCCTCGCCCAGTGGCGCGCGCAGGCCCCCGCCCGCCTGCCGCAGCTGCACGAGCTCGGCCGGGAACGCGCCCGCCGCCACGGCGAGCTGCCGTTCCTCCTCGAACCCGACCTCAAGGAGGCCCGCGGCGGCCTGCGCGACGCCACCGCGCTGCGCGCCGTCGCCGCCTCCTGGGTCGCCGACGCCCCCCGCCAGGGACTGGAGGCGGCGCGCAACGTCCTCCTCGACGTCCGCGACGCCCTCCACCTCACCACCGGCCGCGCCACCGACCGCCTCGCCCTGGAGGACCAGGACCAGGTCGCCGACGCCCTCGGCGTCCTCGACGCGGACGCCCTGCTCCGCTCCGTCTACGAGGCCGCCCGCACCATCTGCTACGCCTCCGACGTCACCTGGCGGGAGGTCGGCCGTGTGCTCCGCGCCCGCACCGCCCGCAGCCGGGTCCGCGGCCTCCTCGGCGGTCGCTCCCGCACCTCCCGGGCCGGAGCCCGGCGGCCCGCGGAGCCCGAGCGCACCCCCCTCGCCGAGGGCGTCGTCGAGCAGGAGGGCGAGGTCGTGCTCGCCCGCGCCGCCCGACCCGACCGCGACCCGGTGCTGCCGTTGCGCGCCGCCGCCGCGGCGGCCCAGGCGGGGCTTCCCCTCGCGCTCCCCGCCGTCCACGCCCTCGCCGCCGCCGACACCCCGCTGCCCGTGCCCTGGCCGTCGGAGGCCCGCGAGCAGTTCCTCACCCTGCTCGGCGCCGGGCCCGACACCGTCCCGGTGTGGGAGGCGCTGGAGGCCGCCGGCCTCATCACCCGGCTGCTGCCCGACTGGGAGCGCGTCCGCTGCCGCCCCCAGCGCAACCCGGTCCACCGCTGGACCGTGGACCGGCACCTGGTGGAGACCACCGTGCGCGCCGCCGCCCTGACCCGCCGCGTCGGCCGCCCCGACCTGCTGCTCGTCGCCGCCCTGCTCCACGACATCGGCAAGGGCTGGCCCGGCGACCACAGCGTCGCCGGCGAGACGATCGCCCGCGACATGGCCCACCGCATCGGCTTCGGCCCGGCCGACACGGAGGTGCTCGCCACCCTGGTCCGCCACCACCTGCTGCTGGTCAACACGGCCACGCGCCGTGACCTCGACGACCCGGCCACGGTGGCGCACGTCGCCGAGACCGTCGGCACGGCCGGCACTCTCGAACTGCTCCACGCCCTCACCGAGGCCGACGCGCTCGCCACCGGCCCCGCGGCCTGGTCCTCCTGGCGCGCCTCGCTCGTCGAGGACCTCGCCAAGCGCGTCGCGGCCACCCTCGGCGAGGGGAACGGCGGCGCCGCGGCCGAGGCCGTGCCGCAGCCCACCGTCGTCGCCGAGCGGCTCGCCATGGAGGCCGTGCGCACGGGGGCGGCCGTGCTCGCCCTCCACAGCCGGCCGCAGGAGCCCGAGCGGGACCCCGCCCCCCGGACGGCGCGGGGCGGCGAGCGGGACACCAGGCGGGACGCCGCGCGGGGCCGGGCCCAGGACGGCGCTCCGGACGGTGAGCCGGAACCCGTCGGCGTGGAGCTCCTGGTCGCCCTGCCCGAACGTCCCGGGGTGCTGCCCGCCATGGCCGGCGTCCTCGCGCTCCACCGCCTCACGGTCCGCTCCGCCGAGCTGCGCAGCGTCGACCCGGCGGGGCAGGGCCCGGTGCTGCTGCTGGACTGGCGGGTCGCCGCCGAGTACGGCTCGCTGCCGGAGCCGGACCGGCTGCGGTCGGACCTGGTGCGCGCGCTCGACGGCTCGCTCGACATCGCCACCCGCCTCGCGGAGCGCGAGGCCGCCTACCGCCGCCCCCGCCGCCGCTCCTCCCGCGTGCCGCCGCCCCGCGTGACGATCGCGCCCCTCGGCTCCCAGCGCGCCACCGTCATCGAGGTGCGCGCGCAGGACGCCCCCGGCCTGCTGTACCGCATCGGCCACGCGTTGGAGGGCTCGGGAGCACGGGTGCGCAGCGCCCACGTCAGCACGTTGGGAGCCAACGCGGTGGACGCCTTCTACGTCACGCTGCCGGACGGCGGCCCGCTGCCGCCCGAGGAGGCCACCGCGCTCAGCCACGAGCTGGAGCGCGCGCTCGCCCCCGACTGAGCGGGCCGTCGGGCGCCCACCGTGGGCTGACCGTTCCGGCGGCGGCCGGATACGCTGGAGAACCTCTCCCGGTTCCGCGGACCCCCGGGGGAGCCCGTTACGCACCCAAGCCACCGCCGCGCCAGGGCCCAGGAGGACTGACGGCACCGTGTTCGACACTCTCTCGGATCGCCTTGCGACCACATTCCGTAACCTCAGGGGCAAGGGCCGTCTGAGCGAGGCCGACATCGACGCCACCGCGCGCGAGATCCGCGTCGCGCTGCTGGAGGCGGACGTCGCGTTGCCCGTGGTGCGCGCCTTCATCAACCAGGTCAAGGAGCGGGCCCGCGGCGCCGAGGTCTCCCGGGCCCTCAACCCCGCCCAGCAGGTCATCAAGATCGTCAACGAGGAGCTCGTCGGCATCCTCGGCGGCGAGACGCGGCGCCTGCGCCTGGCCAAGAACCCGCCGACCGTCATCATGCTCGCCGGCCTCCAGGGCGCCGGCAAGACGACGCTCGCCGGCAAGCTCGGCCGCTGGCTGGCAGGCCAGGGCCACACGCCGCTGCTCGTCGCCTGCGACCTGCAGCGGCCGAACGCGGTCGGCCAGCTGACCGTCGTCGCCGAACGCGCCGGCGTGGCGATCTTCGCCCCGGAGCCGGGCAACGGTGTGGGAGACCCCGTCAGGGTCGCCGAGGAGTCGGTCGCCTACGCCCGCGACAAGCAGTACGACGTCGTCATCGTCGACACCGCCGGCCGCCTCGGCATCGACGAGGAGATGATGCGGCAGGCCGCCGACATCCGGGACGCGGTCAGCCCCGACGAGGTGCTCTTCGTCGTGGACGCCATGATCGGCCAGGACGCCGTCACCACCGCCGAGGCGTTCCGCGACGGCGTGGGCTTCGACGGCGTGGTGCTCTCCAAGCTCGACGGCGACGCGCGCGGTGGCGCCGCGCTCTCCATCGCGCAGGTCACCGGCCGCCAGATCATGTTCGCCTCCAACGGCGAGAAGCTCGACGACTTCGACGCCTTCCACCCCGACCGGATGGCCTCGCGCATCCTCGGCATGGGGGACATGCTCAGCCTCATCGAGAAGGCGGAGCGGACCTTCGACCAGGAGGAGGCCGAGAAGCTCGCCAGCAAGCTGGCGAAGGGACCCAAGGAGTTCACCCTCGAGGACTTCCTGGCGCAGATGGAGCAGGTCCGCAAGATGGGCTCCATCTCCAAGCTGCTCGGCATGATGCCCGGCATGGGCCAGATGCGCGACCAGATCAACAACCTCGACGACCGCGACGTCGACCGCACCGCCGCGATCATCAAGTCCATGACCCCCGGCGAGCGCGCCGACCCCAAGATCATCAATGGCTCGCGCCGCGCCCGGATCGCCCGTGGCTCGGGCGTGGACGTCTCGGCCGTGAAGAACCTCGTGGAGCGCTTCTTCGAGGCCCGCAAGATGATGTCCAAGATGGCCAGGGGCGGCGGCATGCCGGGGATGCCTGGCATGCCGGGGATGCCCGGCGCGGGCGCCGCGGCCAAGCGCAAGGGGAAGCAGAAGAAGGGCAAGGGCGCCCGCCGCTCGGGCAACCCCATGAAGCGGCAGGCGGAGGAGCGCGCGGCGGCCACGCGTGGCGACGAGGACGCCCCGTTCGACGCCGAGAACTTCGAGCTGCCCAAGGAGTTCAGGGACATGCTGCCGCCCCGCTGAGCGCTGATCCGCCCTTCCCGGTGGGCAGGGGCCGCTCGGTGCCCGCCGGGGTGACGGGACAGCCTTCGGGGCCTGTCCATGGCCGGGGATGGCCGCGTGGCCGCGGTCGATTCACGCTTCGGCCCCGCCGACCCGTACCATGCCCCGCATGGCTAAGGCTCCCGTACTCACCCCCCAGGCGGAGGACTTCCCCCGCTGGTACCAGGACGTGATCAACAAGGCCGAACTGGCCGACAACGGGCCGGTCCGCGGCACCATGGTCATCCGACCGTACGGGTACGCGCTGTGGGAGCGGATGCAGCAGGAGATGGACGCCCGCATCAAGGCGGCGGGCGCCCGCAACGCCTACTTCCCGCTGCTCATCCCGCAGGCGCACATGGCCAAGGAGGCGGAGCACGTCGAGGGCTTCGCCCCCGAGTTGGCGGTCGTCACCCACGGCGGCGGCAAGCAGCTGGAGGAGCCGGCCGTCATCCGGCCCACCTCCGAGATGATCATCAACGAGTTCTTCGCCAAGTGGGTGCAGAGCTACCGGGACCTGCCCCTGCTGGTCAACCAGTGGGCCAACGTCGTCCGCTGGGAGATGCGCACCCGCGCCTTCCTGCGCACCTCGGAGTTCCTCTGGCAGGAGGGCCACACCGCGCACGCCACCTTCGAGGAGGCGCGCGACTACGCCGCCCTGATCCACCGTGAGGTCTACGGCGACTTCATGACGAACGTCCTCGCGATGGACGTGGTCCCGGGCCGCAAGACCGCCGCCGAGCGCTTCGCCGGCGCCATCAACACCCTCACGCTGGAGGGCATGATGCGCGACCGCAAGGCGCTCCAGATGGGCACCAGCCACGAGCTCGGCCAGAACTTCGCCCGCGCCTTCGACACCAGCTACCTGGCGAAGGACGGCAGCCGCGAACTGGTCTGGCAGACCTCCTGGGGCAGTTCCACCCGCATGGTCGGCGGGCTCATCATGACCCACGGCGACGACAACGGACTGCGTGTCCCGCCGCGGCTCGCGCCCGTGCAGGCCGTGGTGCTCGCCGTCAAGGACGACCCCGCGGTCCTGGAGGCCGTGCGGCGGGTGGCGGCCGAACTGGCCGACGCCGGGGTGCGGACCGAGGTCGACGACCGCGCCGACGTCCCGTTCGGGCGGCGCGCCGTGGACTGGGAGCTCAAGGGCGTGCCCGCGCGCGTCGAGATCGGTCCGCGTGACCTGGCCGGCGGCTCCGGCATGCTGGCGCGCCGCATCCCGGGTGGCAAGGAGCCGGTCTCCCTCGACACGCTGCCGAAGGTGCTGCCCGGGCTGCTGGAGGAGGACCAGGCGCTGCTGCTGGCCCAGTCGCGCCAGCTGCGCGAGGAGAACACCACCGACGTGCGGACCGTGGAGGAGGCCGCCGAGGTCGCCTCGGGCGGCGCGTGGGCCCGCGTTCCCTGGGCGGTCCTCGGGCCCGAGGGCGAGGCGCGCCTGGCCGCCGACGCGGTCTCGGTGCGCTGCCTGGTCGCCGAGGACGGTTCGGTGCCCGCCTCCGACGACGCCCCGGGTACCCTCGCCCTCGTCGGGCGCGCCTACTGACCGCCTCGGCACCGCATCCGTCCGAGTCCCACCCCGACCACGCCGCGACCTCCCCCGGCCCGCCGCACCGTCACGACCAGCGCTTTCGTGGCCACGCCTTTCCCGGCGTTCGTCAGCAAACTGACTGGTAGGTGCAAATTCGCGGACTTGACCCGGAATCGGAACACCCGGGGGAAGTCGCTCGTTAGGTACGACGTGAGCACGACACCACCAGTTCTCGCCGCCGAGCTGGCACTCGCCTGGGCCGACATTCAACGGCACCACCCCGAGCTGCCGGATCTGGCCGCGCCGGAATCCTTGATCGGGGAGTCCTCCTCCGCCTGCGGCGCGGAGCTCTCCTTCGAGCGACTGCTGCACGAGGCAGTGCACGGCATCGCCGCCGCCCGTGGGGTGCGGGACACCTCCCGCGCCGGGCGATACCACAACCGCCGTTTCCTCGCGATCGCCGAGGAGCTCGGCCTGGACCACACCGACGACCCGCATCCCAGCAGCGGTTTCTCGCTCGTCACCATGAACGCCGAGACCCGCCGCCGTTACCGCGCCACCGCCGAGCGCCTCCAGCGCGCGGTCCGCGCACACGTGGCGGCGACCGCGACCGACACCAAGCGGAGCTTCCGCGGCCCCGCCGCGCGCCATGGATCCTCGGGGGGTGGTGTGCGCGTGAAGGCCGTCTGCGACTGCGGGCGGAACGTCCGCGTCGTCCCCTCCGTTCTCGCGCAGGCGCCGATCCTGTGTGGCGCGTGCAAGAAGCCCTTCCGCATCGCCGAGCCGGGCGTCGCGGTGGCCATGAGCGCCCCCTCCTGACACGGCAGGGGTGATGTCCGGGGCGACGGGGGGTGGTATCCGCGGCGCCCCGGACCGCGGTCGGTGGCCGTCACGCCGTGTGGCAGAATGGACCGCTGAACTCGCCGGTCGCACAGGACCCTCTCTCCTCCGGCCAGCGCGTCCGTCGGGCCCCCGGCGCGCCGCCCTCCCCACGCGGCAGCCCGCGGCCCACCCAAGCCAAGACCAGGAGACACCACAGCAGTGGCAGTCAAGATCAAGCTGAAGCGACTGGGCAAGATCCGCTCGCCGCACTACCGCATCGTCGTCGCGGACGCCCGGACCCGCCGGGACGGCCGCGCCATCGAGGAGATCGGCCTGTACCACCCGGTGCAGAACCCCTCCCGCATCGAGGTCGACTCCGACCGCGTGCAGTACTGGCTCGGCGTCGGCGCGCAGCCGACCGAGGCCGTCCGCGCCATCCTCAGGGTCACCGGCGACTGGCAGAAGTTCAAGGGTCTGCCCGCGCCGCCGCCCATGAAGGTCGCGGAGCCCGCGCCCGACCGCCGTGCCCTGTTCGAGGCCGCGGCCAAGGAGTCCGGTGGCGAGCCGAAGGGTGAGGCCATCACCCCCAAGGCCAAGAAGACCAGCAAGTCCGAGAAGACCGAGAAGTCCGCCGAGAAGTCGGGCGACAAGGCCGAGTCGGCCGAGGGCTAAGGGATGCTGGAAGAGGCCCTCGAACACCTGGTCAAGGGCATCGTCGATCACCCCGATGACGTCCAGGTCGCCTCGCGCACCCTCCGCCGCGGCCGTGTGCTGGAGGTCCGGGTCCACCCCGACGACCTCGGCAAGGTCATCGGCCGCAACGGCCGCACCGCCCGCTCCCTGCGCACGGTCGTGGGAGCGCTCGGCGGCAGGGGCGTGCGCGTCGACCTGGTCGACGTGGACGAGATCCGCTGAGATCCGCAGAGGTTCGCACCGCCTCGCCACGGACACCGTCCGTGGCGAGGCACGGCGCTGCGCCGCGGCGCCCTGGCAGGCAGCACTGAAGGACGGAACGGAACGAGCACCGTGCACGTTGTCGTCGCCCGCATCGGCCGCGCCCACGGCATCAGGGGCGAGGTCGCCGTCGAGGTGCGCACCGACGAGCCCGAGCTGCGGCTCGCGCCGGGAGCCGTTCTCGCCACCGAGCCCCCGGAGCGGGGCCCGTTGACCGTCGAGAGCGGCCGGGTGCACAGCGGCCGGCTGCTGCTGCGCATCGCGGGTGTCGGCGACCGTTCCGCCGCCGAGGCGCTGCGCGACACCCTCCTCCTCGCGGAGGTGGACCCGAGCGCGACGCCCGAGGACCCCGAGGAGTTCTACGACCACCAGCTGGTGGGCCTGCGCGTGGTGACCACGGACGGGGCCGAGGTCGGCGAGGTCAGCGAGGTGGCTCATCCCCCCGGCCACGACCTGCTGGTCGTCGCCCGGCCCGACGGGAGCGAGGCGCTCGTGCCGTTCGTGGCCGAGATCGTTCCCGAGGTGGATCTCGGCGCGGGGCGAATCGTCGTGGCACCGCCCCCCGGCCTGCTCGACGAGAGCGGTGCGTGAGGATCCCCGTGAGGATCGACGTCATCACCATCTTTCCCGAGTACCTGGAGCCGCTCGGCGTCTCGCTCGTCGGCAAGGCGCGCGCCCGCGGCCAACTCGACGTCCGCGTCCACGACCTGCGGAGCTGGACCCACGACCGGCACCACACCGTGGACGACACCCCCTACGGCGGCGGTCCCGGCATGGTGATGAAGCCGGAGCCGTGGGGCGAGGCGCTCGACGCGGTGCTGGCCGACGCCCCCGCCGACGGCAGCGCCCCCGACGCCCCCGTGCTGGTGGTCCCCACCCCCAGCGGGGAGCCGTTCACCCAGCCCGTGGCCGAGGAGCTCTCCGCCCGCCCGTGGCTGGTCTTCACGCCCGCCCGGTACGAGGGCATCGACCGTCGCGTCGTCGAGGAGTACGGCGCGCGGTACGAGCTGCGTGAGCTGTCGGTCGGCGACTACGTGCTGGCGGGCGGCGAGGCGCCGGTGCTGGTGATGGTCGAGGCTGTCGCCCGGCTGCTCCCCGGCGTCCTCGGCAACGCCGCCTCCCACCGCGACGACTCCTTCGCCCCCGGGGCCATGGCCAGCCTGCTGGAGGGGCCCGTCTACACCAAGCCGCCGAGCTGGCGCGGCCGGGGGGTCCCCGAGGTGCTGGTCAGCGGCCACCACGGCAGGATCGCCCGCTGGCGCCGCGACCAGGCGCTGCGCCGTACCAGCCGCGTCCGGCCCGAGCTGATCGCCGGCTGCGACCCCGCGCTGCTCGACGCGGCCGACCGCGCGACCCTGCTGGAGCTCGGCTGGCGCGAGCTTCCCGACGGCCGATTTGGGCGCCACTCGAACGGCGTGGAAGAATAGGCGGTCGGCTCACCGCGGCGCGCCGCCCTGCCACAGGGGGAGCGAGACCGCCGACCGGGGCCACCCCTGTCAGATCCACCCACACCGTTCCGCTGATGGCCTGTGGCATCAGCGAAGAGAGCAGCAGGTCATGAACCTCCTCGACAGCGTCGACTCCGCCTCCCTGCGCCAGGACGTCCCGGCCTTCCGCCCCGGTGACACCGTCAACGTCCACGTGCGCGTCATCGAGGGCAACCGCTCCCGCGTGCAGCAGTTCAAGGGCGTCGTCATCCGCCGCCAGGGCGGGGGCGTGCGGGAGACCTTCACCGTCCGCAAGGTCAGCTTCGGTGTCGGCGTGGAGCGCACCTTCCCGGTGCACACCCCGGTCGTGGAGAAGATCGAGGTCGTCACCCGCGGCGCCGTCCGCCGCGCCAAGCTCTACTACCTGCGCAACCTGCGGGGCAAGGCCGCCAAGATCAAGGAGCGTCGCGAGAGCTGAGGGCCGGCGTCACGCGGCCGGTTACCATCACGGCGTGACCTCATCCGAGAGCCCGGTCGCATCCGGAGACTCGGCCGACGTGCCGCCCGAGGCGTCCTCCGACACCGCGTCCGAGGCGCCTCCTGAGGCGCTCTCCGAGACACCCGAGCAGGCCGCGCGTCCGTCTCCCGACGTTGACGCCGACGCCGGTGCCGCGTCCGGGTCGAGGTCCGTGTCGGAGCGCGACGCGGCGGCCGACGGGGAGCCCGCCCTCGCGTCCGCGTCCGACGGCGCCCAGGGCGGGCGGGCCGGGGCGCGTGCCCCGGCCGACGCCCCGGAGGCGGAACGCGACCGCTCCGCCGGGCCGGACGAGGACCCCGGCGGCGTGGACCGCTCCCGGTGGTGGAGGCGTTCGGTGCGCAGGGGACTGGCCGGCCTGGCGGTCGCCGTCGTCATCGCCACGTTGGTCACCTCGTACGTGATGCAGCCCTTCGTCATCCCCAGCGGGTCGATGGAGGGCACCCTCCAGATCGGGGACCGGGTGCTGGTCAACAAGCTGGCCTACCGCTTCGGCGGCGAGGTGCGTCGTGGCGACGTCATCGTCTTCGACGGCGGCGGCGTGTTCGGCGGGGAGTCCTCCGACCCCGGGCCGCTGGGCGGCCTGCTGCGCGCGGCGGGCGCCGCGGTCGGTCTGGCCCAGTCCTCCGAGACGGACTACGTCAAGCGCGTGATCGGCGTCGGTGGAGACCGTGTGCGCTGCTGCGACAGCCAGGGCCGGATCGAGGTCAACGGGGAACCCCTGGACGAGCCGTACGTTTATCCAGGGGACAGACCTTCGAACGTCAGGTTTGACATCCAGGTGCCGGAGGGACGGTTGTGGGTGATGGGTGACCACCGTTCCGACTCCGCCGACTCCCGGGAGTACCTCGGCTCCCCGGGAGGCGGCACCGTTCCCGAGGACCAGGTCATCGGCCGGGTCGAGTGGATCGGCTGGCCGCCCAGCCGCTGGGCCGGCCTCGGTTCGGGTCGAGGGTAGCCGTCGTGGGAAAACGAGGACGCCCGCGCCACGAGCGCGGAGCCGACGAGCCGCGCCCCGCCGGCCACGGCCACACCTCCCGGCACGCCGCGCCCAGGGATCACCAGCAGCCGGAGTCGGACGAGCCGAGGACCACGCTGCGCGGCCCTGGTGAGGGGCGGGCCGCCCGCCGCCGGGCCGCCAAGCGGATCAAGCGTCGCCGCCGGCTGCGCGCCACCCGCGAGATCCCGATCCTCATAGGTGTGGCGCTGCTGATCGCCCTGGTGTTGAAGACGTTTCTGGTCCAGGCGTTCGTCATCCCGTCCGGATCGATGGAGGAAACGATTCGGATCGACGACCGGGTGCTGGTCGACAAGCTGACGCCGTGGTTCGGGTGGGAGCCCGAGCGCGGCGACGTCGTCGTCTTCAACGACCCCGGCGGCTGGCTCCTGCAGGACACGGGCGCCGCCGCCACCGAGGACGACGACCCGATCGGGATCAAGCAGGTCAAGGGATTCCTCACGTGGATCGGCCTGCTGCCGAGCGAGGACGACGACCTCATCAAGCGCGTGATCGGGGTCGGTGGCGACACGGTGGCCTGTTGCGACGCGCAGGGCAGGGTCACGGTCAACGGCGCGCCGGTGGACGAGCCGTACCTCTTCCCCGGCAACCCTCCCTCACAGATCGAGTTCGAGGTGAAGGTCCCCGAGAACCGCATCTTCGTGATGGGCGACCACCGGTCGAACTCGGCCGACTCCCGGTTCCACCTTGACGACCGGTGGCACGGCACGGTGCCGGAGAACCTGGTCGTGGGACGGGCGGTGGTCATCGCCTGGCCCTTCGGGCACTGGCAGCGTCTGGGCGGCGAGGAGGCCTTCGCGGCCGTTCCGGACCCCGGCGCCGGCTCCGTCAACGCCGGGAGGGACAATCGCGAGGAATTTTCGCGGCTCCCGACTCCTGCGGAACTCCCGCTCGTTATGGGAATGGTGAGCCTGTTGCGGATATCCGACAGGCCAGGACGGAGCGTGAGGAGTAGGTGTGGGGGATGTAGCGGTCGGTCCGCGGTCCAGCGCGGAGGAGCCGGAGGACCGTCCGGTGCCGCCGGGGCCCGAGGCATCCGACGAGAAGTCCCCTGGCACCGGCGACCGTGGCGGTCCCGGGGCCGGCGCCTCGGGCGAGGGTCGCGCGAGCCCTGTCGATGCGAGCGGGCCGAAGGGCCCGTCCGGACAGGACGGGTCGTCCGGCGCGGAGGGCGCCTCCGAGGGCGGTGCGTCCGGCGGGAGCGGTGACGGCGCGGAGGGCGCGGCAGGTGAGGGCGACGGAAAGCCCCGCAAGGAGGCCAAGCAGCGGTCCTTCTGGAAGGAGCTGCCGATCCTCGTCGGTATCGCCATCGTCCTGGCGCTGGTCATCAAGACGTTCCTGGTGCAGGCCTTCTCCATCCCCTCGGAGTCCATGCGGGACACCCTCCAGAAGGGAGACCGCGTTCTCGTCGACAAGCTGACGCCCTGGTTCGGCTCCGAGCCCGGGCGCGGCGACGTCGTCGTCTTCAACGACCCGGGCGGCTGGCTCGGGGACACGCCGTCGAGCGGCGGGATCGGTGCCGCCGTGCAGGACGTGCTGAGCTTCGTCGGGCTGATGCCGTCGTCGGAGGAGCAGGACCTGATCAAGCGAGTGATCGCGGTGGGCGGCGACACCGTGGAGTGCAAGGACGGCGGGCCGGTGGTGGTCAACGGTGAGCCGCTCGACGAGAGCGCGTACCTCAGCCCCGGCAGCACGCCCTGCGGTGACCGGCCCTTCGGGCCCATCACCGTGCCCGAGGACCGGCTGTGGGTGATGGGTGACAACCGCCAGGACTCCCTCGACTCCCGGTACCACCAGGATCTGGAGGGCCAGGGCACCGTGCCCGAGAGCAAGGTCGTCGGTCGGGCCGTCGTGGTGGCCTGGCCGGTGTCGCGGTGGTCCACCCTGCCGAGCCCGGACACCTTCGACGTCGTGGCCGGCTCCGCCCTCGCGCCGCCGGCGGTGGGTCTGGCCGGCGCGGTTCCGCTGGTCCTGTGGCGGCGGCGTCGCCGGCTTGGCGGCTCGCCCTCCGCCTGACCCGTTCTCCTGGTCGACGAATGTGGGGCTGGCCGGCCGGGGAGGAGGGAGGGGTAGGGTCACCTCCTGACCACAGCGGACGTCCGCGAGGGTAGGCACCGGGTAGCAGCAGGGGGCAGGTGAGCGTGGCGTGAGTGACGCGTCGAGCCGTGACGCCGGGACGCGCGGGGGACGGGTGCTGGCCGGGGTGGCGATCGCCCTCGGCCTGGTGCTCTTCCTCGGGGGTTTCGTCGCGGGGGCCCTCCTCTACCAGCCGTACGCCGTGCCGACGGACTCCATGGCGCCCTCGGTCTCCGCGGGGGACCGGGTGCTGGCCGAGCGGATCGACGGGGACGAGGTCCGCCGCGGCGATGTCGTGGTCTTCACCGACGAGGTGTGGGGCGACGCGCCGATGATCAAGCGGGTCGTCGGCGTCGGCGGCGACCGTGTCGCCTGCTGCACGGCGGACGGCCTGCTCACGGTGAACGACGAACCCATCCAGGAGCCCTACCTCGATGAGGACTCCCGCCGCGAGCCCCAGGCCTTCTCGGCCTCGGTGCCCGACGGGGAGCTCTTCCTCATCGGCGACCACCGGCACGACTCGCTCGACTCGCGGTCGATGCTGACGGACTCCCATCCCGGCACGGTGCCGCGCGAGGCGGTCTCGGCCCGTGTCGACGCGACGGTGTGGCCGATCGGCCGCGTCGGACTGCTTCCCAGCGCGGACGGCTTCGCCGGGCAGCCGGGCGGCGTCTCCGAGCGTGGCCCGCTCGTGCTGCTGCTCCTCGCCGTCGGGTCGGGCGTGCTGCTGATCGTCGCGGGCGCGCTCCACGGGCCGCTCGTCCGCCGCAGGGCCTCCCGGAGGGCGTCGCGGCGTGTCAACGTCGTCGGTGACGCACAATGAGGGAACGCACGGGGGACGCACGGCTGAAGGGGATCACGCCATGAGTGCCGAGGACCTCGAGAAGTACGAGACCGAGATGGAGCTGAAGCTCTACCGGGAGTACCGCGACGTGGTCGGGCTGTTCACCTACGTGATCGAGACGGAGCGTCGCTTCTACCTCACCAACGACTACGAGATGCAGGTCCACTCGGTGCAGGGAGAGGTGTTCTTCGAGGTCACCATGGCGGATGCCTGGGTGTGGGACATGTATCGGCCGGCACGCTTCGTCAAGCGCGTGCGCGTGCTGACGTTCAAGGACGTGAACGTCGAGGAACTCAACCGCAGTGAGCTCGATCTCCCCGAGGACTCCGGCTTCGGGGGCGGGCGCGGCGGCTGAACGATTCGCCAGAGCGCGCTCCGTGCGCGAGCCGCCTGGTCCGGCGTCTTCACCCTTACGAGGGAGCGCCGTATCCACAGGCCCGCCGCCATCCACAGATGTCGAACACGGTCCGCCACGGAGGGTGATCGACGAGCAGGCTGGCGGCATGACGATCCTCTCCACGCTTTCCACTGCCCTGTCCGCGTTCCTCCTCGCGCTGCCCGCCAGCGCCGACGGCCGGGAGCGGGCCTGGCCGGTGCCGGCCGCGGACGGCGGTCCCCGGCCCCTGGTGGCCCGGCTGTGGGAGCCGCCCGCCACCCCCTGGGGGCCAGGCCACCGCGGGGTCGACCTGGCGACGGCGGCCCGCGCGCCCGTGCGAGCGGTGGCCGACGGCCGGATCGCCTTCGCCGGCCCGGTCGCCGGGCGGGGGGTGGTCGTCGTGGAGCTCGACGGCACCGGCGGGCCCCCGCTGCGTGTCACCTACGAGCCGGTGCGACCGGCCGTGACCGAGGGACAGCGGGTGAGGGCGGGCGAGGTGGTCGGAAAGCTCGCCGACGGGCCGTTCCACTGTCCCGGTCCCTGCCTGCACTGGGGTCTGCTGCGGGGCGAGCACTACCGCGACCCGCTCTCCCTCCTGCCACCCCGGCTGCTACGCGCCGGACCCTCCCGACTGCTGCCCGTCACCGGGGTCCCGCTCCCCGACGCCGTCGAGCACCAGCCGGACGGCGGCCGCCACCACGTCCTCGGGGTCCCGGCCGGGGCTCCGAGCGTCGACGCAGCGGACGGCGGCGTCCACGACGCCCTGCACGAGCAGCGCCGTCACCCGTGGCTCGCGGTGTCCGAGGTCGCGCAGCACGCCGACCACCATCTCCAGCAGCCCCTCGTGCGCCGCGCGGATCTTCTCCCTGGCCGCCGCGCTCAGCTCCCCCGCGGAGATCGCCACCACGGCCCGATGCCGTTGGTCGGCCGCGAGCGCCAGCTGTCGGCGCACGTACGCCTCGATCTGGTCGCGCGGCGAGGCCGCGTCCGCCATCGCCGCCTCGACCTCCGCCGCCCAGAGCGGAAAGTCGGCGGCACACAGCTCCTCGACCACGGCGGCGCGGGAGGAGAAGTACGCGTAGACGGAGGAGCGGGCCATGCCCGCGCGTCGCGCCATGGCCGGGAAGGTCAGGGCCGTCACGCCCCCCTCGGTCAGGAGGGACCGCGCGGCGCCCAGCAGCGCGGCGCGCTGCATCCTGCGGTGCTCGGCCACGGAGGCCGCCTGGATCCTGGGCACGCACTCACGATAGGCCCTGGCCGAGGTGGTCCGGGGCCGGCGGGGGTCAGCCGCCGCTGACGTCGGCGAGCTTGGCCCGCAGCTGCAACACCGACTTGGTGTGGATCTGGCTCACCCGGCTCTCGGTGACGCCGAGGACCTCGCCGATCTCCGCGAGCGTGAGCCCCTCGTAGTAGTAGAGGGTCACGACGGTCTTCTCGCGCTCCGGCAGCGTGTTGACGGCGCGTGCCAGCAGGCGGCGCAGCTCCCGGTCCTCGGCCACCTCCACCGGGTTGTCGGCGGCCGTGTCCTCCAGGGTGTCCATCAGGCTCAGCCGGTCGCCGCCCTCGCCGCCGGCGTGCAGCAGCTCCTCGAGGGCCACCACGTTCGCCAGCGAGAGCTGGCTGATGACGCCCTGCAGCTCCTCCAGGCTGATGCCCATCTCCCGGGCGACCTCGGACTCGGAGGGCGTGCGCCGCAGCGACGCCTCCAGGGTGGCGTAGGCGCGCTCGATGGCGCGGGCCTTCTGCCGCACCGACCGGGGGAGCCAGTCCAGTGCCCGCAGCTCGTCGATCATCGCCCCCCGGATGCGGGTGATCGCGTACGTCTCGAACTTGATCGACCGGTCCGGGTCGAACTTCTCGATCGCGTCGATGAGCCCGAACACCCCCGAGGAGACGAAGTCGGCCTGCTCCACGTTGGGCGGCAGGCCCACGCTGACCCGGCCCGCCACGTACTTGACCAGCGGCGAGTAGTGAAGGATCAGCTGCTCGCGCAGCCGTTCGTCGCCGGTGGTCTTGTAGCAGCGCCACAGCTCCTCGAGGGAGGTGGGCGCGGGAGAGCCGGCGGCGCTCTCAGCCGCTGCCGGCCGTGGCGCCGCGTCCTGGGGCCCGGGGGAGTGCTGTGGCATGCGTCGTCGTGAGCCGTTCTGCCAGGGTGACGTGCTTCTCGTGCGGGTTCTGGTGTCAGAACCCTGTGAGCGTAGCGTGACTGGGATGTTGCATTGCGCACGTGGGCGAGGATTCGCGCGGGAGCGCAGACCGAACGAGCCCCGCGCGAACGGGGACCACGCTGGTGGTGCGCCCGTGGGGGGCCACGGGGCGTCAACCCGGCCGTGTGTCGGTTCACCGGCACAACTGCCAGCGATCGCCCACACGTTCGACGAAGCCGAGGGAGCTCAACTCGTGCAGCCGAGCCGTGACGGCCTCCGGGCTGGAACAGGCGCCCCGCGCCAGCTCCTCCGCGTCCCGCGCGCCGACCGCGGGCAGCGCGTCCAGCACCTGCGCGGCCTCCCGCGCCAGCAGGTCCCTCGGCACCACGGGCCGGGCCGGCTCCTCGGCGACCTCCCCCATCGCGCCGGTGAGCTCGACGATCTCCGAGGCGTCACTCACCAGCGTGGCGTGCTCGCGGATCAGGCGGTGCGCGCCGGCGGACAGACCCGAGGTGACCGGGCCCGGGACCGCCATCAGGTGCCGCCCCAACCGCTCCGCGTGGCGCGCGGTGATGAGCGAGCCGCTCCGTCGCGCGGCCTCCACCACGACCGTGCCGCGGGTCAGCGCGGCGATCACACGGTTGCGCTGGACGAAGCGGCTGCGTGCCGGATGCGCCCCCGGAGGCAGCTCCGCGACCAGCAGGCCGTCGGCGGCGATCCGCCGCAGCAGCTCGCCGTGGCCCGCCGGATAGTCGACGTCCACCCCGCAGGCCAGCACCGCCACCGTGGCGCCTCCCACCGCGAGGGCCCCCCGGTGTGCCGCGCCGTCGACGCCGTACGCCGCGCCGGAGACCACGGTCCAGCCGCGCTCGGCCAGCGCGCCGCCCAACTCGGCCGCGACGTGGGCGCCGTAGTCCGTGCAGGCGCGGGCGCCGACCAGGGCGACCGAGCGGAGCGCCACCAGCCGCAGCGAGCACGGCCCGCGCACCCACAGCCCGATCGGCCTCGACGCCCCCAGGTCGTCCAGCTGGCGGGGCCACTCCCCGTCGCCGGGGCAGACGAACCTGCCGCCGAGCCGAGCGATCGCCGCCAGGTCCCGGTCGGGGTCGGTCCGCTCCGCGCGCAGCCGCATCCCCGCCCAGCGGTGCGCCGAGGCGCCGGCCAGCGGCTGCCCGCCCTCCCGCACCGCCCGCCACACCGCCACGGGGCCCAGCTCCTCAAGCCACCGCCCCGCCCGCTCGTCGCCCGGCTCGACGATCCTCGCCAGCGCCGCCCGTGCCCGCCGCGTCTCCCACACCTCCGGCGACTCCTCCACGCCCACGTCGCGCGTCACGGCAGGCTCCCGAGGACACCGGCACCGCGTCGCACGCCGGTGCGCAGCTCCAGCGCGGCGTCCACGTCGTCGGCGGTCGGCCGATCGTGTCCGGCGAGGTCTGCCACGGTCCAGGCGACCCGCAGCACCCGGTCCAGGCCCCGAGCGGTGAGCAGCCCCCGCTCCAGATCCTGCTCGGCGCGCGCCAGGGCGGACGGCACCGGCGCGAAGCGGAAGCGCAGCTCGTGCCCCGGCACCTCGCCGTTCGACGTCCAGGGCGTGCCGGCGTACCGCGCGACGGCCCGGTCGCGGGCGGCCAGCACCCGCTGCGCCACCACCGCCGTCGCCTCGCCGACGGTCCCGGAGACCAGCTCCGCCCGTGCCACGGGCTCCACCGGCACGCGCAGGTCCACGCGGTCGAGCAACGGGCCCGACAGTCTCGCCCGGTACCGACGGACCGTGCTCGGGAGACACTCGCACTCCCCGCCGGCCGAGCCGTGACGGCCGCAGGGACAGGGGTTGGCCGCGAGCACGAGCAGCACCCGGGCAGGCATACGCACCGTCCCCGCGGCCCGCGCGACCACCACGTGCCCGCACTCCAGGGGCTGGCGCAGCGCGTCCAGCACCTGGCGGCTCATCTCGGGAGCCTCGTCGATGAACAGCACCCCGTGGTGGGCCAGCGACACCGCGCCGGGCCGCGGCAGCCCGCTGCCACCGCCGACCAGCGCGGCCATCGACGCGGAGTGGTGCGGGGCGCAGTACGGGGCGCGGTCGATCAGCGGCCTGCCGGCGGGCAGGGCACCGCCCACCGAGTGCACGGCCGTGACCTCCAGCGCCTCCCGCTGCGTCAGCGGCGGCAGCAGTCCCGGCAGCCGCTCGGCGAGCATCGTCTTGCCCGCACCGGGGGCGCCCTGCAACAGCAGGTGATGGCGCCCCGCCGCCGCGACCTCCAACGCCCGCCGCGCCAGGCGCTGCCCGGCGACCTCGGTGAGGTCGGGCGCGTGCCGCGCCTCGGCGTGCGGCGCCTGGAAGAGCCCGGCGGACTGCGGAACACCCCAACCCGCGCCGAGCAGGCCGGGCACGCCGTCCTCCCCGTCGTCACCACCACGGCGCTCGTCCGCCGGCTCCTCGGGCACCGTCTCGTCGGCCAGCAGCGCGATCAGCTGGCGCAGGCTGCGCACGCCCAGCACCGAGACGTCGGGCACCAGGGACGCCTCCGCGGCGGCCTCCTCGGGGACGACGACGTGTCTGTATCCGGCGCCGGCCGCGGTGAGCACGGCGGGGAGCACCCCGCGCACGGGCCTGACCCGCCCGTCGAGCCCCAGCTCACCGACCATCATCAGCTCGGCGATCGACCGCGGGTCGATCCGCTCGGCCGCGGCGAGCACGCTGCACGCGACGGCCAGGTCGAAGCCGCTGCCGCACTTGGGCACCGCCGCCGGGCTCAACCCGACGGTGAGCTTCTTCTGCGGCCACTCGGCCCCCGAGTTGATCACCGCGGCCCTGACCCGGTCCCGGCTCTCGCTCAGCGACTTGTCGGCGAGGCCCACCAGGGAGAACGACGCCACCCCCGGCTCCAGATCGGCCTGGACCTCGACCACCACCCCCTCGACACCGACGAGCGCGACCGCGCAGGTGCGGGCGAACGACATCACGCCACCCCCCTGACGTGCTCCACCACCGGGCCGCCCCGCAGCGGCAGCACGATCCCGACCAGGTCGATCCTGACCCCTCCCGCCGGGGGTGCGCCGTGCTCCACGAGCCACCGCTCGCACAGCCAGCGCTGGGCCAGCTCCCGCAGCCGTCGCGACTGGCGGGGCGCGAGCCCCGCCATCGGCTGCTGGTAGGAGGTGGCCCGTCGGGTCTTCACCTCGCACACCACCAGCGCGCCCTCCCGCCCCTCCTCCCGGGCCACGATGTCGATCTCGCCGGCGACCCCGGCGACCCCGGCGGCGCCGGCCGCGCGGCACCGCCAGTTCCGTTCAAGGATCGTCATGCCCAGGTCGCACAGCCACCGCGCGGCCACCCGCTCGCCGAACCGTCCGAGCGCACCTCGCCCGTTCATCCGGATCACCTCCGTCACTCAGAGTGACCCATCGTGACGGGGGTGGGGTGCGGGTGGGCGAACCGGTGGAGAACCCGGGGCCTGTGCGCAACTCCGTCACCCGTGTGGGGGACGCCTGGTGCCCCGCCCCTGCGACCGTCCGCTGGTCGCCCCGGCCTCACCCGGTCCCGTACACTGCTGGTGGCGATCCGGACCCCCGGATCGACCTCGCATGCCCCGCCACCTCGGCGCAACGGCCACGTCCGTGGCGCCGCGGAGGTCGCGTCACTCGGTCCCCGGAGTGGCCTCCCCACGGAGGCCGGGAGCTCCGCGGTACGACGCGTCGGGGCGTCAGGAGCGCCGTCCGGCCGGGCGGCGCGGACAACCGAGCATCACAAGGAGAACGGCCATGGCCGTCGTCACGATGCGGGAGCTGCTGGAGAGCGGCGTCCACTTCGGGCACCAGACCCGCCGCTGGAACCCGAAGATGAAGCGGTTCATCTTCACCGAGCGCAACGGCATCTACATCATCGACCTGCTCCAGTCGCTGTCGTACATCGACCGCGCCTACGAGTTCGTCAAGGAGACCGTCGCGCACGGCGGTTCCGTCATGTTCGTCGGCACCAAGAAGCAGGCCCAGCAGGCCATCGCCGAGCAGGCGACCCGGGTCGGCATGCCGTACGTCAACCAGCGCTGGCTGGGTGGCATGCTCACGAACTTCTCGACCGTCCACAAGCGGCTCCAGCGCCTGAAGGAACTCGAGCAGATCGACTTCGACGACGTCGCGGCCTCCGGTCTGACCAAGAAGGAGCTGCTGGTCCTCTCCCGGGAGAAGGCCAAGCTGGAGAAGACCCTGGGCGGCATCCGCGACATGCAGAAGGTGCCCAGCGCGGTCTGGATCGTGGACACCAAGAAGGAGCACATCGCCGTCGGCGAGGCTCGCAAGCTGAACATCCCGGTCGTCGCGATCCTCGACACCAACTGCGACCCCGACGAGGTCGACTACAAGATCCCGGGCAACGACGACGCGATCCGCTCCGTCACGCTGCTCACCCGCGTGATCGCCGACGCCGTCGCCGAGGGCCTCATCGCCCGCTCCGGCGCCGCCGAGGCGAAGGAGGGCGAGAAGCCCGCCGCCGCGGCGGCCGAGCCGCTGCCGGAGTGGGAGCGCGAGCTCCTGCAGGGCGCCGAGTCGGCAGCCCCCGCCGAGTCCGCAGCCCCCGCCGAGCAGGGCGAGGAGCAGGCGGCCCCGGCCGCGGAGCAGCCCGAGGCGGAGACCGGCCAGGACGCCCCCGCCGAGCAGGGCTGAGGCCGGTCACGGACGCCGATCCACACGACAATCCGGGACGGAAGAGAATCACGTAACCATGGCGAACTTCACCGCCGCCGACGTCAAGAAGCTCCGCGAGCTCAGCGGCGCCGGCATGATGGACTGTAAGAAGGCGCTGGACGAGGCCGAGGGCGACGTCGCGAAGGCCGTCGAGATCCTGCGGGTCAAGGGCCAGAAGGGCGTGGCCAAGCGCGAGGGACGCACCGCGTCCAACGGCGCCGTCGTCGCGCGCATCGCCGACGACGCCACCTCCGGTGTGCTGGTCGAGCTGAAGTGCGAGACCGACTTCGTCGCCAAGGGCGAGAAGTTCCAGGCCGCCGCGGCCGCCGTCGCCGAGCACGTCTTCGCGACGGCCCCGGCCGACCTCGAGACGCTGCTCGCCTCCGAGATCGAGCCCGGCAAGACCGTGCAGCAGTTCGTCGACGAGGCGAACGCGACGCTGGGCGAGAAGATCGTGCTCGACCGCTTCGCCCGCTTCACCGGCGGATACGTGGCCTCCTACCTCCACCGCACCATGCCCGACCTGCCCCCGCAGGTCGGCGTCCTGGTCGCGCTGGAGGCGGAGAACGCCCAGGTCGCCAAGGACGTGGCGCAGCACATCGCCGCCTTCCAGCCGGCGTACCTCACCCGTGAGGACGTTCCCGCCGACGTGGTCGAGAACGAGCGCCGCATCGCCGAGGCGACCGCGAAGGAGGAGGGCAAGCCCGAGGCGGCCCTCCCCCGGATCGTCGAGGGCCGGGTCAACGGCTTCTTCAAGGAGAACGTGCTGTTGGACCAGCCCTTCGCCAAGGACAACAAGAAGACCGTGCAGAAGGTCCTGACGGAGGCGGGCGCGACGCTCACCAGCTTCGCCCGCTTCCGCGTCGGCTCCTGACCGTCCCCGGACGATCGTCAGGGCTGAAGCCGTAAGGTCTCTCCGCTCCGTGCCGTCGGCGGCGGAACGGGCCCGGCCCGCTATTGTCGGGCACGGCACCAGGGCCGCACGCCCGGTCGGGCGCCAGCCGGGTGCCGACCGGGTCCCGCCACCCGGCGACCCGCAGTTGTGACGAGGAGGCCACTGCCGAGCAGGGACACCGCGCGTCGCCGGGCCGGGGTGCTTCGGCACCCCGCCCGCAGGCAGTGGCCTCCTTCGCGCGTGCACGAGGAGAGCTCCATGAACAACGACGACAAGACCCGGCGCTTCCTGTTGAAGCTGTCGGGAGAAGCCTTCGCGGGCGGCGGAGGACTGGGCGTCGACCCGGACGTCGTGCACGCGATGGCCCGTGAGATCGCCGCGGTGGTGCGTGCCGGCACGCAGCTCGCCGTGGTCATCGGCGGCGGTAACTTCTTCCGCGGCGCCGAACTCCAGCAGCGCGGCATGGACCGCGCCCGCTCCGACTACATGGGCATGCTCGGCACGGTCATGAACTGCCTGGCGCTCCAGGACTTCCTGGAGAAGGAGGGCATCGAGACCCGGGTGCAGACCGCCATCACCATGGGCCAGGTCGCGGAGCCGTACATCCCGCTGCGGGCCGTCCGCCACCTGGAGAAGGGCCGCGTGGTCATCTTCGGCGCCGGCATGGGCATGCCGTACTTCTCCACGGACACCACCGCCGCACAGCGCGCGTTGGAGATCGACGCCGAGGCGCTGCTGATGGGCAAGAACGGCGTGGACGGCGTCTACGACTCCGACCCGGCGACCAATCCCGACGCCGTGCGCTTCGACGCCCTCGACTACGGCGAGGTCATCACCCGGGACCTGAAGGTCGCCGACTCCACCGCCATCACGCTCTGCCGCGACAACGGACTGCCCATCCTGGTGTTCGAGCTGCTGGCGGAGGGCAATATCGCCCGTGCGGTAAAGGGTGAGAAGATCGGCACACTCGTGAACAACCAGGGGCGGCGGGCGTGACCGCGTGGACGAGCGCCCGCCTCACACATCGAACCAGGAGCACGTGGTGATCGAAGAAGCCCTCCTCGAGGCCGAGGAGAAGATGGAGAAGACGGTCGTGGTCGCCAAGGAGGATCTGGCCGCGATCCGCACCGGCCGTGCCCATCCGGCGATGTTCAACAAGATCGTGGCCGAGTACTACGGCACGATGACCCCCATCAACCAGCTCGCGTCCTTCGCGGTTCCCGAGGCCCGCATGGCCGTCGTGACCCCCTTCGACAAGAGCTCGCTGCGCAACATCGAGCAGGCGATCCGCGACTCCGACCTCGGCGTCAACCCGACGAACGACGGGAACGTCATCCGGGTGGTGCTTCCCGAGCTGACCGAGGAGCGTCGCCGCGAGTTCATCAAGGTGGCCCGCTCCAAGGGCGAGGACGCCAAGATCTCGATCCGTGGCGTGCGTCGCAAGGCCAAGGAGGCCATCGACAAGGCCATCAAGGACGGCGAGGTCGGCGAGGACGAGGGCCGGCGCGGCGAGAAGGAGCTCGACGACACGACGGCCAAGTACGTCGCGCAGGTGGACGAGCTGCTCAAGCAGAAGGAAGCCGAGCTGCTGGAGGTCTGAGGCCGGCACCCGCTTGACCACGAGGACTCTGTCACCTGTGAACGAATCATCCTGGGGACCGGCGCAGCGCGCCAGCGTCGCCCCGGCGGGTCCGCTGCGCGATTCGGGGAACTCGTCGCAGACTCGGCCTATGGCGCCCACCCCCCCCACGGCACCCGGGGCAGGCCCCGGCCCGTCCGACGACGCCGCGCGTGGCGTGCCGACGCCGCAGCCCGGCCCGCCGGTCGGCGTTCCCCAGGCTCCCCGCGCCCAGGCCCCCCGCGTGAGGAAGCGCGCGGGCCGTGACCTGCGCGCGGCGGTGGGTGTCGGCCTGGCCCTGGGCGCACTCGTCCTCGTCTCACTCTTCGTCTACAAGCCGGCGTTCGTGGGCGTCATAGCGGTCGCCGTGGTCGTCGGCCTCTGGGAGCTCACCGCCCGCCTCGCGGAGCGGAAGGCGATCCGGCTGCCCCTGCCGCCGCTCGCGTTGGGCGGCGCCGCCATGGTCGTCGCCGGCTACGCGGGCGGTGCCGACGCCGCGTGGACCGCGACGGCGCTGACGGCGCTCGGCGTCGCGCTGTGGCGCATCGCGGGGCCGCCGGAGAACTACCTGCGGGACGTCACCGCCGGCGTCTTCGCCGTGTTCTACGTGCCCTTCCTCGCCACCTTCGTCGCCCTCATGCTCATGGCGGACGACGGGGCCTGGCGGGTCTTCACCTTCATCCTCCTGACGGTGGTCAGCGACACCGGGGCCTACGCCGTCGGGTGGCGGCTCGGCCGGCACAAGCTCGCTCCCCGCATCAGCCCCGGCAAGACCCGTGAAGGGCTGGCGGGCGCCGTGCTGTTCGCGATGGCGGCCGGGGCGGTCGCGATGCACCTGCTGATCGACGACGGCGTGTGGTGGCAGGGGCTGCTGCTGGGCCTGGCGGTGGCCGCCAGCGCCACGCTCGGCGACCTGGGCGAGTCCATGATCAAGCGCGACCTCGGCATCAAGGACATGGGCACGCTGCTGCCGGGCCACGGCGGCATCATGGACCGGCTCGACTCGCTGCTGCCCACCGCGCCGGTGGCCTGGCTGCTGCTCGTGATCTTCGTCGGAGCCGGCTGATCGGTGCCGGCTGATCGGCGCCGGCCACCACCACCCGTCCGCGTCTGCGAGACTGGGTGGGTCATGCCTGCACCTGGAGAGCTCACCTTCGTCGCGCCGCGCGGCGCCGCGCGCCCGCCGCGCCACCTCGCCGACCTCGCCCCCGCCGAGCGCCGCTCGGCCGTCGCCGAGCTGGGCGAGAAGCCGTTCCGCGCCCGCCAGCTGTCGCGGCACTACTTCACGCGGCTCACCGACGACCCCGCCGAGCTGACGGACCTGCCGGCCGCCGTGCGCGAGCGGCTGGCGGGCGAGCTGCTGCCCAGCCTGATGAGCGTCGTGCGCCACGTCGCCTGCGACGACGGCGCCACCCGCAAGACGCTCTGGCGGCTGCACGACGGCACGCTCGTGGAGTCGGTGCTGATGCGGTACCCGGACCGGGTCACGATGTGCGTCTCCTCCCAGGCCGGCTGCGGCATGAACTGCCCGTTCTGCGCCACCGGCCAGGCCGGCCTCGACCGGAACCTCTCCACCGCCGAGATCGTCCACCAGATCGTCGCCGGCATGCGCGCGCTGCGCGACGGCGAGGTGTCGGGCGGTCCCGCCCGGCTGACCAACGTCGTCTTCATGGGCATGGGCGAGCCCCTGGCCAACTACAACCGGGTGGTGGGCGCCATCCGCCGCCTCACCGACCCCGACCCCGACGGCGCCGGCCTCTCCCAGCGCGGCATCACCGTCTCCACCGTGGGCCTCGTCCCCGCCATGCACCGCCTCGCCGACGAGGGCTTCAGCTGCCGCCTCGCGGTCTCGCTCCACGCCCCCGACGACGAGCTGCGCGACACCCTCGTCCCCGTCAACACCCGCTGGCCCGTCCGCGAGGTGCTGGACGCGGCCTGGTCCTACGCCGAGCGCTCCGGCCGCCGGATCTCCATCGAGTATGCCCTGATCCGCGACGTCAACGACCAGGCGTGGCGCGCGGACCTGCTCGGCCGCCTCGTCAGGGGCCACGGCGCCCACGTCAACCTCATCCCGCTCAACCCGACGCCCGGCTCGCGCTGGACCGCCTCGCGCCCCGAGGACGAGGCGGCGTTCGTCGCGGGTCTCCAGGCACACGGCGTGCCGGTGACCGTCCGCGACACCCGCGGGCAGGAGATCGACGGGGCCTGCGGGCAGCTCGCCGCCTCCGCGCGCTGAGGGGCGGCGGAGCGCGGGCTGCTATCGTGGGCCCGAACACAGTTCCGACAGGGGAGCGCTCGCAGCGCTGAGAGTGCGGCAACGGGCCGCAGACCCTCGAACCTCGCCCAGGTCATGCTGGGTAGGAAGTTCGGATCCTCTCTCGTGTCGCGTCCCGCGCGCCTGCCCTCGCGAAGAAAGCAGCTCGCAGCACGATGACGCGCACCCACCAACTCGCCACCGCCGTTGTCCTCACCCTGACCTCGCTCGCCGCGCTCACCGCCTGCGGCTCCGGCGACGGGGACGAGGGCGGCGGCCCGGACGGCTCGGGCGGCGACGCCCGCGAGGTCACCCTCCTCACGCACGACTCCTTCCTCGTCTCCGACGCCGTGCTGGAGCACTTCACCGAGGAGACCGGGTACACGGTGAACCTGCTCCAGGGCGGCGACGCCGGGGTCATGGTCAACCAGGCGATCCTCACCGTGGACGACCCCCAGGCCGACGTCCTGTTCGGGATCGACAACACGCTCCTCTCGCGCGCCCTCGACGCCGAGCTGTTCACGCCGCACCGCGCGGCCAGCCTCGACGCGGTGCCCGAGGAGCTCCAGCTCGACGCCGGAGAGCACCGCGTCACCCCCGTCGACACCGGCGAGATCTGCGTCAACTACGACCGCGCCGCCCTCGCCGACCGCGACCTCGACCCGCCCCGGACCCTCGACGACCTCGCCGACCCGGCCTACGCCGAGCTGCTGGTGGTCGAGAACCCCGCGACCTCCTCGCCCGGTCTCGGCTTCCTCCTCGCCACGGTCGCCGCCTTCGGCGAGGACGGCTGGCAGGACTACTGGGAGCGGCTGTCGGACAACGGCGTCGAGGTCGTCGACGGCTGGGAGCAGGCGTACAACGAGCGGTTCTCCGGCGCGGGGAACGGCGGCGACCGGCCGCTGGTCGTCTCCTACGCCTCCAGCCCGCCCGTCGAGGTCGTCTACGGTGACCCGCCGCTGGCCGAGCTCTCGCGGCAGGAGTGGCCCGAGCAGGCTCCCACCGGCGTGTCCACCGGCACCTGCTTCCGGCAGATCGAGTTCGCCGGGCTGCTGGCCGGCGCAGACAACCCCGAGGGAGGACGTGCCCTGCTGGACTTCCTGCTCGGCCGCCCCTTCCAGGAGGACATGCCGCTGCAGATGTTCGTCAACCCGGTGAACCCGGAGGCCGAGCTGCCCGAGGAGTACAGCACGTACATCGAGCCCGTCGAGGACCCTCACACGCTCGACCCGCAGACGATCGCCGACCACCGCGAGGAGTGGATCGACGCGTGGTCCTCCATCGTGCTGCGGTGACCCCGCGGGAGGCGAAGGAGCGGGAGGCGCAGGAGCGGGGCCCGGCGGCGCGACGCGCCGCCGCCCGTCGGGCCGCGGCGCGCGGCGCGGCCGTCCGGCTCGCGCTGCTCGCCGTGCCGCTGGCGTTCCTCGCGGTCTTCTTCGCCTACCCCGTCGCGGCCGTCACGGGACGCGGGCTGCGCGTCGACGGCGCGTGGCAGCTGGGGCGGGCCGCCGAGGTGGTCACCGACCCCGACACCCTCGCCGTGCTGTGGTTCACCGTCTGGCAGGCCGCCGCCTCCACCGCCCTGACCCTCGCGCTCGCGCTGCCCGCCGCCTACGTCGTCGCGCGCCTGGACTTCCCCGGCAAGCGCCTGCTGCACGCCGTGGTGGTGGTGCCGTTCGTGCTGCCCACGGTCGTCACGGGCGCCGCCTTCCTGGCGCTGCTGGGCCGCGGCGGGCTCCTGGACGACGCCTGGGGTGTGCGGCTGGACACCAGCGTCTGGGCGATCCTGCTGGCCCACGCCTTCTTCAACCACGCCGTCGTCGTCCGCATGGTCGGCGGGCTGTGGGCGCAGCTGGACCCCCGGCAGGAGGAGGCCGCGCGGCTGCTGGGCGCGGGCCCGTTCACCGCCTGGCGCCGCGTCACCCTGCCCGCCCTCGCGCCCGCCGTCGTCGCCTCCGCGCTGCTGGTCTTCCTCTTCACCTTCACCTCCTTCGGCACTATCCAGATCCTCGGCGGCCCCCGCTTCGCCACGCTGGAGGTGGAGATCTACCGGCAGACGGCGCAGCTGCTGGACCTGCCGACGGCCGCCGTCCTCACCCTGCTCCAACTCGCCGTCGTCACCTCCCTGCTGGCCGGGCACGCCCTCGTGACCCGCCGCACCGAGGCGACGCTGGCGCTGACCGACCCGGCCCGCACCTCCCACCGGCCGCGCGGAGCGGGCGAGTGGGGCCTGCTGGCGGGCGTGCTCGCGGTCGTGGCGGTGCTGCTCCTGCTGCCGATCGCGGTCCTGGTCGAGCGCTCGCTGTCGGTCTCCGGCGGCTACGGCCTGGGCAACTACCGGGCGCTCGCCTCCGCCGACGGCGGCTCGTTCCTCGTCGCGCCCTGGGAGGCCGTCGGCACCTCCCTGCGGTACGGCGCGCTCGCCACCGTCATCGCCGTGGTCGTGGGCGGCCTGGCCGCCGCCGCGCTCGCCCGCCGCCGTGGCCCGTGGCTGCGCGGCGTCGACGCCCTGCTGATGCTGCCGCTGGGCACCTCGGCCGTCACCGTGGGCTTCGGTTTCCTCATCGCCCTCGACGAGCCGCCGCTCGACCTGCGTTCCTCCTGGGTCATCGTGCCGCTGGCCCAGGCCCTGGTCGCCGTCCCGTTCGTCGTCCGCACACTGCTTCCCGTGCTGCGGGCCATCGACGACCGGCTGCGGCAGGCCGCCGCCGTCCTCGGCGCGTCGCCGCTGCGGGCCTGGCGGGAGGTGGACCTGCCGCTGGTGCGGCGGGGCGTGCTCGTGGCCGCGGGCTTCGCCTTCGCCGTCTCCCTCGGCGAGTTCGGCGCCACCGTCTTCATCGCCCGCGCCGACGCGCCCACGCTGCCGGTGGCGATCGCCCGGCTACTGGGCCGGGCAGGAGAGCTGAACTACGGGCAGGCGATGGCGCTCAGCACGCTGTTGATGGCGCTGTGTGCCGTCACCCTCCTGCTCCTCGAACGTCTTCGTCCGCTCCGGACCGCGGAGGTGGTGTGACCATGGCGGAAACCACGCGCGACCCGGGTCAGGCGCCGCTGCTGGAGCTCGACGGGGTCACCGTCCGCTTCGACCGCCCCCGCCACACCGCGCTCGACGCCGTCGACCTCGCCGTCGCCGAGCACCAGACCGTCTGCGTCCTCGGACCCAGCGGCAGCGGCAAGTCCACGCTGCTGCGCGCCGTCGCGGGCCTGACGCCCGTCGACGGCGGGGCGATACGGCTCGCCGGCCGGGACCAGGCCGGTGTCCCCGCCCACCGCCGTGGCGTGGGCCTGATGTTCCAGGACCACCAGCTCTTCCCGCAGCTCGACGTCGCGGGCAACATCTCCTTCGGGCTGCGGGTGCGTCGCACCCCCCGGGCGGAGGTCACGCGGCGCGTCGCCGAGCTGCTCGACCTCGTGGGGCTGCCCGGCGCGCAGCGCCGTGCCGTCGCCACCCTCTCCGGCGGCGAGCAGCAGCGGGTCGCGCTCGCGCGGGCCCTGGCCCCCGGGCCGCGGCTGCTGATGCTCGACGAGCCGCTGGGAGCCCTCGACCGGACCCTGCGGGAGCGGCTCGTCGTCGAGCTGCGGCAGCTCTTCCGGCGGCTGGGCACCACGGTGCTGGCCGTCACCCACGACCAGGGCGAGGCGTTCGCGCTGGCCGACCGCGTCGTCGTGATGCGCGAGGGCCGCGTGGCGCAGAGCGGCACACCCGCCGAGGTGTGGCAGCGCCCGGCCGACGCGGCCACCGCCCGCTTCCTCGGCTTCCACAACCTCGCCGAGGCCCGGGTCGGGGAGGGCGACGGCGCCGCCGACAGCGCGGCCGACGGGGCCGCCGACGGCGCGTCCCGCCGCGTGGCCGACACCCCCTGGGGTCCGGTGCCGGTGCCGGCCGGCACCCCGTCGGGCCGTCACCAGCTGCTGATACGTCCCTCGGGCCTCGCGCTGACCAGCCCCGAGGACGAGGCGGCGACGGTGCGGTGCACGGTGCGCGCCCGCACCTTCCGCGGCGACCACCTCGTGCTGTTCCTGACGCCGGAGCGCGGCCCCGAGCTCCAGGCCACCTGCCCGCCACGGTCGGCCCCGCCCGACGACACGCGGGTCGGCGTCGTCGTGGACCCCGCCGAGGTGGTCACGCTCCCACCGGCAGCAGGATGAGCTCCGCCGCGAGCCACGCCAGCGCGGCGAAGCCCGGCACCAGTACGCACAGCCGCAGCGTGGCCACCCCGCGCAGCAGCCGGCGCGAGGCGCCGAGCCGTGTCAACGCCGCCACGGTGTCGCCGCGCTCCGCCCGCGCCTGCGCCACGGCGGCCCCGAGTGTGCCGAGCAGGCAGGCCACCACCACCGTGGCCCCGACCACGCCGAGCGGCCCGAACAGGCCGGGGCCCTCCAGCCGCAACGCCGCCAGCAGCGCGGCCGTCGCGGCGGTCAACGCCCCGAGCGGGCGGCCCAGCCGCACCGCCTCGTGCTGCAGTGACCGCCCGGCCAGCAGCCGCCGCGCCCCGGGCCGCCCGGCGGCCAGCATCCGGCCACACCGGTACGTCAGGTCGGGCGCCGCCGTCACGACGCCCGCCGTGACCAGCAGCCAGCCGCCGGCCATGCCGGGCGTGACCGTGGCCAGCGCGCCCGGCAGCGCCAGCGTCGAGGCGGCCGCGCCGCCCGGCGCCGCGTAGACGCTCAGCGCCACCCCGGCCGTCGTCAGCGCGGTGCCCCACGGCAGCCCGCCGGGCGCGGGGACCGGCGGCTCGGCCGGCGCCGCCTCCCCACGCCCCGTCCCCACCGGTCCCGGCGGGGACGGGGAGACGTCGGGCCGTGGGCGCAGCGACAGCCCGGTGGCCACGGCGGCGACCGTCGGGACGACCGCCATGAGCGTCACGACGGCGGGCAGCGGCAGCGGCCGGCCGCCGGCCAGCGCGCCGCCCGACGCCTCGTCGAGCGCGCCGCCCAGGCCGCCGAGGCCGGGCAGGCCCGAGAAGTCGCCGCGCAGGAGCAGGAAGGCGAGCAGGGCCAGCACGCTGCCCAGCAGCCCGGCCAGCGCCGTCGAGGTGGCCGCGAGCGTCGGGACCCGGGCCGGGCCGAGGCCCGCCGCCGCCAGGCCGGAGCGGGAGTGCACGGCCGGGTCGGCCCGGCCCACCGCCACGGCCAGCTGCACGGTGGCGGCCAGCGGCACCGCGCAGCACGCCAGGCGCAACGCCGCCGCGCCGCCGTCGCCCGGGTGCGCCAGCGCGTAGCCGAGGGCGGCCAGCAGCAGGAAGCCGACACCCGCCGCCCCGCCGGTCAACAGCAGGCGGCGGCCCAACGCCCAGGGGCGCAGGCCGCGGGCTAGGCGGAGAGCGAGCATGGGGCTGCCGCCGTCTCGCCGCTGGCGCGGCCGTCGACGAGGGTCAGGGTGCGGTCCGCCAGGGTGGCCACCTCGGGATCGTGGCTGGCCAGCACCACGGTGATGCCGTGGGAGCGGCCGGCCGTCGTCAGGGTGCGCAGGACCTGCGCGCGGTCGGACTGGTGCAGGGGGGCGGTCGGCTCGTCCGCGAGGAGCACCTCGGGGCCGTGGACCAGCGCGCGGGCGATCGCGACCCGCTGCCGTTGCGCCTGGCAGAGCGAGGCCGGCCGGTGGCGGGCGCAGTCGCCGACGTCGAGCCGTTCGAGCCACTCCAGGGCGGCGCGCCGGGCCTCGCGGTGCGCGGCGCCGGCCATCAGCAGCGGGAGGGCGGCGTTCTCCCAGGCGGTCAGCTCCGGAACGAGGTGGGGCGCCTCGCCGACCCAGCCGAAACGGTCCCGGCGCAGGCGCTCGCGGGCCTCGGGCGCGAGGCTGTGGAGGGGGACGCTGTCGAACCACACCTCGCCGCGCTGGGGTGGCAGGTGTCCGGAGAGGCAGGCGAGCAGCGTGGTCTTGCCGGCGCCGCGGGGGCCGGTGACGGCCAGGATCTCGCCCTTCCGCACGCCGAGGGAGATGCCGAGCAGCGCGGGCGAGCCCTGGTGGGCGTAGTGGAGGTCGCGGGCCCACAGCACGTCGTCGTCGGGGGGTGCCGCGCCGGTGCCGTCGCCGTCGCCCTCGGTCGCGGGGTGGGGCGGGGCCTCGTCCCCGGGGCCGTCGTCGGCCCTTCCGGGGTGTGCAGCCGGGGCCGTCACCCCTTCGGCCGCCGGCCCTCCGGTCGCCGTCCCGTCGGCGGCGGTCGCGTCGGGGGTGGCCGGGTCCGTGGCCGGGTCGGTGGCCGTCGCGTCGGACATCGTCTCGGACATCGTCTCGGAGGTCGCCTCGGACGTCGTCGTCCCGTCGCCGGTCGTCCCTTCGGTCCGCGTGCGGTCCGCCCGCTTTCTGCGCGCCCTTCTCTTCTCCGCCCTGGTGTCGGCTGGGGCCATGGTGGTCGGGCACCTCCGCTCGTCTCGCCACTGAAGCCCCGGCGAGAGGGGAGAGCCGCCGGGGGAGTGGGTCACTGGTCCGTGCTCGGTTGTCCGCTGGTCGGTCGTCCGTTGGTCCGGTGTTCCGTCGGTCCGGTGTTCCGTCGGTCCCTTGGTCCGTGCGTGCCAAGCTGGCACAGCTCCCGCGCCCGCGCCCGCCGACTCGGCCGTCCTCGCGCCAGGTTCCTCCGTACGGGCGGCACCCACCGCCCAGGATTCGAAGGATCTCCATGAGACGGGCCCAGAACGCGGTCTTCTTCCCGTAACCTGTCGCTCAGGCGAACCGATGTTCGCCGCTGGGCATGTTGCCGAGGCCCGCCCGGGGCATAGGGTTGGGTCGTTCACCGACGAGCGAACGAGACGCGGGAGGGTGCCGTGACCACAGGAAACCCAGACGAGCCGCGACGGCTGCACAACGTCGTCGACGGGGAGCCTCGCGACGCCTCCGACGGCGCGACCACCGACATCGTCGACCCGACGACCGGCCGGGTCTACGCCACCGCGCCGCTCTCCCGCGCCCCGGAGGTCGACGCCGCCATGGCCGCCGCCGAGGCCGCGTTCCCCGCCTGGCGCGACGCGACGCCGGCCGACCGGCAGCTCGCCCTGCTGCGGATCGCCGACGCCTTCGAGCGCCACGCCGACGAGCTGCTCGCCGTGGAGTGCGAGAACACCGGCAAGCCGCTGGAGCTGACCCGGCAGGAGGAGCTGCCGATGATGCTGGAGCAGATCCGGTTCTTCGCGGGCGCGGCGCGCATGCTGGAGGGGAAGTCCGCCGGGGAGTACATGGCGGGCATGACGTCCTTCCTGCGGCGCGAGCCGGTCGGCGTCTGCGCCCAGGTCGTGCCGTGGAACTACCCGCTGATGATGGCGGTGTGGAAGTTCGCGCCGGCCATCGCCGCGGGCAACACCGTCGTCCTCAAGCCCTCCGACACGACCCCCGCCTCGGCGGTGTTCGCCGCCGGCCTGCTCGGCGAGATCCTGCCACCGGGCGTGTTCAACGTCGTCTGCGGCGACCGCGAGACCGGCCGGCTGATGGTGGAGCACCCCACCCCCGCGATGGTCTCGATCACCGGCTCGGTGCGGGCGGGCACGGAGGTGGCCGCGAGCGCCTCGAAGGACCTCAAGCGCGTGCACCTGGAGCTCGGCGGCAAGGCGCCCTGCGTCGTCTTCGAGGACGCCGACCTGGCCGCGGCGGTGGAGGGCATCCGCGACGCGGGCTTCTTCAACGCGGGCCAGGACTGCACCGCGGCCACCCGCGTGCTGGTCCACGCCGACGTCCACGACGACTTCGTCGCCGCCCTCACCAAGGCGGCCGCGGACCTGAAGACCGGGGACGTCACCGACCCCGACTGCTTCTACGGCCCGCTGAACAACCCCGACCAGCTGGCGAAGGTCTCCGGCTACGTCGAGCGGCTGCCCTCCCACGCCACCGTCACCACCGGCGGCCACCGCGTGGGGGAGGAGGGGTACTTCTACGCCCCCACCGTGGTGACGGGCTGCCGCCAGGACGACGAGATCATCCAGCAGGAGGTCTTCGGGCCCGTCATCACGGTGCAGTCGTTCTCCGACGAGAAGGAGGCCGTGGCGCTGGCCAACGGCGTGGAGTACGGGCTGTCCTCCTCGGTCTGGACCAGGGACCACGGGCGCGCCATGCGGATGTCGAAGGCGCTGGACTTCGGGTGCGTCTGGATCAACACGCACATTCCGCTGGTCGGCGAGATGCCTCACGGCGGCTTCAAGAAGTCCGGCTACGGCAAGGACCTCTCCTCCTACGGCCTGGAGGACTACACCCGCGTCAAGCACGTGATGACGGCGCTGTGACCCGCGCCTGACCGCACGCGTTCCGGCACCGCGGTGCTGCGGCACCGTGGCACACCGCGGCGGTGCCGGAACGCGGACGGCGGCGACCGTTGGGCCCGGGGGCGACCTCCGGGCTCAACGGCGCGTCAGCAGTCCTCGCAGCCTCAGGGGCCGGTTGGTGGTGATCGCGTCCACGCCCAGCGCCATCAGGCGGCGCAGGGCGGCGCCGCTGTCGGGGGTCCACACGGACAGCAGGTATCCCTCGTCACGGGCGTGGGCCACGGTGTCGCGGTCGACCAGGCCGAAGCGGTAGTTGAGCCACCGTGGGCTCAGGTCCCGCAGCAGGGAGGGGCGGGGTGGCGCGGTGCGCTTCCAGGTGAGTGCGATCTCCGCCGGCCGGAGGTCCGCCCCGCCCTCGTCCCGCCCGTCGCCCCTTCCCCGGTGGTGGCCGTTCCCCCGGTGGTCGCGGTCCTCGTCGGTCGCGCGCACCGCGCGCAGCGCCGCCGGGTCCCCGCAGTAGTACACCCGCCCGGTCGCGTCGGCCTCACGCACGGCCGCCACCGCGGCGCGGGCGGTCGCGGCGGACGGCTCGGGCAGGTCGACCAGGGTGCGCACCGACGCGGTGACGGCCAGCGCCTGGGCGAGCGTCGGGACCCGCCCACCGGTCACCTCGGCCACCTCGCGGGCCGTCAGCTCCGCCACCGGTCGGTCGTGACCCCACAGCCGCCGCAGCGTCGGGTCGTGCAGCACCACGGGCACCCCGTCCCGCGTGGTGCGCACGTCCAGCTCGACGGCGTCGGCCCCGGCGGCGATCGCGGCGCGGAAGGAGGCCAGGGTGTTCTCCCGCGCCCGGACCGGGTCCCCCCGGTGCCCGACGACGGTCAGCCCTGCCACGAGGCCAGGTAGTCGTCGATCTCGCGGACGAGTCGTGCCTTCTCCGGCTCGCCCAGGAACGAGGCCCGCACGCCGCTTCGCGCGAGCGCCGCGACGCCGGCGGCGTCGAGCCCGAGAAGCCGTGCCGCCACCCGGTACTCGGTGTTCAGGTCGGTGCCGAACATCGGCGGGTCGTCGCTGCCGATCGTCACCGGCACCCCGGCCGCCACCACGGTCGCCAGCGGGTGCTCCTCGATCGAGGCCACGGCCCGCGTCGCGACGTTCGAGGTGGGGCAGACCTCCAGCGGGATGCCGTGCTCGGCGAGGTGCGCCAGCAGCCTCGGATCCTGCGCCGCGCTCGTGCCGTGTCCGATCCGCTCCGCCCGGAGCTCGGTCAGCGCGTCCCACACCGTCTGCGGCCCCGTCGTCTCGCCCGCGTGCGGCACGCTGCGCAGGCCGGCGGCCAGCGCCCGGTCGAAGTAGGGCGCGAAGCGGCCCCGGGGGATGCCGATCTCCGGCCCGCCGAGGCCGAACGCGACCAGTCCCTCGGGCGCCAGGTCGACCGCCATCCGCGTGGTCAGCTCGGCCGCCGCGTCCGACTCGACCTCGCCGGGGATGTCGAAGCACCAGCGCAGCACCACGCCCAGCTCGCGCTCGGCCGCGTGCCGGGCGTCCTCGATGGCCTCCACGAACGCCACCTCGGGGATGCCCCGCCGCACGGAGGAGTAGGGGGTGACGGTCAGCTCGGCGTAGCGGATCTGCTGGCGCGCCATGTCGCGGGCGACCTCGTAGGTCAGCAGCCGCACGTCCTCGGCGTCGCGGACGAGGTCGACGACGGAGAGGTAGATCTCGATGAAGTGGGCGAAGTCGCGGAAGGTGAAGTACTCCGCGAGCTCGGCCGGGTCCTTCGGGACGGGGGAGTCGGGGTGGCGGGCGGCCAGCCGTGCGACGATCCGGGGCGAGGCGGAGCCCACGTGGTGGACGTGGAGTTCGGCCTTGGGCAGGCCGGCGATGAACGTGGTCAGCTCGTCGGCGTCGGCGCCGTGGGGTTCGGCGGGGGTGACGGAGACGGACAACGGGGGCCTCCAGGGGTGTCGGTGCCGGGGCCCATGGTAGGCGGGGGACCACGCCAGGGTGGCGCGCGGGCCGTAAGGTGAGGGCCAACGATCGCGGAGGTAGTGAGGTCAGGTGTCCGGCGAGCAACAGCCCTACCCGTTCCGGGCCCCGGAGCAGGGGCAGGAACCCTCGTGGCAGCCCCCGCCGCAGGTACGGCGGCCCGGCGACGGCTCGGTGCCCGGCCAGGGCCACCCGGGGGCGACCCTCGCGGGTGCCGCTCCCGCGGGTGGCGTTCCCACGGGCTCGGTCCCGACGAGCGTTCCGCCGAGCGCCGGCGTGCCCGGTGTCGGCGCCGGCGTCGGCCCGCTGACCGGCGTCGGTCCCGCCGTCGGCGGGCCGGTCGGCCATCCGGCGCCGCCCGGCCACCCGGGGGGCGGCTGGCCCGGTGGCGGCTGGCTGCCCCGCAACGAACTGGGCACCGCGGCCCTGGTCGTCGGCATCATCGGCGCCGTGCTGAGCTGCACCTTCGTCCTCAGTCCGATCGCGCTCGTGCTTGGCGTGCTGGCGCTCGGCCTCGGGATCGCCGGCCTCGGCCGCACCCGCAGCGGCGAGGCCACGAACCGTGTCGCCGCACTCGGCGGCGTCTGGACGGGGGCTGGCGCCACAGCGCTCGGCGCGGTGCTCAGCGTGGTGCTCCTCGTCTGGTCCTCGCAGCCGATCGAGGTGGAGTCCGAGGCCGGCTCGGACGTCTTCGCCGAGGACGGCGACACGGTCTTCTACGAGGACGGGCTCGTCGTGGTCGTGACGGCGCCCGAGCCCTCGGCGGACGGCGCGTTCGTGACGGTGACGGCCGAGATGACCAACGACGGCGACGAGTCCGTGGACCTCCAGGACGGCGAGCTCGTCGCCCATGCCGACGGCGACCGGCTCGACTCCGGGGAGGTGCGCCGCAGCAGCCCGGAGCCGGGCGCGGTGGCACCGGGCGAGACGGACACCGTCACCTACACCGTCACCGTCCCCGGCGGCACCGAGGAACTCGGCATCGACCTCGCGCCGGGAGAGGACCACGAGCTCTCGTACTGGGTCTTCACCGTCCCGGGGCCGGGCGGCGCGGGAGGCGGCGACGGCGGCGGGGAGGACGGCCCCGGCATCAACGCCTGACCCCGGGCCTCGTCGCCTGACCCCGGGTCCCATGGCCTTGACCGGGATGCGCCACGGCCTGACGGGCCGGAGAGGGTGGGCCGGACGAGGACGCCCGCGGGCGGCGGAGGCCGGGAACGTCGGACGGCCGCGCGCCCCAGGGGGTGTGGGGCGGGCGGCCGGTCGTGAGAGGAGAACTGCGCGGCGGCGCGGAAGTCTGGCGGTTTCCGCGGCCGTCACCGACGGTACGACAGGAGCGGCAGAACCGGAGCGGCCGTCGCCGTATCCGCATCACATCCGCGCAGCTTCTCCAACAACTCCGCCGGCACGTTCGGCACGGCGCCCACGCGGACCGGCGCCCCGCGTCCCGCGGCCGGCGCCGGTCCGCGTGTGCCTCCCGCCTCACACCCCGGCGAGCGCCTCCTCCAGCACGTCCAGCCCCTCGTTCAGCAGCTCCTCGCCGATCACGAGCGGCGGCAGGAAGCGCAGGACGTTGCCGTACGTGCCGCAGCTCAGCACGAGCAGGCCGGCGCGGTGGCACGCGGCCACCACGGCCGCCGTCGCCGCCGCGTTCGGCTCCTTGGTGCCCGGGCGGACCAGCTCGATCGCGAGCATGGCTCCCCGCCCCCGCACCTCGCCGATCAGCGGAAGCCGCTCCGCCATCGCCCGCAGCCGCGGCTTCATGACCTCCTCGATCCGCCGCGCGCGGCCCGCCAGGTCCAGCTCCCGCATCGTCTCGATCGCGCCCAACGCCGCGGCGCAGGCCACTGGGTTCCCCCCGTAGGTGCCGCCGAGGCCGCCGGCGTGCGCGGCGTCCATGAGCTCGGCGCGGCCGGTGACCGCGGCCAGCGGCAGGCCGCCCGCGATGCCCTTGGCCAGGGTGACCAGGTCGGGAACGACGTCCTCGTCCTCGCAGGCGAACCACTGGCCGGTGCGGCAGAAGCCCGACTGGATCTCGTCGGCGATGGTGACGATCCCGTGCTCCGCGGCGAAGGCGGCGATGCGGGGCAGGAAACCCTTGGCCGGCTCGATGAACCCGCCCTCACCCAGCAGCGGCTCGAAGAGGATCGCCGCGGTGTTCTCCGTCCCGACCTCCTTGGTGATCTTCTCGATGACCTGCTCCGCCGCCTCCTCCGCGCACCGCTCGGCGCCGGTCAGCCAGCGGTACGGGTACGCCGTCGGCACGCGGTAGACCTCGGGGGCGAACGGGCCGAAGCCGTGCTTGTACGGCATGTCCTTCGCGGTCAGGGCCATGGTGAGGTTGGTGCGGCCGTGGTACGCGTGCTCGAAGACGACCACCGCCTGGCGGCCCGTCGCGTACCGGGCGATCTTCACCGCGTTCTCCACCGCCTCGGCGCCGGAGTTCAGCAGCACGGACTTCTTCGCGTGGTCGCCGGGGGTCACCCGCGCCAGCTCCTCGCAGACCGCCACGTACTCCTCGTACGGCGCGACCATGGCGCAGGTGTGGGTGAAGCGCGCCAGCTGCGCCGAGGCGCGCCGCACCACGGCCTCCGCGCTGTTGCCGACCGAGGTGACGGCGATGCCGGAGCCGAAGTCGATCAGTGAGTTCCCGTCCACGTCGACCACGACGCCGCCGCCGGCGGCCTGGGCGAAGACGGGGGTGATGGTCGGCACTCCGGCCGCCACGGCCGCCCGTTGGCGCGCCGCCAGCTCCCGCGACCTCGGCCCGGGGATCTCGGTCACCAGCTTCCGCTCCTGCGGCAGCGACGGCCCTCCGGACAGTCCTGACGGATCGGTCATGGCGCTCGTCTGGTTCATCGGGGGACTCCTCGGTACGAAGACGAAGGGAGTGGCGTACGGCAGCAGGCTAGGTCCCGCCCGGTGTGGCGGGCACGCTCCGCCACGGAGCAATCGCTCCGTCCACTTGGCCACCGCGGCAGACGTGGGTCCGGCCGCCACCCGCTCCGCCGCCCCGGCCAGGACCTACACCGGCCGAGCCGTCACGGGAAACGCCCGGCGCACCTCACGCAGCAGCGCGGGACACTCCACCCCGTACGTCGCCACCGCCGCGAGCAGCGCCTCCAGCGCCGCCCGGAGCGGATCGGCCTCCGCCGCGCCCCACACGGCGGGGATCGCGGCTGCCTGCTGCGAGATGACTCCCGCCCGCCCGTCGTGCGGCCGGACCGTGGTGCGCGGCACCCGCTCGTCGTCCCACAGCAGCCGCCAGGTGCGCTCGGTGTCGTCCAGCGGCTCCGGCAGCGCGGCGCCGCTCTCCAGCGCCGCCAGCGACGGGGCTATCCAGTCCAGCCCGGCGATGCCGGCCCGCGCGCACGCCCGCCGCGCCGCCCACCGCGCGATGCCGCGCTGGGCGACCGGACCGGCCGCCCCGACGGACTCGCACAGCGCCGGATCGAGAGCGAACAGGCCGGAGGCGACGCCGCGCTCCCGGAACCGGGCCAGCCGTCCGCGGGGAGATCCCGCCGGCGCCGGCAGCCGGCGGGCGAAGCCGTGCCGACGCGCCGCGGCGCCGCTGGTCTGCCGCACCACGCCGTCCGGCTCGGCCGCGCCGGCGACGGGCCAGAACTGGAGGAGATAGTGGTCGAGGGTGGGCTGGCCGCGCAGCCGCGTGTCCGCCCGTCGCGCCTCCTCCATGCCCCGGGCGCAGTACCGGACCCGGTGGGGAACGGGCTCCAGCCACAGCGGCCACACCTGCTCCCCGGCCCGCGCCACCAGCCGCGTGACCTCCGAGGCGGGGGTGAAGGACGCCTCCACCACCTCCTCCCAGACCGCGTCGACCGCGGGCGGCCCCTCGTGACGCTCGACGGTGAGGCCGACCGAGCCCGTGCGGAGTCCGGTCACGAGTAGCAGGGACCCGGGCCAGGCCGCGCCGCACAGCCCGTTGCGCTGGCCCGCGAAGCTCGCGCGCGGCCGCCCGCCCGAGCCCTCCGTCCGGCCCTCCCGCGCGTGGCTCTCCACCTGGAAGCGGCCCTGCTGGACCCACAGCTCACCGCTGAACAGCGTGCGCATCGACATCCCGCCACCCCCGTGGCTCGTTGCTGACGTACGGGGTCCACTCTGCCAGCCGCCACTGACAGTCACGCCGGGCCCGTCCGCCCACGGGGACGAAGCGTCCTAACCCGGTGCCTTCAGGTCGCTCAGCAGCGACGCCACGTCAAGTCCGGTGCGCAGGTAGTCCGCGAAGACGGTGTTGTGTAAGGCCCACGGCGACCTGCGGTGCCGCACCAGGCTGATGGCGTGCGCGGGTTCGTGGCCGAGCTCGACCAACGTCTGCGCCACGACCAGGCCCGAGCGGTTGTACCCGTAGTGGCAGCGGACGAGGACCGTCCGGCCCTCCCGCACCGCGCGCGCCGTCGCGCGCGCCACCTCCGCGACGCACAGGATCTGCGCCGACGTCAGCGGGGCGTCCGGCAGCCTCACCACCACGTGCTCCACCCGGGTGGCCGGGCCGTGCCCGGGGAGGGTGAAGAGGCTGACGACGCGGTCGAACTCCGCGCCCACGACGGCCCGTCGCACCGCGCCCGTCGGGTCGACGAAGCGGTGTCCGCCCATCCACAGGCCGCGCGCGATCTCGTCCCACGACGTGCGCGGCTCGGGAGCCTCCCGCGCCCTGCCGTACGCGCTCTCCGATGTCACCCGCACTCCTTCCCACCCCTCGCGGCCGACGGGAGCTCCGCCTCGCCGTCCTCTCTCCCCAAATGCCCCTGAAACAGCGTGAGATGCCCGCAGATGTCGTGAAGACCGCGAAGCTGTCCGGTGGAGTGGCCCTGGCGGCCGGTGACCGTCGCGCGCGCCGGGCGCGGGCGGCCGTTTCCCGCCTACGATCGCTGTGTGGAGCAGAGTGCGGAGGAGATGCGGGCCGACTTCTGCGGGAGTCTGGCGCGGCTGCGGCAGATGGCCCTCGGCGCGGCGCCCCGGCGGCGCGCGGACCTGGAGCGGATCGTGCGGGACGCACGGCGCGGACGGGACATCAGGCCGCTGCTGCTGGCCGGCGGCTGGCTGGGCGACGACGGCCCCGACACGCCACGGGGCGACCCCTCAGGGCGGAACGCCGGCTCGGGGTACATGCCCCCGGCCGTGTCGGGCCCCCGCCCTCCCGTGCCAGGTGACTACGTCTGCCCCGACGGCAGTTGCACCCGCGTCGAGCGGCGGCGGCCCGGCCAGGGCCCTCCCGAGTGCCTGCTGCTGGAACGCGTCCTCACCTTCGTGGCCGGGGGCTGACCACGCGATGAGCGGGGTCCTGGCCGAACTGGGCCGCCGGTTCGCCGAGCGGTGGTTCACGCTGCTCGTGCTCCCCGGGCTCTTCTACGCGGGCGTGGCCGCCGTCGCGTTCACCCTCGGGCAGCGGGACTGGGCCGACGCGCGGGCGGTCTGGGACGGCGTCAACGCCCTGACGGGCCAGGCCGCCACCGACACTGGAGGAGCGACGGCGGCCGGCGGTTCGGACGTCACGGCCCGCCTCGTGGTGGTCCTCGTCGCGCTCGTGCCGCTGTCGGCCGCCCTCGGGCTCCTCGCCCAGGGGCTGGCCGGGCCCGTCGAACGGGTGCTCGCCGGCGAGTGGCCCCGGCCGCTCGCCGGCCTGGCGCGGCACCTGCGCCAGCGGCGCGCGCGCCGCTGGGAGGCAGCGGACGCCGCCCTGCTGCGGTGCCCGGCGGACGACGCGGAGGCGCGCGCCGAGGCGGCGGCCCGCCGCAACGCCATCGCCCTGGTCCCGCCGCGCCGCCCCACCTGGCTCGGCGACCGGATGTACGCGCTCGGCGCGCGCGTGGAGAACGAGTACGGGCTCGACCTGCCGTACACCTGGCCACGGCTGTGGCTGCTGCTGCCGGAGGAGACGCGCGGCATCGTCGCCGAGGCGAGGCGGCGGCTGGACGACGCGTTCACGCTCGGCGGCTGGGCGGTGCTCTACGTGGCGCTCGGCGCGCGCTGGTGGCCGGCGGCCGTCCTCGGGCTCGGCGCGGCCGTGGCCGCGCACCGGCGGGTGCGGGGCGCAGCCGAGGCGTACGCCGAGCTCGTCGAGGCCACGGTCGACGTGCACGTGGGTCGCCTGAGCCGGCGGTTGGGGGAGGAGCCGCCCGCGCCCCGGCGCGGGCGGCAGATCAGCGAGCGGCTGCGGAAGGGCGCGTGAGCCCGGCACCGGCCACGCCCGCCGCGCCGCCCACGCCGGGCGCCGCCCGGCGCGCCGCCCACGGCACGCCTCAGTCGTGCAGGGAGGGCGCGTGGGCGGGGGCGGGACAGATGCGTTCCCCGTCGCTGTCGAAGACGTAGAGCTGGTCGAGGTCGAGCAGCAACGGCACCCGTTCGCCGATCCGCAGCTGGAGGTCGGTGGGGGCGCGCAGCACCAGGCCGTCGTCGACGCGGCCCGCGATCGGCGTCGGCGGGGGCAGCTGACGGGAGGTCGGGCGCTCCAGGGTGGACAGCCGAGCGCCCGAGGCGCCGACCGCGGCGGACCGCTCCCGCTCCCGCTCCGCGCTCCTGCGGCTGAGCAGCCGGCCCAGCCGGCCCGGACCGCTGCCGCCGCGGGCGCCCCGCCGGTCCCCGCGGTCGCCTCCGTCGAAGGCCCCCCGGCCGCGGGCGGGCGGCCGCGGCGACTCCAGCCCGTCCACGCTCGCCGGCCTCGCGCCCGTGCTGACGTGCACCAGTGACTCGTGTCCCTGGTACTCGACGTGCTGCACCACCCCGTTGACCAGGGCCTCGGTCGGTCGCATCGAGGTGGGGGACGCGATCCGCGCCGCCTCGGAGCGCAGCCCGACCGTGATCTCCCGCCCCATCTGGATGCGCAGCATCTGGTGGTCGGGGCTGAGCGGCTCGGGCAGCTCGATCCGCTGCTTGCCGAAGTCGATGTTGAGCCGGCCGTCGAGCGGCGCCTGCACGCTGGCCTTCAACAGGTTGATGCGCGGGGTGCCGACGAACGCCGCGACGAAGAGGTTCGTCGGCAGGCGGTAGACGTCGCGCGCCGAACCCGTCTGCTGGATCACGCCGTTGCGCATCACCGCCACCCGGTCGCCGAGCGACATCGCCTCCGACTGGTCGTGGGTGACGTAGACCGTGGTGACGCCGAGGTGGCGGGTGAGCGTGGCGATCTCGGCGCGCAGCCGGTTGCGGAGCTTGGCGTCGAGGTTGGACAGCGGCTCGTCGAGGAGGAACGCCTTCGGCCGCCGGACGATGGCCCGGCCCATCGCGACGCGCTGTTGCTCGCCGCCGGAGAGCTGCGCCGGGTACCGTTCCAGCAGGTCCTCGATGCCGAGCATCTGCGCGGCCTCCTCCACGCGCGGCGCCGTGTCCTCGTGCGGTGCCTCCAGGCGCAGCGGGAAGCCGATGTTCTGCCGGCTCGTCATGTTCGGGTAGAGGGCGTAGTGCTGGAAGACCATGGCCAGTTCGCGCTCACCGGGCGAGGTGAGGTTCGCGTACTCGCCGTCGAGGTACAGCTCGCCCGAGGTGATGTCCTCCAGCCCGGCGATCATCCGCAGCACCGTCGACTTGCCGCAACCCGACGGTCCGAGCAGCACGACGAACTCCCCGGGAGCGATGTCCAGGGACAGCCGGTCGACGGCGAGCACGTTGCGTGGATAGATCTTGGAGACGTCTCGCAGGGAGATGGCACGAGTCATGGCGTTGCCCGAGGTTCTCTTTGAGCCAGCGGTGACCAGGAACGTAGCGCACGAGTTGTCCGTGGGGAACAGGTATGCACAGGTTCCTCGCCCGCATATTCGACGGAGATTCGACAAAGACCCCGGGTCCGTGGCCGAACCGGGCCCGGACAGGCGCGCTGCACTAGATTGTGCGCCGACGCACAGTCAGTTGATCGCCTGGTCAGAGAGCCTGAAGAACCTGACACGATGGGGACGTGATGAGCGGTGACGGCCGGCACGGCGCGGGCGGGGGGAGCGGGCCTCGACGGATGCGTGGGGGGCGCGAGGGCGCACACCACGCGCCGCCTGGGGACAACGTGCCTCCCGTGCCCCAGCAACGCCCCCACCCCGGCCCGCCCGGCACCAGGGCGGTCCCGCCCGAGGTCGACCCCACCGCCCCGCCGATGGTGCGCTGGCTGCACACCCCCCGCCCCGACGCCCGCCCCGGCGTCTGGCGCCCCGGCCACGTCCCGAAGCCGCCGGAGGACCCCGACCGGCTGAGCGACCGGGAGCTGCACGGCGGCGCGCTGCTGGCCCTGCTCACGGGCTGGCTGGTGTGGTCGCTGTGCGAGAACGACGTCCTCGTCTTCGCGTGGTGGGACGAGCCGCTGTGGTGGATCGGGCGCGACACGCTCCGGCTCCAGTCCTGGGCCAGCCCCACGGTCGTGGAGACGGTCTTCTACGCCTACTGCGTCGCCGTCTCCGCCCTGCTGGCCGTCCTCGTCGGCCGCACCGGGAACTGGCCGCGGCTCTGGCGCCGCTGGCGCCCCTCCGTGCTGCGGCTGCTCTGCGGGCGCGCGGAGTTCGAGCCCATGACCTCCCGCGCCACGCGCCGCGCGCTTCTCGCCCTCGTCGCCGCCGCGCTCGCCTGGGGCCTGAGCTTCTCGGGCGTCTGGATGTTCTGGCTCGAACCCCTCTTCGGCGTCGTCGAGGACACCTGGGAGGAGGACCCCCTCGCCTACCGCGTCGCCTACAACGTCTACTACCTCGTCTACACCGCCGTCCTCGCCGTCGTCTTCGGTCTCCTCGGTGGCTGGCACGCCGTGTGGCGGCACTACCCGCCCCGCTGGCGGGCGGACGCCCCCCGCAGCGAGGCCGAGCGCGCCGCCCGCGCCCGGCTGACCGACTTCACCGAGCTGCGTGCCGCCGGGGCCGGCTCCACCGCCGACCGGCTGGCCGCGGAGGTGCGGGCCGGCACCATGAGCGACCTGGACTACGCCCGCATCGACCACGCCTGGCAGGCGGTGCGGGGCCGGCCCACCGCCCTGCCCGACTTCGTCGCGGCCGTGGCCGAGTACGGCCCCGCCGCCTTCCCCCACCCCTCCGGCGCCCGCGACCTCGCCGTCCGCACCGCCGAGCACGACCTCCTCACCCGCCAGGTCCGCGTCGGCCACGCGCTGGACGAGGACCGCAACCCCCACGCGTACCGTGGCGAGCCGGTCGCCCTCGACCCGGCCGTCCTCGGCACCTCGCTGCTGGCCGTCGGCCCGCCGGGATCCGGCAAGACCGGCCGGATCATCCGGCCCGTCACCGAGGCGATGTGCCTGCAGGCCCTCGCCGGCCAGGCCACCGTCGTGGCCGTCGGCACGGCCCGCAGCGCGCTCGGGCCCGACGACGCCTTCGACGTGATCCTCCGCGTCGGCGACCCCGAGGCGGCATACCAGCTCGACCCCTACGGCGGCGCCACCGACACCGACGAGGCAGCGGGGCTGCTGGCCGAGGCGCTCGTCGGCGGCGAGGAGCGCGTCGCGCCGCGCGACGCCGCCGCCGTCCTCGTGCAGCTCATCGGCCCGTACCACGCGGCCTACCAGCGGCTGCCCGGCGTGCCGGAGCTGCGCGCCATGCTGGACGGGGCGCCCGCGCTGCTGCGGACCCTCCGCGAGGACCTGCGCCACGCCGGTGCCCACGACCAGGAGCGGGAGCTCGACGCGCGCGCCCGCGAGGCGCAGCGCCCCGACGACCTCGGCCCACGCCTGGCCGGGCTGCTCGGGATGCTGGACCGGGCGGGCTTCTCCAGCCAGCAGGCGGCCAGGCCGTTCTCCCTCGACGCGGCCCTGTCCCACCCGATGCGGGTGCGGATCGACCTGCCGGCCGCCGGCCACACGGCGGCCGGGCGCGTCGTCACGCGGCTGCTGCTGGCCCAGTTCGCGGCCGCCGCCGTGGCCCGTCCCGACGCGTCCCGCTTCGCCTGCCTGGTGCTGGACGACGCCACCGCCGCGCTCACGCCCGGCACCGTGCGCGGCCTGACCCAGCTGCGGCCGGTCAACGCCGGGGCGGTGCTGGCGCTGCGCACGCTCGACGACGTGCCGGCGGGGCTGCGCGCCGGGCTGCTCGGGGCCGTCGGCTGCCGGATGGCGTTCTCCGGGCTGACCACGTGGGACGCCGAGCACTTCGCCCGCGCCTGGGGCACGGAGTGGCGCGAGGACACCGAGACCACCCGCACCCCCGACCGCACGGGGGGCACCACCCGGCGGCTGGTGCGGGGGGTGCGGAAGCTGTTCACCGGGCGGGAGACCACCACCGAGGCCGTCACGGTGCGGCGCGTGGAGCGGGAGCGGTGGTCGGCCTCCGAGCTGGCCCACCGGGTGCCGCCCCGGCACGCGGTGCTCTCCCTCACGACCGTCTCCGGGGAGCCGGGGCCGCCGGTGCTGGTGCGCCTGGGCTGACGCCGCACCCGTCGGTCGGAGGGGGCGTCGGGCAGGGCTGTCCGGGAGGGCCGTCGGGGACGGCCGCCGGGGAGGCCGTCGACCGCCCCGGCCCGGGTGACGTGCGCTGTACGGTGTGAGGGACGCGGCGCCGCGACGCCGGCCACCGTCACCGCCGTCACGGCCGTCAGCGTCGGCCCGTTCGTCCCGCCGTCCCGCACGCCGTCCCGCCGTCTCGCTGTCCGGTCGCCCCCAGGCGGCCCACGTCCACCTCCCGCCCAGGTGATCCATGCCCCCCACGCTCGCCTCGCTCGCGCGTCACTCCGCCCTCCGCCTGCGCGTGCTCACCGGCGAGGACCGGCTGGCGGCGCCCGTGCGCTGGGCCCACGCCAGCGAGCTCGCCGACCCGGTGCCCTATCTCGACGGCGGCGAGCTGCTGCTGACCACGGCGCTGAAGCTCCCCGTGGACGACGCCGAGGCAATGGACGCCTACGTGAAGCGGCTCGTCGAGGCCGGTGTCGTCGGCCTCGGCTTCGGCGTCGGCATCCACCACCCCGAGGTGCCGCCGGCGCTGCTGGCCGCCGCCCGCGAGGCGGGGCTGCCGCTGCTGCTGGTGCCGCGGCGCACCCCGTTCATCGCCATCAGCAAGGTCGTCTCCGCCTCCCTGGCGGCCGAGCAGTACCGCGCGGTCACCGCGGGGTTCGCGGCCCAGCGGGAGCTGACCCGGGCCGCCCTGTCGCCCGACGGCCAGCGAGCCCTGCTCGCCCGGCTCGCGGCGCAGGTGGACGGCTGGGTCGCGCTCTACGACCTCACGGGCGCCGTCACGGCCGCCGCCCCCGCGTGGGCCGCCCGCCGCGCCGCCCGGTTCGCGTCCGAGGTGCGGCGGCTGCGCGACCACCCCTCGCCGGCGAGCTCCGTCTGCGGCGAACCGGGCGAGCACGGCACGGCGGAGGAGCGGTCCGGCGGCGAGGGGACGGAGCGGCGGCCCGGCGACCGGGTGGAGCTCCAGCCGCTCGGCACCGGACAGGCGCCCCGGGCGGTGCTGGCCATCGGCACCGCCGCGCCGCTCGGGACCGCCGAGCGGTACGCCGTGGAGGCCGCGGTGGCGGTGCTGACGCTCACCACGGAGCGGTTCCGCGCCGTGCACGCGGCGGAGAGCCGGCTCGGCGCGGCGGTGCTGCGGATGCTGCTGGCGGGCGAGGCGGACCACGCCCGCGCCGTCGCCGGGCAGCTCTACGGCGGGCTGCTCGACGCCCCGCTGCGGCTGGTGGTCGCCGAGGCCGTCGGTGACGCCGGGGCCCTGGAGGGCCTGGCGGAGGCGGTCGAAGCGGCGGCGGCCCGCGCGGGTGAGTCGGTGCTGGCGGCGCCCGACGGCGAGCTTCTGGTGCTGGTGGTGCCCGACGGCGGCGCCGCGGTCGCCGCCTGCGCGACGCACGTCGGCGGGCACGGCGCCCGACGCGTCGACGCCCGCTCGGCCGGCCGGGCGGCCGGGCGCCGCGCGGGCGGCGAGCCCGCTCAGCCAGGCGAGCGGGCGGGATCGGCCGGAGCGGGCGGACCGGCCGGATCGGCGGCAGGGGCGGGCGGGGCCGGAGGGGCCGCGCCGCCGGGCGGCGGCTCCGCGGCCGGCCTGGCCGTGGGCATGTCGGCGCCGACGGGGCCGGCCGCGGTCGGCGCCGCCTACCGCCAGGCGCGTGAGGCGCTGGCCGTCGCCCACCGCAGGGGCCGCGCCCTCGTCGAGCACGACGACGTCACCACGGGATCGGTGGTGGAGCTGCTCGCCGACGACGCGGTGCGCGCGTTCGCCGACGGCACGCTCCGCGCGCTGCGCGAGCACGACGCGCACGGGCGCGGCGACCTCGTCGCCAGCCTCCGGGCCTGGCTCTCGCACCACGGGCAGTGGGACGCCGCCGCCGCCGAGCTGGGGGTGCACCGGCACACGCTGCGGTACCGGATGCGGCGGGTGGAGGAGATACTCGACCGGGCGTTGGACGACCCGGACGTGCGGATGGAGCTGTGGCTGGCGCTCAAGGCGACGTCGCCCGGAACGTAGCCCGAGCCGTCGCCCGGGACGCGACCCGCGCCGTGGCCCGAGCCGTGTCCCGCGCACGTCGCCCGCGCACGTCGCCCGCGCCCCGACCCGTGCCGGAGGGCGCGCCGCCCGGACCTTTGCGGGCCGGCGGGGGCCCGGGCGAACGCCGCCTGACACGTGCGCGGCTCACGCGCCGCAGTACTGCTCCTCGGCGCCGATGACGCGGTACGGACAGTCCGCGTAGTCCAGCAGCAACAGCACCGCCTCGCGGTTGCGGCTGGTCTCCCGGTCGATCACCTCGCCCGGCGGGTAGAAGCCGCCCCCGGCGGAGGAGGACGGGTACATCTCGAACGCGAACGAGAAGATGCCGTGCTCCGCCCACAGCCAGTCGTCGATGGTGCCGTCCGTGATGTAGAGGTCGCTGGACTGCATCGGGGTGTACCCGTTGGTCTCGGCCATCGCCGTGCCGAGGGCCTCGAACGCCGCCTGGTCGTCCTCGGTCAGGCCCGGCGCGGTGTCGTCGTAGGTGTACCCGTAGGGCCACAGCACCAGCTCGCTGTAGGTGTGCCAGTCGATGTGGGCGGTGATCTGCTGCTCGCCGCCGACCACCCGGCCGCGCACGAAGTCGGCGACGACGGCGACCTCGGGGGCGGACTCCGGCCCGGAGCCCCGGTAGGTGTCGCTGGAGCCGTTGCCGGAGGAGCCGCCGCAGCAGCCCCACTCGTACGCCCAGTTGCGGTTGAGGTCGGTGCCGATGCCCGAGCCCGGGTTGGGCTGCCGGTTCTTGCGCCAGTTCCGGAAGCTGCCCGAGGCGGTGTCGTAGGTCTTGCCGTCGGGGTTGACCGAGGGCACCAGCCAGATCTCGCGGGAGTCGACCAGCTCGGTGACCTGCGGATCCGCGCCGTGCTGGGAGGTGAGCTCGGCCAGCGTGTAGAGGGCCATCTCCACCGTGAGGTGCTCGCGGGCGTGCTGGCCGTAGGTGAAGAGGACCTCGGGCTCGTCCTCGTCGGTGGCGACGTTGTCGCTGATCTTCACGGCGACGATGTCGGTGCCCTCGTAGGACTGGCCGATGACCTGGCTGCTGACGAGGTCCGGGTGCTGGGCGACGGCGTCGTCGACGAGCGCCAGCACCTCCTCGTAGGTGTGGTAGTCCTCCGGGGCCGCCGCGGCCTGGCGGGCGGACGGCAGGGCGGCGAGTTCGTAGCCGAGGGCGCGCAGCCGCGTCGCCTCCGCGCGGTCGGCGGTGACGATCACGCTGTCGGCGCGCGCCTCGTCGATGACGGCGCCGTCGCGGGCCAGCGCGGTGCGGTCGGCGCGCGTGGCCACGCCGCTGACCTCGTACTGCCGGGCTGCGTCCGCGTCCGCGGTCGTGGCGGAGGCGGCGGGTGGGCCGTCCGCGGTGGGGGAGGGGGTGGCGGTGGCGGCCTGGGTGCCGATCGCCAGGGCCAGTGCGAGGGAGGCTGCGGCGGCGACGGTGGTGGTCCGCCGGCCGCGGGGGAACGGTCGCATCGCGTCTCCGAGGGAGTGGGGGGACGTTACGCGTCAGTAGGACGACGTGACGCCATCGTCGCTGAATGTCATGGTCTGGTCAACGGCTCGGCGCGCGTCGTCCTCCGACCGCCGCCCGTTTCTGCCGCGATGGCGTACACGCCCGCCACACCTGGCCACGTCGGACAGCTCACCCGGCCACCCGACACGCCTACGGTGGTGCTGAGGCATGAGGGGCAAGCGAGAGAGGGATCCGCGATGACGACAGCGACCAACCCCCAGGCGTTCTGGCTCGCCGGCCGTGCCACCACGGGCGAGGAGGTACTGGAGGTCACCTCGCCCTGGGACGGCCGGACCGTGGGCGCGGCGAGCGTGCCGACCGCCGAGCAGACCGAACAGGCCGTGGCCGCCGCGGCCGCCGTGGCCCGGGAGTTCGCCGCCACCCCCGCGTACGAGCGGGCCGCCGCCCTGGACCACGTCTGCCGGCGCATCGGCGAGCGCGCCGAGGAGATCGCCCAGCTCATCACCGCCGAGAACGGCAAGCCCATCAAGTGGGCCCGGGTGGAGGTGGCCCGCTGCACCTCCGTCTTCCGCTGGGCCGCCGAGGAGGCCCGCCGCTTCAACGGCGGCATCGCCCAGCGCCTGGACGCCGAGGCGGGCGGCGCCGGACGCCTCGCCCTGACGCGGCGCTTCCCCTACGGGCCCGTGCTCGGCATCGCCCCGTTCAACTTCCCTCTCAACCTCTGCGCCCACAAGGTGGCCCCCGCCCTGGCCGCCGGCGCGCCGATCATCCTCAAGCCCGCGCCCGCGACGCCGCTCTCCGCCCTGCTGCTGGGCGAGCTGCTGGCCGAGACCGAGCTGCCGGCCGGCGCCTGGAGCGTGCTGCCGGTGCCCAACGACGCGATGCCGCCGCTGGTCGCCGACCCCCGGCTGCCGGTCATCTCCTTCACCGGCTCGGTGCCGGTGGGCTGGTCCATCCGCGACGCGGTGCCGCGCAAGCGCGTCACCCTCGAACTCGGCGGCAACGGCGCGGCCATCGTGCTCGCCGACTACGCCTCCGACGCCGACCTCGACTGGGCGGCCCAGCGGATCGCCACCTTCTCCAACTACCAGGGCGGCCAGTCCTGCATCTCCGTCCAGCGCGTCATCGTCGACGCCGCCGTGTACGACCGGCTGCTGCCGCGCCTGGTCTCCGCCGTCGAGGCGCTGGTCACCGGTGACCCCACCAAGGACACCACCGACGTCGGCCCGCAGATCAGCGAGGACGCCGCCCGCCGCATCGAGTCCTGGGTGGAGGAGGCCACGGCCGGCGGTGCGAGGCTGCTGACCGGCGGGGTGCGCGAGGGCGCGAGCTACCAGCCGACCGTGCTGGAGAACGTGCCGGCGGACGCGAGGATCTCCTGCGACGAGGTCTTCGGCCCCGTCATGTCGGTGACCCGGGTCGAGAGCGAGGAGGCCGCCTACGCCGTCGCCAACGACTCGACCTTCGGCCTCCAGGCCGGCCTGTTCACCCACGACGTGCAGGCCGCCTTCCGCGCCCACCGCGCGCTGGAGGTCGGCGGCGTGGTCGTCGGCGACGTCCCCTCCTACCGCGCCGACCAGATGCCCTACGGCGGCGTGAAGGACTCCGGCGTGGGCCGCGAGGGCGTGCAGTTCGCGATGGACGACTACACCTACGAGCGGGTCATGGTCCTGACCGGCCTGGAGCTGTAGTCGGGGCACCGACCCCGAGCGTCGTGGCCCGCCGCCGCCCCGCGCCCGTCACCGGCGCACGCGGCGGGCCACGACGAGGTCGCGCGCGATCGCCTGGTCCACGCGGTGGCCGAAGCCCAGGTAGGCCTCGGTCTCCCGGACCTCGAAGCCCTCGCCCGACAGCAGCGCGGCGAGCTCCTCCCGGTCCGCGACGTGCGTGTTCCACGAGATCCCGATGGCGCCGCCGTTGCGCAGCAGCCCCGCCCACACCGGCAGCGCCTCCTGGAGCAGCGGCACGGGGCTGCGGCTTGGCCGGCCCGCCGTCACCGAGCGGCTGCCGTGCTGCACGCCGTAGGGCGCGTCGGTCACGATGAGGTCGAAGGTGGCGGGGCGGAAGAACTCCCCGGCGGCGGTGGTGTCCGCGTTCACCACCGTCAGCTCCAGGTGCTGGCCCTTCTTGTACGCCTCCTTCGACTCGCCGACCGTCACGTGGAAGCGGCGCCCGAGCGCCCTGCGGTCCCGCCGCACCGTGGCGGTGGTGGCCCGGTGCTTGAGCCGGCTGTTCTTCAGCCACTGCCGCAGGAAGTTCTCGTACGCCTCGACGCTGCGGGCCTCCCGCTCCACGCCGGCCGCGTGCAGCCCGTACATCAGGGCCTGGTTCAGGGTCGTGCCCCGGCCGCAGAGCGGGTCGAGCACCCGCAGGCCGCCGTTGAGCAGCCCCTGCGGCGCGTCGCAGGCCAGGGCCGTGACGTTCAACAGCAGCCGGGTGAAGTCCTCGTTCGTCTTCCCCGCGTACTTCTGGATGGTGATCAGGTCGCTCGGGAAGCGGTCGAGGCTCGGCACCTCGACGGGCGTCAGCCGCCCGTCGTCGCCGAGCTCGAACAGGGCGTGGAGGGAGGAGAGCGCCGCGAGGTAGCGCAGCTCCTCCGGGGCGAGCGCGGGGGCCTGGAAGCACAGGTACGGCACCCCGCCCATCCGCCGTTCCTCCACCTCCGTCACCCGGCCGCCGAGCACGGTCTCGCTCATCGCCAGCAGCTCCGCGCGGGCCAGACGCGGCGCGGCCTGGGCGTAGACGCGGTTGTGCGACGGCAGGAGGAGGAAGGCGTAGCTGGTCATCGCGCACCAGGCGTTTCTCAGGAGAACTCCAGCCGCAGCAGCCTCACGTCGCCGCGCAGCGTGACGTGCAGGTCGCGCACGCCCGACGGGGCCTCGGCGAGCTCGGCGCGGACCCGCGCGTAGGTGTAGCGGTCCTCGGTGGCCGGGACGGGCACCGTCGTGCGCGGGCCGGTGCCGGGCACGACCAGCGTGACCTCGCCGCCCGCCGTCGGGGCGCTCGCCACCACGGTGACGGTCGTCGGGCCGCCGTCGGAGCCGAAGTCGCAGGCGCGGAAGACGAGGCCGCCCTCCGCGTCGGCCTCGCCGCCGTCCGCCGCGGGCGTCGCGGCGTCGCCGCTGACCCTGGTGGCGTCGACGAGCGCGACGTCGAAGGAGGTGTCGAAGTCGCAGGCGGCCAGCCCGGCCTCGCGCACCGGGCGCGGCTCGGGCGGCTCCCCGTCGACCGCGACCGTGGTGGTGAGCCGGATGTCGCGGCTGGAGGCGCCGACCTGCACCGCGTGGTCGCCCGGCTCCACCCTCCAGCGGGACCGGGCCACGTCCCAGAAGCCCAGCGCCTCGCGGGCCGGGGCGGAGAGGACGAGCCGGCACGTCTCGCCGGGCGCGAGGTGGATCCGGCGGTGGGCGACGAGCTGCCGGTGGGGGCGCGGCACGCTCGGCTCGGCGGCGCGGACGTAGAGCTGCACCACCTCGTCCCCGGCCACGTCCCCGGTGTTGGTGACGGTGACCTCGGCCGTCAGCGCGTCGCCGGTCACCGCGGCCGTGAGCGCGTCGTAGGCGAACGAGGTGTACGACAGGCCGTGGCCGAAGGGGTAGAGCGGCGTGCCGTCGTAGTACAGGTACGTGGTGCGGGAGGCGATCAGGTCGTAGTCGAGCAGGGCGGGCAGCTCGGCGTCGGCGGCGTACCAGGTCTGCGGCAGCCGACCGGCCGGGGAGACGTCGCCGAGGAGCACGCGGGCGAGCGCGGTGCCGGCCGCCTGCCCGCCGTGCGCGGTCCACAGCAGGGCGGGCAGGGCCTCGTCGGCCTCGGGCACCGCGTACGGGTAGGAGGAGGCGAGGACCAGCGCGGTGCGGGGGTTCGCGGCGTGGGCCGCGCGCCAGAGCCGCTCCTGGTGCGGCGGCAACGCCAGCGTGACGCGGTCCTCGGTCTCGCGGCCGTTGATGTGGGGGTCGTTGCCCGCGACGACGACCACGACGTCGACCTCGGCGGCGACGGCCGCGACCGCGTCCTCGCCGCGCTCGACCGTCTCGACGGTGAAGACCTCTCCCGGCAGGCCCTCGGCAACCTTCAGCCCGTCGGCGGCGACCCCCACGTGACCGTCGCTGCCCAGATGCCGCAGGAGGTGCCCGTCGCCGTGCGGCTCCAGCCGGAACGTCTCGCGCACCACCCAGCCGCCGGGCTGGGGGGCCGAGGCGCGCAGGTAGCCGTCCTCCGCGACCGAGAGGTAGCGGCCCTCGGGGGCGCGCAGCGTCAGGACGCCGCCGCCCCAGTCGATCAGGTCCAGAACGCTGCCCGCCTCGCCGCCGCCCGCGCCGTCACCGTCATCGGAGGTCACGGTCAGCGGCGGCAGGTCGGTGCGGCCGGCCAGCAGCGCCGGGTCGAACGCCGCCGTGGCGGCCTCCGCCGAGGCGTCCGCCTCGGGTGCCTCGGGCACCGTCACCCCGCCGCGGGCGGTGCGCAGCCGCACCCGGTCCACGCCCTCGGCGTGGCTGACCTCGCCGAGCGCGGGGTGCTCGCGCAGGCCGGCGAGCGGGCTCGTGGCGCGCAGCAGGGCGCCGCTGTACCAGTCCAGCTTGACCTCGTCGGCCAGCAGCCCCACCACCGCGACGCGGGTGCCGGGCCGCAGCGGCAGCAGGTCGTCGTTCTTCAGCAGCACGATCGCCTGCTCGGCGGACTCCAGGGCGATGGCCTGGTGCTCGGCCGTGTCGAACGACGCCTCGGCCGCCTCGTCGGAGCCGTTCTCCCCGGCGGCCGTGCCCGCGGTGCCCGCCGCGCCCGCTGCCGCCAGCGCCGCCGCCTCGGGGGTGAACGGCACCAGCGTCGGGTCCTCCAGCTCGCCGAGCCGCAGCCGCATGCCCAGCAGCCGGGCGCAGGCGGCGTCGATGTCGTCCTGGGTGATCAGGCCGGCGTCGAGGGCGCGGCTGAGTCGGCCGATGGTGGTCTCGGAGTCCTCGCCGAGGTCGGTGAAGCTGTCCACGCCCGCGCGCAGCGCGGCGGCCAGGCCCTCCTCGTGGCTGGCGTAGTAGGACTGCGAGCCGGCGATGTTGCTGGGGGCGTAGGCGTCGGAGCAGACCACCAGCGGCAGCTCGGTCCAGGTGCGCAGCTCGCTGGCGAGCAGCGGGGAGAGGTGGTTGGGCCGGCCGTTGACGAGGTTGTAGGCGGGCATCACGCCGGCCACCGCCCCGGCCCTGACGGGGCCGCGGAACGCCGGCAGCTCGTACTCGTGCAGCACGCGGGGGCGCAGGGTGGTGGAGGCGGTGTCGCGCTCGGTCTCGTGGTTGTGGGCCAGCCAGTGCTTGAGGACGGGGGCGGTGCGCCAGTACCGGGGGTGGTCGCCCTTCAGGCCGCGGGTGTAGGCGCTGCCCATCGCTGCCGTCAGGTGGGGGTCCTCGGAGTAGCCCTCCTCGTTGCGTCCCCACAGCGGGTGGCGCAGCGGGTTGACCACGGGGGCCCACACGTTCAGCCCGACCTTCGGGTTCGTCGCCCGCATCGCGCGGACCTCTCGTCCCACGGCCTCGGCGACGCGCCGCACGAGCGCCTCGTTGAAGGTGGCGCCGAGTCCCACGGCCTGGGGGAAGACGGTAGCCTCACCCATCCAGGCGACGCCGTGGAGCGCCTCCTGTCCGGTGCGGAAGGCCGGCAGGCCCAGGCGTGGCACGGCCGGCGCGTGCTGGTGGAGCATGGCGATCCGCTCCGTCGGCGTCAGCCGGGCGAGCAGGTCGGCGACCCGCTCCTCGATCGACAGCCGGGTGTCGCGGAAGGGGAGCGGTTCTTCGGTCACGGGTGGTTCCCTTGCGATGGGGGTCTGGACGGGCTCGGGGCCGGGCCCGGCGGGGGCCCGACCCGCACCGGGGGCTCGCATGGCCTGGTGACGGGGGGTTCGGCGGCTCGTGCGGTCCCAGCGTTCGAAGCGCTTCGATGCTGGGTTTCCGGCAGGTCTCCTGTCAAGACGCATCACGGCAACGTCTCGGGAACTCCTTGGCTCTCTTGGGCAACGTGGCTCGCCGACTCCGTCGATTTTCTTGGCAGTCGGGACTTGTGTGACCCGGCCGGGGGTCTTAACCTCGGCGCAACATCGAAGCGCTTCGACCAGCGGGCACGACGGTCTTGCAAGGGCGCAGTACCACGAAGGGTTGACGTAGCCATGTCGAACTCACGCTCCGGGCCGAGCCGGAGAAACTTCCTCGCCGCGACGGGAGTTGCCGCAGCCGCCGTCGGCGGGATGCCGCTGCTGTCCGCGTGTGGTGGCGAGGGAAGCGGCCGGGGGGAGGGTCGCGTCTCCGAGGAGGAGCTGACCAGCATCCTGCCGACGTACCGGGCCTCGGACGTGGCGGTGGAGCCCGACATCGCCGCCGAGCACGGCTCCAGCCCCGGCTACACCCGCTGGATCCCCACCGACGACCTCGGCGCCTCGGTGCCCGAGCCGCTCGGCAGCGGCGGCGAGTTCACGGCCATGACGCCGCTGTGGGGCACCCCGCCGCGGCCCGGCAACCCCTTCTGGACCGCGATGGACGAGGCCATCGGCGTCCGCATGAACTGGCAGACCCAGGACGGCAACACCTACGGTGAGAAGCTCGGCGCGACCCTCGCCGGCAGCGACATCCCCGACCTGGTCTGCATCCCCTCCTGGGAGCTCCAGGGCCAGATACCCCAGGCCATAGCGAACCGTTTCGCCGACCTCGGTCCGTTCCTCTCCGGCGACAAGGTGTTCGACTTCCCGAACCTCGCGGCCGTCCCGACCGAGGCCTGGCAGGCGTCCGTCTTCGGCGGCGCGCTGCGCGGCCTGCCGATGCCCCAGCGCATCATCGGCGACGTCGTGCCCTACTACCGCCAGGACATCTTCGACGCCAACGGCTGGGAGCCGCCGACCAGCGGCCAGGAGTTCATCGACTTCTGCGTCGAGATCACCTCCGCCCGCAACCGCGTGTGGGCCTGCGAGGACATGAAGTGGTTCGCCTTCAAGATGTACGGGGTGCTGCCCGACAAGCCGCTGTACTGGAAGCGGGAGGGCGGCCGGCTGGTCAACCGCCTGGAGACCGAGGAGTACATCGAGGCCCTGGAGTGGACCCGCCGCCTGTACGAGGCCGACGTCGTCCACCCCGACGCGGTCGCCGCCTCCGGCGACTCCACGGTCCGCTTCACCGCCGGTGAGTCCCTCATGTTCAACACCGGTGACGGCGCCTGGTACGGCACCGTGGCCGAGCAGCGGTCGACGAACCCCGACTTCCACATGAACGCCTTCGACTTCTTCGCGTACGACGGCGGCGAGCCGACGCTGTGGGCCCGCAACGGCGCGAGCATCTGGACGTTCGTCAACAAGAGCCTGTCGGAGGACCGCATCCGCGAGGCGCTCCAGATCGCCAACTACACCGCCGCCCCCTACGGCACCGTCGAGCAGCGCCTGAAGCAGTACGGCCTCGAGGGCACCCACTACACCCTGGAGGACGGCCTGCCCGTCCGCACCGAGGAAGGCAACATCCAGGTCGTCCCCGAGACCTACCCGTTCATCTGCTCGCCCGAGAGCTTCCTCGCCTTCCCCGACCTGCCGCAGGTCGTCGAGGACTACACCGCCTGGCAGAAGCGGAACCTGCCCTACTTCCAGGACCCGATCTTCATCGGCCGCCAGATCCAGGAGCCCGCCCGCCTGGCCAACCTCTACGACGGCTTCGAGGACCTGGAGGACGACGTGGTCCGCGGCCGTCAGTCCATCCGCGACGCCCGCAACGCCGTCGACGAGTGGCGGCGCAACGGCGGCGACGAGCTGCGCGACTGGTACCAGCAGCTGCTCGACGAGGGAGACGGTCAGGGCACCGCCTGACGCCCGGCACGCCCCCGCCCACACCTCCCCCACCTGAGTACGACGCGCTCCGGCCGGGCGGGACCGACCAGGTCCCCCCCACCGCCCGGCACGGAGCGCCGACCACGAGGAGAACTCCCGTGTCGCAGAGCACGATCCCGCGGCCACCCGCTCCGCGGGATCCCGGCGCCAGCCCGCCGACGAAACACCGTAAGGCCACGCGGCGCCCCCTCCCCCTCGGGCGCGGGCGTCGCCGCGGCAAGGACCCGCGTCTGGCGGGCGGCATCTCGTTCCGGCACAAGCTGCGCCGGGACTATCCGCTGATCCTGATGACGTTGCCGGTGGTGGTGTTGCTGCTGGTCTTCGCCTACATCCCGATCGCGGCCAACGTCATCGCGTTCCAGTTCTACGAGCCCTACCTCGGCGACAACTTCTTCGACTCCATGGCCGCCAGCGCCTGGACGGGGCTGGAGAACTTCGAGCGGATGCTCGACGACCGCGACTTCTGGAACGCCGTCCAGAACACGCTGATGTTCTCCTCCCTCCAGCTGGTCTTCTTCTTCCCCGTTCCCATCGCGCTGGCCCTGCTGATCAACAGCTTCCTCCACAGCAAGGTGCGGGCGTGGTCCCAGGCGGTCCTCTACCTCCCGCACTTCTTCTCGTGGGTGCTGGTCATCACCGTCTTCCAGCAGCTCTTCGGCGGCGCCGGCCTCGTCGCCCAGGTGATGCGGGACTACGGCTGGGGCGACAACTTCGACCTCATGACCGACCCCGGCTTCTTCAAGTGGCTGATCACCCTCCAGGTCATCTGGAAGGACGCGGGCTGGGGCATCATCGTCTTCCTCGCCGCCCTGTCCACCGTCAACCAGGAGCTGTACGAGTCCGCCGCCGTGGACGGCGCGAACCGCTGGCGCCGCATGTGGCACGTGACGCTGCCCGCGCTGCGCCCCGTCATCGCGCTGCTGCTGGTGCTCCAGGTCGGCAACATGCTCACCGTCGGCATGGAGCAGTACCTGATCCAACGCACCGCCGTCGGACCCGGCGCCTCCGAGGTGCTCGACTCCTACACCTGGAACCAGGGCATCGAGAACGGGGACTACAGCTACGCGGCGGCCATCGGCATCGTCAAGGGCGTCTTCAGCGTCGCCCTCGTGCTCGCCGCCAACCGAGTCGCCCACGCGATGGGTGAGCAGGGGGTGTACAAGAAGCAATGAGCGCCACCATGACCAGGGACAACAGCGTCCTCATGGACGACGACGAGGAGAAGGGCCGGCGCGAGCGCCCGGCCTGGGAGGAGCCCCCCACCCGGATCGGCCTCGCCGCCAAGGGCACGATCCTGGCCATCGCCCTGCTCGCGATCCTCTTCCCCGTCTGGATCGTGTTGATCACGAGCCTGTCCGACGCGGAGACGATCCGCTCCACCGGCGGCCTCGTGGTCTGGCCGGAGGGCATCACCCTCGACGCCTACCAGGAGCTGCTCAAGGGTGGCCAGGTCGCCCGCGCCATGTGGGTCTCCATCGGCGTGACCACCATCGGCACCGCCTTCAGCATGGCGATCTCCATCCTCGCCGCCTACGGGCTGACGAGGATGGGCTCGCTCGGGCACCGCCCGCTGCTGTTCACGATGATGGGCACGATGTTCTTCGGCGGCGCCGGCATCATCCCCACCTACCTGGTCGTCCAGGAGCTGGGCCTGATGAACTCCTACGGCGCCCTGATCCTGCCGATGGCGGTCAACGTCTTCAACATCCTGGTGCTCCGGGCGTTCTTCATGAACGTCGGCCAGGAGCTGATCGACGCCGCCCGCATCGACGGCGCCAGCGAGTTCCGCATCCTGTGGCAGGTGGTACTCCCGCTCTCCCGCGCCGTGCTCGCCGTGATCTCGCTCTTCTACGCCGTCGCCTACTGGGGCAACTGGTTCGCCGGCTTCATCTACATCCAGGAGCAGGACAAGCTGCCGCTGCAGAACGTCCTCTACCAGATCGTGGTCCGCCGGGAGCGCCCCACCGGCATGTCGGAGATGATCGCCAGCAACCAGGTCCCGAGCCTCGCCGTGCAGACCGCGGTGATGATCCTCGCGCTGCTGCCGGTCGCGATCCTCTCCCCGTTCGTCCAGCGCCACTTCAAGAAGGGCATGCTCATCGGCGCCGTCAAGGGCTGACGGCCCGCCCGACCCAACCTGCGGAAACGTATCGCCACCCGTCCGTCCACCCTTTCGAGCCCCGCTCGCGACCACCCCCACCCGGGAGGAGACGATCCGATGGCCCAGCCCACGCGAACCACAGGACAGGGCCTGGGCGCCGTGACCCGCGGGCGGCTGCTGTTCGGCGGCGACTACAACCCCGAACAGTGGCCGCCCGAAACCTGGCCCGAGGACGTCAGGCTCATGCGGGAGGCCGGCGTCACCATCGCCACCGTCGGCGTCTTCTCCTGGGCCACGCTCGAACCGCGCCCCGGCGCCCGCGAGTTCGGCTGGCTCGACACCGTCATGGACCTGCTCCACGACGCCGGCATCGGCGTCTGCCTGGCCACCCCCACCGCCTCCCCGCCCCCCTGGCTCGGCGCCCGCCACCCCGAGACACTCCCGCGCGACGAGCACGGCTCGGTCGTCTGGTACGGCTCCCGCAACCACTTCTGCGCCTCCTCGCCCGCCTACCGCGACCACGCCCGCCGCATCACCGAGGACGTGGCCCGCCGCTACGGCTCCCATCCGGCGCTGCGGCTGTGGCACGTGAACAACGAGTACGGCACCGCCTGCTGGTGCGACACCACCGCCCGGCACTTCCGCACCTGGCTGCGGCAGCGCTACGGCAGCCTCGCCGCCCTCAACGAGGCGTGGGGCACCGCGTTCTGGAGCCAGCGGTACGACGACTGGGACGAGATCATCCCGCCCCGCCGCGCCCAGTACCTGATCAACCCCACCCAGTCGCTCGACTTCCGCCGCTTCACCAGCGACGCCCTGCTGGAGTGCTTCACCGCGGAACGCGACATCGTCGCCGCCCACAGCCCCCACGTCCCCGTCACGACCAACTTCATGCCGCTCTTCGCCGGCCTCGACGGCTGGCGCTGGGCCGCCGAGGAGGACGTCGTCTCCGTCGACGTCTACCCGGACCCGGCCGTCGCCCACGACGACCCCGCCGGTCCCGCCCACGGCGCCCTCGTGCAGGACCTCACCCGCTCCCAGGCCCGCGGCCCCTGGCTGCTGATGGAGCAGGCCGCCTCCGCCGTCAACTGGCGGCCCGTCAACCGCCCCAAGGACCCGGGACAGCTGCGCCTGTGGTCGCTCCAGGCCGTGGCCCGCGGCGCCGACGCCGTCTGCTTCTTCCAGTGGCGCGCCTCCCGCCAGGGCAGCGAGAAGTTCCACTCCGCGATGCTGCCGCACGCCGGCGAGCACTCCCGGGCCTTTCGCCGGGTCCGCGAACTCGGCGCCGACCTCGCGGGCCTGTCCGAGGTCGCCGGCACCGAGGTGACGGCCGACGTCGCCGTGCTCCACGACTGGCACGCCTGGTGGGCCTCGCAGCAGCCGGGCCGCCCGTCGGCCGCCCTCGACCACGCGCGGCTGCTGGCCGCCTGGCACCAGGCGCTGTGGGAGGAGAACCTCACCTGCGACCTCGCCCACCCCGAGGACGACCTCTCCCGCTACCGCGTGGTCGTCGTCCCCCACCTCTACCTCCTCACCGACGCCTCCCTCGACCGCCTCACCGCCCACGTCCACGGCGGCGGCACGCTGGTCTGCGGCTTCTTCACCGGCGTCGCCGACGCCGACGACCGCATCCGCGAGGGCGGCGTCGACGCCCGGCTGCGGCGGCTGCTCGGCCTGACGCGGGTGGAGGAGTGGTGGCCCCTGGGCGAGGGCGAGACGGTCCACCTCGACGACGGCACGTCCGCCTCGCTGTGGGCGGAGGACCTCGAGCCGGCCGAGACCACCGAGACCGTCGCCGCCTACGCCGACGGGCCGCTGGCCGGCCGCCCCGCCGTCACCCGCGCGAGCGCGGGCCGGGGCGCCGCCTGGTACGTCTCCACGCTCCCCGAACGCCCCGCGCTGCGGGCGCTGCTGGCCCGCGCCGCCCACGCGGCGGGCGTCCGGCCGGTGCTTCCCGGGCTGCCACCGGGCCTTGAGGCGGTCCGTCGCGGCCAGAGCCTCTTCCTCCTCAACCACCGACCCGAGCAGGTCACCGTCCCCCTGCACCACCCCCACACCGACCTGCTCACCGGCCACGTCCACGCGGCGGAGGTGACCCTCGACCGCCACGGCGTGGCCGTGCTCACCCCCACACCAACCCCCCCACAGAAGGAGAGCCGCACATGCGACGAAGGCGTGTCCTCACCCTGATCCTGGCACCCGTGGTCGCCCTGCTGACGGTCGTCGGCTACACGGCGAGCACCGCGCAGGCCCAGGTCTGGGAGTCCTGCGAGCAGTGGGGCGAGTACCACTCGCCCGAGGGCTACATCGTCTACAACAACATCTGGGGCTCCGGCGCCGGCTCCCAGTGCGTCTCGGCCGACTCCGGCACCCGCTTCACCGTCAGCGCCGACCACCCCAACACCGGCGGCATCAAGTCCTACCCCAACTCCAAGTGGGTCGTGGGCGAGCCGATCAACGCCATCGACACGCTGACGACCAGCTACGACGTCTCGGTCCCGCAGGCGGGCGCGTACAACACGACCTACGACATCTGGGACGTGAACTACGACCACGAGATCATGATCTGGCTCAACTGGTACGGCCCCGTCGGCCCGCTGGGCAGCCCGGTCGGCACCGCCACCCTCGGCGGCCACACCTGGGACGTCTACCACGGCCACAACGGCGGCAACTACGTCTACTCCTTCCTGCGCCAGGGCAACTCCTCGCAGGGCACGGTCGACACGGTGCCGATCCTCGACTACGTCGTCGACCAGGGCTGGATGTCCTCCTCCGACGTCATCGGAGACGTCCAGCTGGGCTTCGAGATCACCTCCTCGGCCGGCGGCCTGGACTTCCGGGTCAACGACTACTCGGTGACCGCGAACTAGCGGCCGGACCGGCCAGAAAAAAGTTCCGCGCCCGCGGCAACCTTTCCGGGCGCCACGGCAACGTAGGAACGACACACAGACGTGGGCCCCGGCGCAAGGCGACGGCGCCGGGGCCCACACACCCAGAACTGGCCCGCCCACGGGCCAGCCACCGACCGGGTCAGTCGGTGACCGGAAGCTGGGCGCCGTCCCGAAGCAGCAGCGGGACACGCTCCAGCGGCGCGGGAACGGTCACCGGCTGGCCCCCCTCGTACTCCCGGCCCGTCCAGGCGTCCGTCCACCGGGCGCCCGCCGGCAGGTACACCTCCCGCTCGCGCGCCCCCGCCTCGAGCACGGGCGCCACCAGCAGCTCGGGCCCGAGCAGGTAGGCGTCGTCCACCTCCCAGCACCGTGCGTCCTCGGGGAACTCCAGGAACAGCGGGCGCATCACGGGGATCCCCTCGTCGGCGGCCGTCCGCATCTGCGCCAGGACGTACGGCTTCAGCCGCTCCCGCAGCCGCAGGTAGTCCTCCAGGATGGCGCCGGCCTCCTCGCCGTAGGACCAGACCTCGTTCGGGCCGCCCGTCATCGTCGGGCCGAGCGGCATCCCGGGGTCGCGGAAGCCGTGCAGCCGCATCAGCGGCGACAGCGCGCCGAACTGGAACCACCGCACCATGACCTCGCGGTAGTCCGGGTCGTCCGGGTCGCCGCCGTGGAAGCCGCCGATGTCGGTGTGCCACCACGGGATGCCGGAGAGCGCGACGTTCAGGCCGGCCGCGATCTGGCGGCGCAGGGTGGCGAAGTCGGTGCCGATGTCGCCCGACCACACGGCGGCGCCGTAGCGCTGGCTGCCGGCCCAGGCCGAGCGGTTCAGGGTCAGCACCTCGCCGTCGGCCGCGCCGGCGGCGGTGAGGCCCTCGTGGAACGTCCGGGAGTTCTCCCGGGGGTAGAGGTTGCCGACCTCCAGTCCCGGGCCGGCGTGGTAGCGGAGGTTCGCCTGGAAGCCGGGCTTGATCTCCGGCTCGCAGGCGTCGAGCCAGAACGCGCGGATGCCGTAGGGCTGGACGTAGTTCTCCTGGATGCGGCTCCAGACGTACTGGCGGGCCTCGGGGTTGGTCGGGTCGTAGAAGGCGACCTGGACCGTCGAGGCGACCTCCTTGTCCGGCCAGTCGGCGTGGGCCATCGGCCCGTGCTCGGTGCCGACGAGCAGGCCGCGCTGCTCCATCACCGGGTGGTTCTCGCTGAGCGGCGAGACCGAGGGCCACACGGAGACGACGAGGGTGATGCCGAGCTCCGCGAGCTCGCGCACCATCGCCGCCGGGTCGGGCCACTCCGCCGGGTCGAACCTCCAGTCCCCGAGGTGGGTCCAGTGGAAGAAGTCGCAGACGATCGCGGAGATCGGCAGGCCGCGCCGCCGGTACTCGCGGGCGACGGACAGCAGCTCCTCCTGGGTGCGGTAGCGCAGCTTGCACTGCCAGAAGCCGGCGGCCCACTCCGGCAGCATGGGGGAGTGGCCGGTGGCGTCCGCGTAGCGCCGCTGCGCCTGCGCCGGGGTGCCGGCGGTGATCCAGTAGTCGATCTGGCGGGCGCTGTCGGCCACCCAGCGGGTGCCGTTGGTCGCGAGCTCGACCCGGCCGATCGCCGGGTTGTTCCACAGCAGGGTGTAGCCGCGCGAGGAGGTCAGCACGGGGATGGCGACCTCGGCGTTGCGCTGCACCAGGTCCAGCACGATGCCCTTCTGGTCCAGCCTGCCGTGCTGGTGCTGCCCCAGGCCGTAGAGCCGCTCGTCGTCGTAGGCCGCGAAGCGCTGCTCCAGGCGGTGGTACCCGGTGCCGGTGGTGGTGTACAGGCGCGGGCCGGGCCACCAGAAGTGGGCCCGCTCCTCGGCCAGCAGCTCCTGTCCCGTGTCGGTGCGCAGGAAGCGGATCATGCCGTCGACGCTGACCTCGGCGGTGATCGCGCCGCAGACCAGGGTGGCCGCGCCGTCGGCCCGTTCGCCGACGGAGACGGTGGCCTCCGGCGCGGGCGGCGGCTCCTGGAGCAGCGCGCCGGGGAGGTCCGCCAGCACGGGGCCGCCGAGTCGTGCCCGCACCCGCAGGGCGTCGGGGCCCCACGGCTCGATGAGGAGCGTCTCCTGTCTGCCGCGCCACTCCAGCGCACCGTCGCGTTCGCGGAAGGTGCCGACGGTGGGGGAGGACTGGGCGAGGGATGCGGATTCGGTCACGGCGGTGGGTCCCGTCAGGCTCGTGGGTTCGGTGGTGGGTCGGGTGGTCTAGGGGTGGGTGCGCGGCGGCGGGAGCGCGAGGGGGGAGCCGGGAACGGCGCGGGCGGGCGGGGGGTTCCCGGCGGCCGGCGCGGCGGAGGGGCGCCGCGCGTCGAGCGGGGCCGGCACGGCCTCGGCCGGTGCCGGCTCGGACGGTGCGGGGGCGGTGTGCGGTGCGGTGCGGTGGCGGACGCGGCTCAGCGGGCGGTGCCGGTCGGGGCCTGGCCGGTGCTGGCCCTGACGGTCAGCCGCGGCGCGAGCAGTTCCACGCGCGTCTCGTCGTCCGTCCCGGCCCTGCCGTTGCCGGCGCCGTTCGCGTGGCCAGAGCCGTTGCCGTTGCCGTTCCCGGCGCCGGTCATCTTCGCGGTCACGAGCTCGACCGCCCGCCGCCCCATCTCGTGTGCGGGGATGGCGACCGAGGTCAGGGCGACGGACTGCTGGGTGGCGACCTGCTCCGGGCAGATCGCGGCCACCGAGATGTCCTCGGGCACCGCCCGCCCCTGCTGGCGGAGCAGGCTCAGCAGCGGGCCGATGGCCGCCTCGTTCTGCACGACCAGTCCCGTGGTCCCGGGGCGCTCGTCGACGATGCGGGCGAGGGTGCCGGCCATCGACTCGTAGGAGCCCTCGCAGGGACGGTGCAGCACCCGTACCCCCAGCTGCCCGGCGCGTTCGCGGACGCCGTCCATCGTCCGTTCCGCGAAGCCGGTGCGCCGCTCGTAGACGGCCGCGGCCTCGCCGACGACGGCGATCTCGCGGTGCCCGAGCTCGGCGAGGTGTTCCACGACGAGCCGACCGGTGGCGGCGAAGTCCAGGTCGACGCAGGTCAGGCCCTCGGGGTCGGCGGGCAGCCCGATCAGCACGGCGGGGCGGGAGGACTCGCGCACCAGCGGCAGCCGCTCGTCGTCGAGCTCCACGTCCATGAGGATCATGGCGTCGGCCAGGCCACTGCCGACCACTCGCCGCACGCCCTGCGGGCCCTCCTGCCCGGTGAGCAGCAGCACGTCGTAGCCGTGCTCACGGGCGGTGGTGGCGACGGCGACGGCGATCTCCACCATCACCGGCACGTACATCTCGGTGCGCAGCGGCATCATCAGCGCGATGATGTTCGACCGGCTGCTGGCGAGGGCGCGGGCTCCGGCGTTCGGGTGGTATCCGAGCTCTCTGATGCTCCGTTCCACGCGCTCCCTGGTCCTGCTGGAGATGGTCCGCTTACCGCTGAGGACGTAACTCACCGTGCTGGCTGAGACGCCGGCGTGCCGGGCGACCTCGGCGAGAGTGACCATGTGCTCTCCCAGGGGGGTGGACGTGGTTCGTGTGGGGATTGCGCGTGTCGGAAGAGGTGTCAGAAGAGATTCGGTGAAGCGCTTCGACTTTTGTTTTCGTCCCGTCGCCGCAACGCCCGTCTGTTCAACCGGGCATGACCTTAGACCGCGTGCCGGTCGCTGTCCATAGGTGCGTCGAAGCGCTTCAACACCCGTCGCGGATCGGCTGGCGAAGACCGGTACGTGTCACCCATCATCGGGTATACGGACCGTAAGGCTGTAGAACTCATCGGTAGGCGAGGTGTCGGCGATGACCACCGAGGAGACCAGGCACGGGACCAGGACGGGGAGCCACGGGGCCGACGGGCGCGCCAACGGGAGCGCGAACGGGCGCGCCGGGGGCGACGGGAGCGGCGGCGACGCGCGAGCAGGGGCCGGCGCGCCCCGCCCGGACACCTCGGAACGGGAGGCCCGCCGCGTCGCCGAGGCAGCCCGTGACGGCGAATGGCGCCATCCCAGCTTCGCCAGGGAGCTCTTCCTCGGCCGTCTCCGCCTCGGCCTGGTCCACCCCCGCCCCGTGCCCGACGCGGACGTCACCCGCAGGGGTGAGGAGTTCCTCGACCGCCTGCGGGACTTCTGCGCCACCCGGATCGACGGCCGCCTGATCGAGCGGGAGGCCCGGGTCCCCGACGAGGTCGTGAACGGGCTGCGCGAGCTGGGCGCGTTCGGCATGAAGATCTCGCCGTCCTACGGCGGCCTCGGCCTCAGCCACGTCCACTACAACCGCGCCCTCGCCCTGGTCGCCTCCGTCAGCCCCGCCGTCGGCGCCCTGCTCTCCGCGCACCAGTCCATCGGCGTGCCGCAGCCACTGACGCTCTTCGGCACCGAGGAGCAGAAGCGGGCGTTCCTGCCGCGCTGCGCCCGCGGCGCGGTCTCGGCCTTCCTCCTCACCGAGCCCGACGTCGGCTCCGACCCGGCCCGGCTGGGCGCCACGGCCGTCCCCGACGGCGAGGGGCACTACGTCCTCGACGGCGTGAAGCTGTGGACCACCAACGGCGTCATCGCCGAGCTCCTCGTCGTCATGGCGCGGGTGCCCGGACGTGGCATCACCGCCTTCGTCGTGGAGGCGGACTCCGAGGGGATCACGGTCGAGCACCGCAACGCCTTCATGGGCCTGCGCGGCATCGAGAACGGCGTCACCCGCTTCCACGGCGTCCGCGTCCCCGCCGCCCACCGCGTGGGCGAGGAGGGCGAGGGGCTGCGGATCGCGCTCACCACGCTGAACACGGGCCGGCTGTCGCTGCCGGCGATGTGCGTCGGCGCCGGCAAGTGGTGCCTGAAGATCGGCCGAGAGTGGGGCGAGGCCCGCGTCCAGTGGGGGCGGCCCGTGGCCCGGCACGAGGCCGTCGGCTCCCGGCTCGCCTTCATCGCCGCCACCACCTTCGCCCTGGAGGCGGTCACCGAGATCACCAGCGAGCTGGCGGACGCCGGCGGTCGCGACATCCGCATCGAGGCCGCCCTCGCCAAGCTGTACGCCAGCGAGATGGCCTGCCAGATGGCCGACGACCTCGTCCAGCTGCGGGGCGGGCGCGGCTACGAGACGGCCGACTCGCTCGCCGCCCGGGGCGAGCGCGGCGTCCCCGCCGAGCAGCTGCTGCGGGACCTGCGCATCAACCGCATCTTCGAGGGCTCCTCGGAGATCATGCGGCTGTTCGTCGCCCGCGAGGCCGTCGACGCGCACCTGAAGGTGGCCGGCGACCTCGTCGCCCCCGACACCTCCTTCACGCAGAAACGTAAAGCCGTCGTGGCGGCGACCGCGTTCTACGCTCGCTGGCTGCCCTCCCTGACGACGGGACGCGGCCAACTTCCGCTGTCCTACGGCGACTTCCACATCCCGGGCGGACACCCCGACCTCGCCCACCACCTGCGCTGGGTCGAGCGCAGCGCGCGCCGCCTGGCCCGCTCCACGTTCTGGGGCATGTCCCGCTGGCGAGGGCGGCTGGAGCACCGGCAGGTCTTCCTCGGCCGGATCGTGGACATCGGCGCGGAGCTGTTCGCCGTGACCGCGGCCTGCGTCCACGCCGAACGGCTGCGGCGGCGCGGGGAGAACGGGCGCGAGGCGTACGAGCTGGCCGGCGCCTTCTGCCGGCAGGCGCGGCTGCGGGTGGCCGACCACTTCCACCACCTGTGGCACAACACGGACGCCGCCGACAGCTCGCTCGTCGCCGCCGTGCTCGACGGCCGCCACGACTGGCTGGAGGCCGGCGTCCTCGACCCGTCGACTCCCGGTCCGTGGATCGCCGAGACGGCGCCGGGGCCGTCCGACCGTCCCGACCTGCACCGCACGGTGCCCTGAACCACCGTGTGGCCTCCGGCCTTTACGTTTGCTTTGTAAGCAAAACTTCCCTAGGATCGGGGCTGTTGGAGCTTCCTTCCGCCGGGTCGCGCCCTCCACGGAGGACGACGAGGACGCGGACGAGAACGGCGGCCCCCGACCGTGCGGCAGGCGTCAACGAGACGCTCTTCCCCCGGGTGCGCTACGCAAGCGCCTGCCGCACACCCGCACCGCGGCACGGACCGCGGCGGCCGGCCGCGTCACCTCCAGGGTTTCGGTCCGTGCCCGCCGAGGCGGCGGACCGGCTTCCGGCCGGACACGGGGGAGCTGTCGGAGCTCCTCGGGAAGAGCGCGCGAGGCCCGTCGCGGCCCGACCCTTTCCGTCTCATCTTCCGTCCCGTCCGGCGCACCGCCCCCGCCGCCCCCCGCCGACGGGCCGGGGCATGGGCGCCGCCACTCGGGGTGGCCCGCCGTACCGGAGCGTAGGGGGAGCGGGGACAATGGACGGATGACGGAGAGCCTCACCCTGCTCGCTGATCCGCACCTGCGCGGGCCCGCGTCCACCGCGTCCACCGCCCCCGCCCCGGCCACCACGGCCGCCTCCCCCGACGGGCCCCGGGAGGTGGTCATCCTCGGCTCGACCGGCTCGATCGGGACCCAGGCGATCGACGTCGTCCTGCGCAACCCCGACCGTTTCCGCGTCACCGGCCTGTCCGCCGGCGGCGAGCGGCTCGACCTGCTGGCCGGCCAGGCGCACCGCCTCCAGGTGCGGACCGTCGCCGTCGCCCGGGAGGAGAAGGCGACGCAGCTCCGGGAGACGCTGCGCGCCCAGTACGGCGTGGGTGTGCCGATACCGGAGATCCTCGCCGGCCCCGACGCCGCCGCCCAGCTGGCCGCCAGCGCGTGTCACACGGTGCTCAACGGCATCACCGGCTCCATCGGCCTCGCCCCCACGCTCGCCGCGCTCCGCGCCGGCAGGACCCTCGCGCTGGCCAACAAGGAGTCGCTCATCGTCGGCGGGCCGCTGGTCACCAGCCTGGCCAGGCCCGGCCAGATCATTCCCGTGGACTCCGAGCACTCCGCCCTCTTCCAGGCCCTGCTGGGCGGCAGCGCCGCCGAGGTCGCCAAGCTCGTCGTCACCGCCAGCGGCGGGCCCTTCCGCGGCCGCGGCAGGGCCGAGCTCGCGCACGTCACGCCCGCCGAGGCGCTGGCCCACCCCACCTGGGACATGGGCCCCGTGATCACGATCAACTCCGCCACCCTCGTCAACAAGGGCCTGGAGGTGATCGAGGCCCACCTGCTGTACGGCATCCCCTTCGACCGCATCGAGGTCGTCGTCCACCCGCAGTCCTACATCCACTCGATGGTGGAGTTCGTCGACGGCTCGACCCTGGCCCAGGCCAGCCCGCCGGACATGCGCATGCCCATCGCGTTGGCCCTCGGCTGGCCCGAGCGCGTCCCGGGCGCCGCCGCGCCCTGCGACTGGACCAGGGCGCACACCTGGGAGTTCCTGCCGCTCGACACGGATGCCTTCCCCTCTGTGCCCCTCGCCTGCCACGTCGGTAGCCTCGGGGGCACGGCGCCCGCGGTGTTCAACGCGGCCAACGAGGAGTGCGTCGACGCCTTCCTCGCGGGCCTGCTGCCGTTCACCGGGATCGTGGACACGGTCGCCCGGGTCGTCGAGGAACAGGGGTCGGGCCCGACCCCAGGAACCTCGCTGACCCTGTCGGACGTCCTCGAAGCGGAGACCCGGGCCCGGGCCCGGGCCCGGGAGCTGGCCGGCACCGCCGGCACAGCCGGCACGGCCACCTCGGCGGCCGGCAGGACAACGACGGAGGCGCCCACGCCATGACCACCCTGATGTTCGTCGTCGGCATACTCGTCTTCGCCGTCGGGCTGCTGCTCTCCATCGCCTGGCACGAGCTGGGCCACTACTCCACGGCCCGCATGTTCGGGGTCCGGGTGCCGCAGTTCATGGTCGGCTTCGGCCCGACGCTGTGGTCCCGGCACGGCAGAGAGACCGAGGTCGGCATCAAGGCCATACCCCTCGGCGGGTACATCCGCATGATCGGCATGTTCCCGCCGGGCGACGACGGTCAGGTCCGCCAGCGCTCCACCTCGCCCTTTCGCGGCATGATCGAGGACGCCCGCGCCGCCGCGTACGAGGAGCTCCAGCCCGGCGACGAGAAGCGGATGTTCTACACCCGCAAGCCGTGGAAGCGGGTCATCGTCATGTTCGCCGGACCGGCGATGAACCTCATCCTCGCCGTGGGGATCTTCCTCGGCGTGCTGATGGGATTCGGCATCAACACCCAGACGACCGCCGTCGGCTCCGTCTCCGAGTGCGTGATCCCCCAGAGCGAGGGCAGCCGCGACTGCCGCCCGAGCGACGACCGCTCCCCGGCCAAGCTGGCCGGCCTGCGGGCGGGCGACGTCATCGTGGCCTTCAACGGCCAGCCCGTCGAGGAGTGGGGCACCCTCCAGCAGGCCATCCGCGACACCACGGGCCCGGCCAGCCTCACCGTGGAGCGCGACGGCGAGCGCGTCGAGCTCCAGGCCGACCTCATCCCCAACCAGGTCGCCAAGACCGACGGGGACGGCGGATACGTCGAGGGCGAGTACGTCACGGCGGGCTTCCTCGGCTTCTCCCCGGCGCCCGGCATCGTCCGTCAGGACTTCGGCCAGGCCGTCGAGCGCATGGGCGACATGATGGTCGACGGCGTGCAGGCCCTGATCAACATCCCCTCGGAGATCCCCGGGCTGTGGAACGCGGCCACCGGCCAGGCCGAGCGCGAGCAGGACTCCCCGATGGGCGTGGTCGGCGCCGCCCGTGTCGGCGGCGAGATCTTCACCCTCGACATCCCGGCCAGCCAGCAGGTCGCCACGGCGCTGTTCCTCGTCGCCGGCTTCAACCTCTCGCTCTTCCTGTTCAACATGCTCCCGCTGCTGCCGCTGGACGGCGGACACATCGCCGGGGCGGTGTGGGAGTCGGTGCGCCGTGGTCTCGCCAGGCTGTTCCGGCGGCCCGACCCCGGCCCGTTCGACGTCGCGAAGCTGATGCCCGTGGCGTACGTCGTCGCCGCGGTCTTCGTCTGCTTCACCCTCCTGGTCCTCGTGGCCGACATCGTCAGTCCCGTCTCCCTGACCGGGTAGCGGTCCCCGACGCGTCCGGGTGGGGGAGGACGGCCCCGCCCCGGGCGCGACGGGCGCGTCGCGTCGCGGGTGCCCGCCTCCCCGTCATCCGGGTGGCGCCTCGTGGCGTAGGCTCGGCCGAAGACGCGCGAAGTCACCGCGTCCGTCCGCACGTCCGCACCCTGGGGTTGCACGCATCCATGACCGCCATCTCGCTGGGAATGCCCACCGTCCCCCTCCGGCTCGCCGAGCGGCGCGCCAGCAGGAAGATCCAGGTCGGCTCCGTCGCCGTCGGCGGGGACGCACCCGTCTCGGTCCAGTCGATGACCACCACCCGCACCAGCGACATCGGGGCCACCCTCCAGCAGATCGCGGAGCTGACCGCGGCCGGCTGCCAGATCGTCCGGGTCGCCTGTCCCACCCAGGACGACGCCGACGCGCTCCCGGTGATCGCGCGGAAGTCGCAGATTCCGGTGATCGCCGACATTCACTTCCAGCCGAAGTACGTGTTCGCCGCGATCGACGCGGGGTGTGCGGCGGTGCGGGTGAATCCGGGGAACATCAAGAAGTTCGACGACAAGGTGCGGGAGATCGCGCGGGCCGCGGCGGCGGCCGGCACGCCGATCCGCATCGGCGTCAACGCCGGTTCGCTCGATCCCCGCCTGCTGGCCAAGCACGGCAGGGCCACGCCGGAGGCGTTGGTGGAGTCGGCGCTGTGGGAGTGCTCCCTGTTCGAGGAGCACGGCTTCACCGACCTGAAGATCTCCGTCAAGCACAACGACCCGGTGATCATGGTCAACGCCTACCGGCTGCTGGCGCAGCGCTGTGACTATCCCCTCCACCTCGGCGTCACCGAGGCCGGGCCCGCCTTCCAGGGCACGATCAAGTCGGCCGTCGCCTTCGGCGCGCTGCTGGCCGAGGGCATCGGCGACACCATCCGCGTCTCCCTCTCCGCCCCGCCCGTGGAGGAGATCAAGGTCGGCATACAGATTCTCGAGTCCCTCGGGCTGCGCGAGCGGTCGCTGGAGATCGTCTCCTGCCCCTCCTGTGGCCGCGCCCAGGTCGACGTCTACTCGCTGGCGGAGGAGGTCACCGCCGGCCTGACCGGCATGGACGTGCCGCTGCGGGTGGCGGTGATGGGCTGTGTGGTCAACGGTCCGGGTGAGGCCCGGGAGGCGGACCTCGGGGTGGCCTCGGGCAACGGCAAGGGCCAGATCTTCGTGCGCGGCGAGGTCATCAAGACCGTCCCCGAGTCCCGCATCGTCGAGACCCTCATCGAGGAGGCCATGAAGCTCGCCGAGCAGATGGAGGGCGACGACACCGCCCCCTCCGGCACCCCCCAGGTCACCGTCAGCGCCTGAGGTGCGGCGCCGGGTCCGCGGGCGACCGGCGGGCCCGGCCGCCGCGTCGTTGGCCCCTCCAGCGATACAGTGCAGGCCAGTACTCCGTTCCCGACACCACGCTGGGGCACCGTACCCGTGCTGACGACGTCCACCACCCGGGTCCTCACACCGGCCGACCTGAGCGACGTGCTCGCCGTCCTCGACCGGGACCCGTTGGCCAACGCCTACGTCACCGCCCGGGTCCTCGACTCGGGCCTGGAGACACCGAAGCTGGGCGGCGAGATGTGGGGCTGGTACCGGCAGGGCCGCCTGGCCTCCCTGTGCTACTCGGGCACCAACCTGGTGCCCATCCAGGCCGACGCCGCCGCCACCCGGGCCTTCGCCCGGCAGGCGCTGCGCACCGAGCGGCTCTGCTCCGCCATCGTCGGGCCGGCCCGACAGGCCGCGCGGCTGTGGTCCCACCTCGAACCGCACTGGGGCCCACCCCGCGAGCTGCGCCCCCGCCAGCCGCTCATGGCCACCGCGGCCCCGCCGCCGCCCGACGTGGCCCACGACCCGCTCGTGCGCCCCCTGCGGAAGGACGAGATCGACGTCGTCATGCCGGCGGCCGTGGCGATGTTCACGGAGGAGATCGGCTTCTCGCCCCTGTCCGCGCCCGACGGCGGGCTGCTGTACCAGGCGCGGGTCGCCGAGGCCGTCGGCGCCGGACGGTGCTTCGCCCGGGTGCGGGACGGCCGGGTCGTCTTCAAGGCCGAGATCGGCGCGGTCACCCCCCACACCTGCCAGCTCCAGGGCGTGTGGACCGCGCCCGAGTACCGCGGCCGGGGCCTGGCCACCGCGGGCCTCGCCACCGTGCTGCGCCACGCCCTGGGCGAGGTCGCCCCCCAGGTCAGCCTCTACGTCAACGACTTCAACGCGCCGGCCCTGGCCCTCTACCGTCGCCTGGGGTTCACGGAGGCGGGCGCCCTGATGAGCGTCCTGTTCTGACCCGCCCCGAACCGGTTTCCGCCCCGCTCCCGTCGCCCTCCCGCCGCGCGCGGCGCGGCGTCCCCGCGGCCCGGCGCGACGATCCGTGCTCGGCGCGTTAACCTCCGGGACATGACACCTTCCGCGGGCGAGTCCGCCCCCGGTGCCCAGGACGTCGTGGTGGGGCCGTTGGACCTGGCGGCCCGCGTGGACGAGGCACTGGCCGTGCAGGCCCAGGCGTTCGGTCTGAGCAAGGAGGAGGTCGGCGTCCGGCGACACATCGTGCTGCGCCACCTCACCCACCCCGGCGCCCGGTCGCTCGGCGCCACCACCCCCACCGGCGAGCTGGTCGGGTTCGTCTACGGCATGCCCAACGACCGTGCCCAGTGGTGGTCCACCGTGGTGGAGCCGTACCTGCGCCGCGCCGGCAACGAGGCGTGGCTGGACAACGCCTTCACCATCACGGAGCTGCACGTCCTGCCCGCCTACCAGGGCCACGGCACGGGGCGGCGGCTGATCACCACGCTCACCGACGCCGCCGCCGAGCCCCGGTCGATCCTCTCCGCCGTCGACGTCGAGAGCCCCGCCCGCGCGCTCTACCGCCGCCTCGGGTACCGCGACCTCGCCCGCCGGGTCCTCTTCCCCTCCGCCCCCAGCGCCTACGCCGTCATGGGCGCCGAGCTACCCCTGCGGCGCTGAGCCACCCCGCGGCGCCGAGTCGAGGGGCGGCTGTCAGTGCCATGCCGCACAATCGCCTCATGCTGAGCATCGGGTCCGTGGTGATGGGCGTGTCCGACGTGTGCCGGGCCGCCGCCTTCTGGATGGCCGCCCTGGGGTACGTGCCCCGTGAGGAGATCGAGGACGACTGGGTGGTGCTGGTGCCGGGGGAGGGGGCCAGAGCCGGCTTCCAGCTCTCCCTCGGCCTGAGCGAGACGCCCGTCCAGGACCACCCGCGGATACACCTCGACCTGTACGCGGGGGACGCGGCCGACCAGGCGGCCGAGGTCGAGCGGCTGGTGTCCCTCGGCGCCCGCCGCGTGGACTGGGACAGCTATCCACCGGACGCCGACTTCGTCGTTCTCGCCGATCCGGAGGGGAACCGCTTCTGCGTCATCGACACCGGCGGACACGCCTGAGCCCGAGCGAGCCGGGCCCACCGTTCGTCCCTCCGGCGAGGAGACCCCCGCTCGGGTCGCGCGCGCCGCGGCGGTGACGGCCGGCGGCACGGGCCGATCGGGTGGCGGAGCGCGTCAGCGGGACCGGCAGCGCCAGCGGGACCGGCCATGTGCTCGCTCCGGGCCCAGGCCCGGGACAGCCTTCAGAGCCAGCTGGCGAACTCCAGGAGCATCTCCCCGTCCTCCCTGCGTCCCTCCGTGAGGGCACGGACGCCGGAGGCGACGGCGCGGAAGTGGGACCAGGCCCGCAGGCGTTCCGCGTCGACCTCCACCAGGTCCGCCAGCCGCGCCACCCGGCGCCGTGTCATCGCGGCGGCCCCCGGGGAGGCGACGAGGTCGTGCAGCCGGTCACGCACGAGCCGCGCCAGGTCGTAGGCCCGCTCACCCACCAGCGGTTCGGGTCCGACGGCCAGCCACGGCGCGCGCTCGGCGTCGGAGGCCAGCACGGCGCCCTGCCGGAAGTCCCCGTGGAGCAGCCGCCGCTCCTCGTCGGGGCGCTCCCCGTCGGGGGGAGCCTGTCCGTCGCCGCCTCCCCCGCCGGCGACCAGGCTCTCGCGCAGCGACAGCGCCTCCTCGACGAGCGGCGCGACGAGCGACGCCACCTCCGCCGACAACGCCGCCTCGCGGAGCGCGACCGCCTGCCCCGCCGTCACCTCGGCCACGGTCGGGAACGGGTGCCCCGCGCCCGGATCCACCCACAGCCGGTGCGCGGTCTCCACCGCCTCCAGGATCGCCTTGGCCTCCGGCAACGCCCGCAGGCTGGTCTCGCCGTGCAGACGCTCCAGCAGCAGCGCCCCCACCTCGGGGGCCGACCGCAGCACCCGCACCGCACCCCGGCCGTCCCACCGCCGCAGCGCCGCGTCCTCGTAAGCCGCCGCGCCCGGCAGACAGAGCTTCAACGCGGCCCGTTCGCCGTCGGCTCGCCGGACCAGGACGGTGACGCTGCTGCGCCCGCCCGGTTCGGCGACCCGCTCGGCGGTCAGCTCCCAGTCGCGCAGCATGCGGGTGGCGAGCGCGGGCAGCGCGGCCAGCCAGTCCCCCGCGACGCCGTACTGGGCCCGGACGACCCGCTGCGGTGGGTCGAGACGGAGCGTGGCGGCCATCGTTCACCGCCCTCCGGCGTTCGCGTACTCCGCGAGACCGGGGAACGCCACGCCCTCGCCGCTCCACCGCGCCGCCCGCACCGCCGCCTCGCTCAGGGCCCCCGCCGCCGTCCGTCGCTCCTCGCCGGTGGTGACGAGCACCAGGTCCGCGTAGGCGCCGGCGAGCCGCAACTCCACCTCGGCGGCCAGCCGCGCCGCGCCGGTCGCGTCGGTGACCGCGAAGGGCAGCTCGTAGGCGGCGGCGGAGGCCACCGGTGTGGCGCCCAGGCGCCGGAGGGTGCGCGCCAGCGCGTCACGTCGGGCGCGGTGGGCGGTGTGCGCCTCCTGCGCCTCGCCGGCCCGTTCCTCGCCGATCAGCCCGCCGACCACGCCGTAGCCGTAGACCGCGGCGTGCTCCGCGGCCAGCGCCGCCTGTGTCGCCTCCGCCACGTCCACCGAGCTCATCGCCGGGCCTTCCTCAACTCGTTCAGCAGATACGCCTGCGCCGACCCCGCGGCGGCCAGGGACGCCAGCAGCCGGGCCAGCTCCGGCGGCGCGTCGGCCAGCGCCCGCGACCGCTTCCGTGCGGCGCGCCGCTCGGCGTCGGCCAGCGCCTGGATCGCCTCGTCCTGCTCGGCCGGGACCTCGGGTCCCACTCCGCCGCCGCCCGACGCCGCGCCGGCCTGTCGCCCGCCGGCCGCCTCCTGCCTCGGTCCCGACCCCGAGCCCTCGCCCCCTCCGGGGGCTGAGCCGGTGTCGCCGAGCGCGGTCAGGTGGGCGGTGACCACCGCGCGGAAGGGTTCGAGCGGCGCTCCCAGCGCCGGGTGCACCCGCGCGGTGGCGTCGTAGCGCGCCAGCAGGTCCGAGCTGTCCCTGGCCGTGCGCCGCCGCAGCCCCACGTCGTCGGTGGGTGCCTCCTCCTCGTCGCCGTCCCCTCCGGAGCAGGACGCGAGCACACCGGCCACGGCGATCGTGGCGCCGCCGGTCAGCAGCGTGCGCCGGGGCACGCCGAGGAAGCGGCCCGAGCCGCCGGTCAGGGCGACGCCGCGGCGCACGACGCGGTCCGGCGAGCCAGGGAAGCCAGGGAAGCCGGGAGAGTTGGGGCAGCGGTCGGAGTCGGAGGAGGGGACGGGATCGGTGAAGTCGGTGGATTCGGTGGAGTCGAACGCATCGGAGGAGCCGAAGGAGACGCCAGGGGGCATCGTTTCCCCGCACTCGGAGGTCACAGCGGATCGTTGGGCAGACGCGGTCGCTCTCCGTCGGCAGGCCCGGCGGAGAGATCACCGCCCCGTGAGCGTACCCGCGCTCTGGGCGTATGCCCGCCTCACCCCACCCTCGGCGCGCCCGGAGGTCTCCCTCCGTCCGGTCCGCACACCGCGCCGCAGGCGATAGGGTGTTGGGCGAGACCCAGCGGGAACCTTCTCCCATCCTCACGTCCCCACCCCACCCGCACAGCGCCACAACAGCAGACGCGGCCGAGGAGTCACCCGGATGAGCACCACCCAGATCGACAGGCTGCGGGAGCTGCTGGAGCCGTTGGCGGCCAGGCGGGGGATGGATCTCGAAGAGGTCGTCGTCACCCCGGCCGGCCGCCGTCGCGTGCTGCGCGTGGTGGTGGACACCGACGAGGGAGTGGGCCTGGACGCCTGCGCCGAGCTGAGCCGCGAGGCCTCGCAGCTTCTCGACGAGACGGACGTCATGGGCGGCGCCCCGTACGTGCTGGAGGTGTCCTCGCCCGGCGCCGAGCGCCCCCTGAGCGAGCCACGGCACTACCGACGGGCCGTCGGCCGCCTGGTCCGGGCCCATCTGCACGCGGGGGACGTGCTGACCGGACGGATCGTGGCCGTGGACGAGGAGGGCGTTGACCTCCAGATCCCGGGGCAGAAGGGGCGCAGGCCCACGGCGCGTAGGCTCGCCTGGGACGAGATCGCCAGGGCCCGTGTCGAGGTGGAGTTCAACCGCACGACCGCGTCTGGCCCGCGGGTCGAGAGGCAGGAGGAGGCGTAGCCGTGGATATCGATATGAGTGCCCTGCGCGGGCTCGTCCGGGAGAAGGAGATCTCCTTCGATCTGCTCGTCGAGGCGATCGAGGCCGCCCTCCTCATCGCCTACCACCGCACGGAGGGCAGCCGCCGGCACGCGCGGGTCGTCCTCGACCGCTCGACCGGACACGTCACCGTCTGGGCCCGGGAGGACACCGAGGACCTGACGGAGGCGGGTGCCGACGCCGAGCCGCGGGAGTTCGACGACACCCCCGCCGGCTTCGGCCGCATCGCCGCCACCACCGCCAAGCAGGTCATCCTGCAGCGGCTGCGCGACGCCGAGGAGGACGTCACCTTCGGCGAGTACGCCGGGCGCGAGGGCGACGTCGTGACGGGGGTCGTCCAGCAGGGCCGCGACCCGCGGAACGTGCTGGTGGACATCGGGAAGCTGGAGGCGATCCTGCCCCCGCAGGAGCAGGTGCCGGGCGAGGAGTACACCCACGGCGCCCGTCTGCGGTCCTACGTGGTGCGGGTGGCCAAGAGCCCTCGCGGCCCCTCGGTGACCCTCTCGCGCACCCATCCGAACCTCGTCAGGAAGCTCTTCGAGCTGGAGGTGCCGGAGATCGCCGACGGCACGGTGGAGATCGCCGCGATCGCCCGCGAGGCCGGGCACCGCACCAAGATCGCGGTGCGCTCGCTGCGCCCGGGGCTGAACGCGAAGGGCGCCTGCATCGGCCCGATGGGCGGCCGGGTGCGCAGCGTCATGGCCGAGCTGCACGGTGAGAAGATCGACATCGTGGACTGGTCCGACGACCCGGCCGAGCTGGTGGGAAACGCGCTCTCCCCGGCCCGGGTCACGAAGGTGGAGGTCGTGGACGCCGTGGCCCGCTCCGCCCGGGTGACCGTCCCCGACTACCAGCTGTCGTTGGCGATCGGCAAGGAGGGGCAGAACGCCCGCCTGGCCGCCCGCCTCACCGGCTGGCGCATCGACATCCGCTCCGACACGGCGCCCGCGGCCGAGGCGTAGGCCGGCGCGGCGCGGCCGCCGGGAGGGGCGGGACGCAACGGAAGCACCCAGCGGCACCCGGCGGCGCCGCGGGCGCCGGGCCCACACCGCCGGGCCTGCCGCCCCGCCGGTGACCTGCGGCTGCGGGCGTGAGGGGAATGTCCGTGGCGGCCATGGCGTTCTCGTGTGTCGTGCGACACCGGGACGCGCTGACCCGATCGGGTGACGCGAAGCACGGGGAGGTAGAATCGTCTGTGTCTGGCCGGACACGCGCGAGAGCCTGCCCTGAACGCACCTGCGTCGGATGTCGGCAGCGCTCCGCCCGCGATGGCTTGCTGCGTGTGGCGCTGATCGAGGACCGCTGCGTCCCCGATCTTCGCGGTACGCTGCCCGGCCGGGGTGCCTACGTGCATCCCACGGTGGCCTGCCTCGAGCTGGCACTCCGCCGTCGGGCGTTCCCGCGGGCCTTTCGGACCCAGGGATCGCTTGACACAGGAGAGCTGCGACAGGCGGTCGGCCAGGCGGCACCGCACGAAATACCGCACGGAAAGGCCGTGCGGTAGTACCTCGCGAGTTGGAAGTAGGTCGAGATTGCGATGAGCACTCGATGAGTACGCGATGAGTACGCCCGAGAAGTAGCGAAGGTCCGGCGGACGACCGACCCCGGACCGTATAAGGAGCGAAGTGGCTAAGGTCCGGGTATACGAGCTCGCCAAGGAGCTTGGAGTGGAGAGCAAGGTCGTCATGGCCAAGCTCCAAGAACTTGGTGAATTCGTCCGTTCGGCGTCCTCGACGATCGAGGCGCCTGTTGTACGTAAGCTGACCGACGCGTTCAGCACGGGCAGTGGCGGGGCGAAGAAGCCCGCCAGGCCGGGAGCGGGCGGGGCGAAGCCCGCCGCGCCCAGGCCCGGCGGCGCGGCGCCCAAGCCCGCCGCGCCCAGGCCGGCTGGAGCGGCGCCGAAGCCGGGAGCCCCCCGGCCCGCGACGCCCAAGCCCGGTGTCCAGCCGCGGCCCGCCGCGGCCCCCGAGTTCACCCAGCCGACCAGCGAGAGCGCGCCGGCGAAGCCCGCGGGTCCGCGGCCGTCCGGTGGCGGCGCCGCCCCGTCGGCTCCCCGTCCCGGTGGCTCCGGCGCCAGGCCGGGCCCCAAGCCCGGCGGTTCCGGCCCCCGTCCCGGCGGCGCCAAGCCCGGCCCCGCCGCGCCGAAGCCGGGCGGACGCCCGGCCGGCCCTCGTCCGGGCAACAACCCCTTCACCACCAGCGGCTCCACCGGCATGGCCCGCCCGCAGCAGGCGCCGCGTCCCGGTCCGGGACCGCGCCCCGGCGGGCAGCCGGGCGCCGGCCGGCCGGGTGGGCAGGACCGCCCGGGTCCGCGTCCGCAGGCACCGGGTGGCGGTCGCGCCACGCCGGGTAACATGCCGCGTCCGCAGGGTCCCGCGGGCGCCGGTCCGCGTCCCGGTCCCCGGCCCTCGCCGGGCATGATGCCGCAGCGTCCGACGGCCGGCGGACGTCCCGGCGGCGGCCCTGGTGGCGGCGGTGGCCGTCCCGGTGGTGGCGGCCCGCGTCCCGGCGGCGGTGGCGGCGGCTTCAGTGGCCGCGGCGGCCCGCGTCCGGGTGGCGGCGGCGGCTTCGGTGGCGGCGGCGGTGGACGCCCCGGCACCGGCACCCGTCCCGGTGGCGGCGGTGGCCGTCCCGGTGGTGGCGGCGGCTTCGGTGGCGGTCCCGCCGGTCGCGGCGGTGGCCGCGGCGGCACGCAGGGCGCCTTCGGACGCCCCGGCGGCCCGGCACGGCGTGGCCGGAAGTCGAAGCGGCAGCGTCGCCAGGAGTACGAGGCGATGCAGGCGCCGTCGATCGGCGGCGTGATGCTGCCGCGCGGCAAGGGCGAGACCATCCGTCTCTCCCGCGGCGCGTCCCTCACCGACTTCGCGGAGAAGATCAACGCCAACCCGGCGTCGCTGGTCCAGGTCATGTTCAACCTGGGCGAGATGGTCACCGCGACCCAGTCGGTCTCCGACGAGACCCTCCAGCTCCTCGGCGACGAGATGAACTACACGGTTCAGATCGTGAGCCCGGAGGAGGAGGACCGCGAGCTGCTGGAGTCCTTCGACATCGAGTTCGGCGAGGACGAGGGTGGCGAGGAGGCCCTGGTCTCCAGGCCCCCGGTCGTCACCGTCATGGGCCACGTCGACCACGGTAAGACGCGGCTGCTGGACGCGATCCGCAAGACGAACGTCATCGAGGGCGAGGCCGGCGGCATCACCCAGCACATCGGTGCCTACCAGGTCTCGATCGACGTCAACGACGAGGCGCGGAAGATCACGTTCATCGACACCCCGGGTCACGAGGCGTTCACCGCCATGCGTGCCCGTGGTGCCAAGTCCACCGACATCGCGATCCTCGTGGTCGCGGCCAACGACGGCGTGATGCCGCAGACCGTCGAGGCGCTCAACCACGCCAAGGCGGCGGACGTGCCGATCGTCGTCGCGGTCAACAAGATCGACGTCGAGGGCGCCGACCCGGCCAAGGTGCGCGGCCAGCTCACCGAGTACGGCCTCGTCGCCGAGGAGTACGGCGGCGACACGATGTTCGTGGACATCTCCGCCCGCCAGGGCACCAACATCGAGAACCTGCTGGAAGCGGTCGTCCTCACCGCCGACGCCGCCCTCGACCTGCGGGCCAATCCCCACCAGGACGCCCAGGGCATCGCGATCGAGGCCCACCTCGACCGCGGCCGCGGCGCCGTGGCGACCGTGCTGGTGCAGCGCGGCACGCTGCGCGTCGGCGACACCATGGTGGTCGGCGACGCCCACGGCCGTGTGCGGGCCATGCTCGACGACACGGGGCGGAACGTCGCCGAGGCCGGGCCCTCCATGCCCGTCCTCGTGCAGGGTCTGACGAACGTGCCGGGCGCGGGCGACAACTTCCTGGTCGTCGGCGAGGACCGCACCGCCCGTCAGATCGCCGAGAAGCGTGCCGCCCGCGAGCGGAACGCGGCGTTCGCCAAGCGCACCCGCAGGGTCTCCCTGGAGGACCTCGACAAGGCGCTCAAGGCCGGCGAGGTGCAGCAGCTCAACCTCATCCTCAAGGGCGACGCGTCCGGCTCCGTCGAGGCGCTGGAGTCCTCGTTGCTCCAGCTGGAGGTCGGCGACGACGTGGAGCTGCGGGTTCTGCACCGCGGCGTCGGCGCCGTCACCGAGACCGACATCGACCTGGCGGCGGGCTCCAACGCCATCGTCATCGGGTTCAACGTCCGCGCCGAGGGCCGTGCCACCCAGGCCGCCGAGCGCGCGGGCGTCGACGTCCGGTACTACTCGGTCATCTACCAGGCGATCGAGGAGATCGAGGCGGCCCTGAAGGGCCTGCTGAAGCCGGAGTACGAGGAGGTCGAGCTCGGCACCGCGGAGATCCGCGAGGTCTTCCGTTCCTCCCGGCTCGGCAACATCGCCGGTGTCATCATCCGCTCCGGCGAGGTCCGCAGGAACGCCAAGGCTCGCCTGGTGCGCGACGGCAAGGTGGTCGCGGAGAACCTCACCATCGAGGGTCTGCGCCGCTTCAAGGACGACGTCACCGAGATTCGTGAGGGCTTCGAGGGCGGTATCAACCTCGGGAACTACAACGACATCAAGGTCGACGACACCATCGCCACCTACGAGATGCGGGAGAAGCCCCGCGTCTGACACCCGTCCGACGCGGCGCGTCGTGGGGCCTGGCCGGCCGGTGTATATCCGTCGGACAGGCCCCACGCGGGCCACTACGATCAGTCCCCATGTACACCGGGACCCTTTCCTTTGACCTGCTGCTCGGGGAGGTGCACTCCCTGAAGCAGAAGCGCTCCGTGGTGCGTCCGATCGTGGCGGAGCTGCAGCGCAAGCACGCCGTCAGCGTCGCCGAGGTGGGTGACCAGAACCTCCACCGCAGGGCGAGGATCGGTCTCGCCATGGTCTCGGGCGACGCCAGCCACCTCAGCTCCGTGCTCGACCGGTGCGAGCGGCTGGTCGCCGCCCGCCCCGAGGTCGAACTGCTGTCGGTGCGCCGCCGTATCCACGGCGACGACGACTGACCGCGGTCGCCTGACCGTGGACGACCAGCGCGGACGACGGACCGCGAACAACTGACCGCGACCGAGACAATCCGACGATCGAGAGATCGACACGAACGAGGAGACGGATCGTGGCCGACAAGGCACGAGCCAGGAAGCTGGCGGACCTCATCCGCGAGGTGGTCGCCGAGAAGCTGCACCGGGACATCAAGGACCCCCGGCTCGGCACGCGGGTCACCATCACCGACACCCGCGTCACCGGCGACCTGCGAGAGGCGACCGTCTTCTACACGGTCTACGGCGACGACTCCGACCGCGCCGAGGTGGCGGCCGGCCTGCGCAGCGCCCGTGGCGTGCTGCGCTCCGCCGTCGGCGCGGCGGCCGGCGTGAAGCACACGCCGACGCTGGAGTTCGTTCCCGACGCCCTCCCGGAGACCGCGCGCCACCTCGACCACCTCTTCGACGAGGCCAGGGAGCGTGACGAGCGGCTCCGGCGGGACGCGGCGGGCGCCGAGTACGCCGCCGGCGCCGACCCGTACGTCACGCGCGGCGAGGATGTCGAGGGTGCCGAGGACGTCGAGGACACCGAGGACGAGACGGAGGCCGGGGCCGGGGACGGGGAGCGACCCGAGCCCGGCGCGGACGCGACGGGGCCCGAGGGCGACGGCCGATGAGTCAGGGCGACGGCCTGGTCGTGGTGGACAAGCCCGCCGGGTTCACCTCCCACGACGTGGTCGCCGTGGTGCGCGGCATCGCGCGGACCCGCCGCGTCGGGCACGCGGGCACCCTCGACCCGATGGCCACCGGCGTCCTCGTCCTCGGCGTCGGGCGCGCCACGCGCCTGCTCGGCCACCTGGCGCTGACGGAGAAGGCGTACGACGCCACGATCCGCCTGGGCCAGGCCACCGTCACCGACGACGCCGAGGGCGAGGTGACCGCGCGGGCGGGCTCCCGTGGGCTCGACCGAGCCGCCCTCGACGCCGCGGTCACCGCCCTCACGGGTGAGCTCCTCCAGGTGCCCTCCAGCGTCAGCGCCGTGAAGATCGACGGCCGCCGCGCCTACCGGCGGGTCAGGGAGGGCGAGGACGTGGTGCTGCCGGCCCGGCCCGTCACCGTCTCCGCCTTCGACGTCGACGCCGTCGACGAGCTGACCGCCGACGACGGCACCCCGGTCGTCGACGTGACGGCCCGGGTGGTCTGCTCCTCCGGCACCTACGTGCGCGCGCTCGCCCGCGACCTCGGCGCCGCGCTCGGCACCGGCGGGCACCTGACCGCGCTGCGCCGCACCCGCGTCGGCCCCTACGCGCTGGACTCCGCCCACACCCTCGACGAGCTGCGGCGCGAGCTGGCCGTGCTGCCACTCGGGGAGGCCGCGGCGGCGGCGTTCCCCCGCTGGAGCGTGGACGCCCGGCAGGCGGAGCAGTTGGGCCACGGAGTCCGCATCGCGACCCCTCCGCTGCCCCGTGGCCCGGTCGCCGTCTTCGACCCGGACGATCGCTTCGTCGCGCTGATCGAGTCCGAGAACGACCGCGCCAGGAGCCTCGCGGTCTTCCGTTAGCGCCGTGCCGGGTACCGTGGCACGCGGAGACATGGCGTGAGGTCAAGGAGCAGAGACGGTGCAGCGCTGGCGTGGCTTGGAGGAGATCCCCGAGGACTGGGGGAGGTGCGTCGTCACCATCGGCTCGTACGACGGCGTGCACCGTGGCCACCAGCTGATCATCGGGCGGGCGGTGGCGCGTGCCCGTGAGCTGGGCGTCCCCTCGGTCGTGGTCACCTTCGACCCGCATCCGGCGGAGGTCGTCCGGCCGGGCAGCCACCCCGCGGTCCTCGCGCCGCACGGGCGGCGCGCGGAGCTGCTGGCGGGCCTGGGCGTCGACGCCGTGCTGGTGCTGCCGTTCACCACGGAGTTCTCGAAGCTGCCGCCGGCCGAGTTCGTGGTGAAGGTCCTGGTGGAGAAGCTCAGGGCACGCTCGGTGGTGGAGGGGCCGAACTTCCGCTTCGGGCACCGCGCGAGCGGCACCGTCGACTCGCTCGCCGAGCTCGGCCGGACCTACGGCTTCGACGTGACCGTCGTCGACCTCGCCGAGCGGGGAGCCGCGGGGGGCGGGGAGCCGTTCTCGTCCTCGCTGGCGCGACGCCTGGTGGCCGCCGGCGACGTGACGGGGGCGGCCGAGGTGCTGGGCCGGCCGCACCGCGTCGAGGGCACGGTGGTCCACGGCAACCAACGGGGCCGGGACCTCGGCATCCCCACCGCGAACCTCGACACCCCGCCCCACACCGCGATCCCGGCGGACGGCGTCTACGCGGGCTGGCTGACGGCCGGTGGCGAGCGGATGCCGGCGGTCATCTCCGTCGGCACCAACCCGCAGTACAACGGGACGCGGCTCAGCGTCGAGGCGCACGTGCTGGACCGCACCGACCTGGAGCTCTACGGCGAGTACGTCGCCGTGGACTTCCACCTGTACCTGCGCGGGCAGGCGACGTTCGACTCGTTGGAGGCGTTCCTGGCGCAGCTGGAGGAGGACAAGCGGCAGGCGCGCGAGGCCGTCCGCGAGACGCCGGCGGTCTGACCCCGTGAGCCGGCCCCGGCGCGGCGACGCGCCGGGAGCGCGTGTCAGCCCTGCTGCTGGGGCGGGTGCTGCGGCCAGGCCCCCGGCTGCTGCGGCGGGTACACGCCGGACGGCGGCTGGGGCTGGGGCTGCGGCTGTGCCTGGGGCGGCTGCTGCGGGACGTGCGGCGACTGCGGTGCCTGGGGAAGCTGCTGCTGCGGCACCCCGTACGGCGGCTGTGCTTGTGGATGGGCCTGCGGCTGCGCGTGCGGCGGGGCCGGCTGCTGGTGCTGGCCGGGCAGGGGCGGCGCCATCTGCGGCGGCATGGCACCGTGCGCGTCCGGCATCCACAGGCCCTGGGCCTGCTGCGCGCGGGCGAAGTCCTCGGCGATGAGCGCCGCGAGGTCGAAGTACGCCTGCCGCGTCTTCGGCCGCATCAGGTCCAGGTCCAGCTCGGCCCCGGCGGCGAGGTGCTCGTCGAACGGCGCGACGACCACGCCGCGGCAGCGGCTCTGGAAGTGCGCGACGATGTCCTCGACCTTCACCATCCGGCCCGTCTCGCGCACCCCCGAGATCACCGTGATGCTGCGCTGCACCAGCTCGCCGTAGCCGTGCGCCGCCAGCCAGTCGAGCGTGGTGGACGCGCTGGACGCGCCGTCGACGGAGGGCGTGGAGACGATGATCAGCTGGTCGGCCAGGTCGAGCACCCCGCGCATCGCGCTGTAGAGCAGGCCGGTGCCGGAGTCGGTGAGGATGATCGGGTACTGCTTGCCGAGCACGTCGATGACGCGGCGGTAGTCCTCGTCGTTGAAGGTCGTGGAGACCGCCGGGTCCACGTCGTTGGCCAGGATCTCCAGGCCCGAGGGGGCCTGGGAGGTGAAGCGGCGCAGGTCCATGTAGCTGTTGATGTACGGGATCGCGCCGACGAGGTCGCGGATCGTGGCGCCGGTCTCCCGGCGCACGCGGCGGCCGAGGGTGCCCGCGTCGGGGTTGGCGTCGATCGCGATCACCTTGTCCTGCCGCTCGCTGGCGAGGGTCGCGCCGAGCGCGGTGGTGGTCGTGGTCTTGCCGACACCGCCCTTCAGGCTGATCACCGCGATGCGGTAGCACGACAGCACGGGCGTGCGGATGACGGCGAGCTTGCGCTGGCGGTCCTCCTCCGCGGCCTTGGCGCCGAGACGGAACCGCGAGCCGGGTCGGCTCGCCGGCTGCGAACGCGGCTTGGTGCGCCGCTTCTCCTGCAACAGGCGCTCGGAGGAGAGCTCCACCGAGGCGGTGTACCCGAGCGCGCCGGGCTGCATCTGCGGGTACTGCCGCGGGTCCGGCCAGCCGCTGCCGGCGCGGGGGTCCTGTGCGGCGGGCTGCGCCGGCTGCGCCGGCTGCACCGGCTGGGACGGCGGAGCGCCGGACGGGCCGGCCGCCAGCTGCGGCGGCTCCGGCACGGCGGGGAGCGCGGGCTGGGGTGTCGGCTGCTGCGGGAACTGCTGGGGGGCGGGCGGAGCCGGCACCGCGCCCGGCTGCTGCTGGTGCGGAGCCCAGGGGGCCGGGGGTTGCGGCTGTGGCTGTGGCTGGTGCTGTGCCGGGGGCTGCGGCTGCGGTTGCGGTTGCGCGGTGAACATCGGGTACTGCTGTGGCGCGGGCTGTGGGTGGTGCGGCTGCGGGATCGGCGCCTGCGGCGCGCCCGGCGTCTGCGCGACCTGCGGTGGCACCGGGACCCCCGCGGGCGGGGTCGGCTGCGGCGCTCCGCCGTACGGCGGAACGGGGCCGAGCTGTGCCGGGGCGGCCGGCGGCACGGCGAGCTCGCCCACACCCGGCTGCGACGCCGCCGGCGGGAACGCTCCCGGCGGCCCCGGCGGTGCGGGCGGCATGGCCGGTGCCGCGTCCTGCGGGACGGCGTCCTGAGGCTCTTCCAACTCCTCCTCGGCGCCGTGGTCGTCGGCCTCCGCCTCCGGCTGCGGGACGGCGTCGCGCGGCTCGGACGGGTCGGACTCCTCGTGGGACGACGCCAGACCATCGACGCCGAAGGAGAAGGGGGCGACGCGCTCCTCGTCGTCCGCGTCATCGGACGCGGCGCCCGTCGCGGGGCCCGGCTCCGGCCCGGCCACGGGCTCGGACACGGGCTCGGCCACGGGCGCCTGCAACTGCCCACCCTCGTCGTCGGCCTCGTCGTCGCCCTGGGCGTCGGCCTGCTCGGCCACGTCGCTCTCGTTCCCGGGCGACTCCGGCTCGGGCTCCGGCTCCTCCTCGGACTCCAGCTCGTGGGGCGCCAGCGGCACCGCGAACCGCATGGTGCTGCTCGACAGCAGCGCACCGTCACCCCCGGCCGGGGGCTCGGTGCCGCCGACGGAGGTGGGGTCGGCGCTCGCCACGGGCAGCCCGACCGCCGGGGCGACGGAACCGGCCGCCGCGTCCTCGTCCCCGCTCGCGGGCTCCGGCTGCGGCGCCTGCTCCTGCCGCGGCTCCGGGGAAGCGGGCGGGGAGACGAAGAATCCCGGTGGAGTGGGCGGCGTGCCGGGGGGAGAGGCGGTCCAGGGGCCCGGTGGCACGGGCGGCGGTGGGGTGTCCGGCTGCGGCGACGCACTCTGGAAGTCGGGCGGCAGCGGCGGCAGTCCGCCGGGCAGGCCAGACGGCGGCCGAGGCGGCGTGGGTGCTGGGCCGCTGGCCGCCGGGGTGTTCGGAGCGCCGTCCGTGGCCCGCCGCACGGCGGCGGCCGAGATCTGCATCGTCGCCCCGTCGGACGGGCCCCGCGCCGGCGCGTCCTGCGCCTGCTGCCGGCCGCTGTCCTGGTCCTCACCGGAGTACCAGGCGGGCTGGGAGTGGTCGACGGTGAACTGCCCGGTGGTCTCGCGCTCCTCGTCCAGGAGCTCGTCCTCGGGGCGTTCGTCACCGGCGGCCTGTCCCACGGTGCGAACCCCGTCCCGATCGCTGTTCACGACGCCTCCCACAACACGTACCGCATCCTGATCCCGCACGTCATGCCACCTACGCGGATGACGGACCGGATCCCCCGAGTGGTTCCCGTATGGACGTGGGGTCATCTGTCACACCGCGGGCACCGCTCTCCCTCTCACCCTAGTGGCCACCGCTCGATCTCCCCCAGTCTCTTCCAGCCGTGAGGGTGGCCACCACGCCAGAAAGCGAGACAAACGGTGCTATCCGGCAGGAGTTGGCTGGCTTCGGTGCGATCGATACTCCGCGTCTCCCCAAGCGGCTCCGCCGCGCTGCCCTCCGGCACGAGCCCTGCCGCCCCGCCGCCCCGCTGCCCCGCCGAAAATCTCGCGCGCCCCACCCCTCTCACTTGTCACGATCTCTCCATGACCAAGCCCGAGTCCCAGCCCTGGATGCCCGACGAACTCGACCACGCCGGTCCCGAACACCTCGACCCCGACTTCGTCGCCGCCTTCGACCGGAAGCAGGGCCATCCCGACCCCACGGAGGACATCGAGGCGTTCCGCGCACACGGCATCGGCCCCGACGCCACCGTCATCGACCTCGGCGCCGGCACCGGGCAGTTCGCCGTCCCCGCCGCCCGCGCCTTCGCCCACGTCATCGCCGTGGACGTCTCGCCGGCCATGCTCGACGCCCTCCGCGCCCGCGCCGCCGAGGCCGGCGTCAGCAACATCACCGTCGTCCAGGCCGGCTTCCTCACCTTCCCCCACCCGCCCCGGCCGGCCGACGCGGTCCACACCCGCCACGCCCTCCACCAGCTTCCCGACGTGTGGAAGGCCGTCGCCCTCGACCGCATCGCCCACACCCTGCGGCCCGGCGGCGTGCTGCGGCTCCGTGACCTGGTCTACGACATCCACCCCTCCGAGGCCCCCGCCCTCTTCACGGAATGGCTCACCGCCGCCCCCGCCGACCCCGCCCACGGCTACACCGCCGACGACCTGGCCACCCACATCCGGACCGAGCACAGCACCTACCGCTGGCTCCTCGAATCCATGCTCACGACGACCGGCTTCGACATCACGGAGGTGTCCTACGTCGGCCGCGCGTTCGGTGCCTACACCGGCGTCAGGCGCTGAGCCACCCGACGGCGGGGGCGCTTCCGCCGCCTCCGCCTCAGCCGAGCGGTGAGGGGACACGAACACCGCTCACCGCTCGGCGGTCTACTCGATGTCGAACTCGCCGTCACGGGCTCCGAGGACGAACGCCTCCCACTCGGCGGCGGTGAAGCGCAGCACCGTGTCAGGGTCCTTCGAGTTCCGCATCCCGACGGCCCCGCCCGCCAGGTACGCGATCTCCACCTTCTCGTCCTCCGGCCCACCCGGCGCGCTGATCCACTCCACGCCGGAGATGTCCATGGAGTACAGCTCGTTCTTCTCCCGCTCCTTGCGGGCCGCGATCTCCTCGGGGGTCTCCGTGCTCGCCATCAGCGCACGCTCCTCTCGATCAGGCCGTCAACGAACGCCCGCCACGCGCCGGCCGACGCCGCCGTACCGCGTCCCCGGCCCCAGCGCCGCAGCCTGCACGTGATCGTAACGCAGCGCACTGTCACGTCACCGGTTCGATCGCGACGGTCTCCCCCGTCGCCCGGCGCCGAACGCGCCCTCCCTCGGGGCGCCACGCCCGCGCCCCGCGCGCGGTCACGGCACTCACAGAAGAAGGTCGGCCCCGAGCACCAGCACGAACCCGGCTCCCAGCACCCACATCCCCAGTCGGGTCCGCCCGCGTCGGCTCATCTCGATCACCGACCCGGAGAGAACGAACGCCGCGCCGTACAGGCCGAGCGACTGCAACGACGACCCGTCACCGAGCCGCAGGATCAGCACCACCGCCATCGCGACCATCGCGGCGGCGCCGATTCCCATCCGAAGCCGCCGCGCCTGCTGTGGGGTGAGGCCCTCCCGCGTCGAAGTCACGGCAGCAGCATAAGCGTTCGGAGGGCGACCGTTGCGCCCCGATTGACGTCCCGCCGCCGAGCCCGCCGCCCACTCCGTCCCGGCTCCGCACGACGACCACCGGGCCCGGTGGGGCGGGCCCTCCTCCGCGCCCCGCGGGCGTGGTCGGGCGCGGCCCCGCCGCCCGCCGCCGACGACCGTGGCCGCCCCTTTCACCCCTCGCCCCGCCTTCGGTTCCCTCTGTCGCCTGCCCGGCCCTCCATGCCGCCGTCCGCGCGCAGGGCGCGCCGCGTGCCCGGGTGAGGAGCGGGTCCCGGGTGGGGCCCCTGTCGCGGCGCCGTCCCGGGGCCGTGCCGCCCGCTCGCGGCCGACGTCTACACTGAGCCCTCCGGCCCGACCCGCGACGGACGGGCGGAGACCGGCCCCGGCGAGCCCGGGGAGGACCGGCCGCCCAGGGCGGTCCGCACCGACATCACCCCCCGACGTCACCCCCGCGGCGGGCGTCACCCCACGGGACGACCACTCCCGTCTCCACCCCACCCGATGTGCTCCGCGTCGCCCTGGTGCTGTAGCCTGCTTAGCGGCCGTTTGCGTACGCGCCCCCGGAGTGACGGACAAGCCCTCTGGAGGAAGCGCTCAGCGGACCCGCCTCCCGAGTTCAGGAAGCTCCCCCGTGAATCAGGCCGGGGGCACTCGGTGGCTAGCCGATCACTCATCAAGGAGTACGCGTGTCGTCGCTCGATGCCGCCACGAAGCAGAAGATCATCGCCGAGTTCGCCACCAAGGAGGGCGACACCGGCTCCCCCGAGGTTCAGGTGGCGCTGCTCTCCCGCCGTATCTCGGACCTGACCGAGCACCTGAAGACCCACAAGCACGACCACCACTCCCGCCGGGGCCTGCTGCTCCTGGTCGGCCAGCGCCGCCGCCTGCTGCAGTACCTGGCGCGCAAGGACATCCAGCGCTTCCGCACCCTCGTGGAGCGCCTCGGCATCCGCCGCGGCGCGGCGGGAGCCCGGTAGAACGGTGACGAGGGAGCGGCCCGGTCAGGGCCGCTCCCTTCGCCGTACCTGGACGTACCACGAAACCGGGCCGGTGGAGCCCCGCCTTTGTAGGCTGGTCTCACGACGAACTCACCGTTCGACATCGCCCACCCACATCCGTACAACCCGAAGAAAGCATCCCCCACACCGAACGAGGCGGGGCGCCTTCTTACCGTTGCCGGTCCTCGGTAGTGGCGCCCGGGCACCGACCCGGGAGCTTCGATCGATGACCGGCCCGTTGGGAGGTGCTCCCCCCTCATCGTCCCGCCGCCCTCCGGCGGCGTCTGGGGCAGAGAAGAGGAGTATCCAACGTGGAGAACGACATCCACTACGCCGAGGCCGTGATCGACAACGGCCCGTTCGGCAGCCGCACCATCCGCTTCGAGACCGGCCGGCTGGCCCGGCAGGCCGCCGGGTCCGCGGTGGCCTACCTCGACGACGACACCATGGTGTTGTCGGCCACCACCGCCTCGAAGGCTCCCAGGGACCAGCTGGACTTCTTCCCGCTGACCGTCGACGTCGAGGAGCGCATGTACGCCGCCGGGAAGATCCCCGGCTCGTTCTTCCGTCGCGAGGGCCGTCCCTCGGAGGACGCCATCCTCACGTGCCGCCTGATCGACCGCCCGCTGCGGCCGTCGTTCGCCAAGGGCCTGCGCAACGAGATCCAGATCATCGAGACGGTGATGGCGCTCAACCCCGACCACCTCTACGACGTGGTCGCGATCAACGCCGCCTCCTGCTCCACGCAGCTCGCCGGCCTGCCCTTCTCCGGCCCCATCGGCGGCACCCGCGTCGCCCTGATCCAGGGTCAGTGGGTGGCCTTCCCCACCCACAGCGAGCTGGAGGACGCCGCCTTCGACATGGTCGTGGCCGGCCGTCTCCTGCCCGATGGTGACGTCGCGATCATGATGGTCGAGGCCGAGGCCACCGAGCGCACCGTCGAGCTGGTCAAGGGCGGGGCCCTCGCCCCGACCGAGGAGGTCGTCGCCGAGGGCCTGGAGGCCGCCAAGCCCTTCATCCGGCAGCTGTGTGTCGCCCAGGCCGAGCTGGCGTCGAAGGCCGCCAAGCCCACCGCCGAGTTCCCCATCTTCCTGGACTACCAGGACGACGTCCTGGAGGCGCTGACCGCCGCCGTCAGGGACGAGCTCGCGCAGGCGCTGACCATCGCCGGCAAGCAGGAGCGCGAGACCGAGCTCGACCGCCTCAAGACCGTGGCCGCCGAGAAGCTGCTGCCGCAGTTCGAGGGGCGCGAGAAGGAGATCTCCGCCGCGTACCGCTCGCTGACCAAGCAGCTGGTCCGCGAGCGCATCATCCGTGACAAGGTCCGCATCGACGGCCGCGGCGTGACCGACATCCGCACGCTGGCCGCCGAGGTCGAGGCGATCCCGCGGGTGCACGGCTCGGCGCTCTTCGAGCGCGGCGAGACGCAGATCCTCGGTGTCACCACGCTGAACATGCTCCGCATGGAGCAGCAGCTCGACACCCTCTCGCCCGCCACCCGCAAGCGGTACATGCACAACTACAACTTCCCGCCCTACTCCACGGGCGAGACCGGGCGCGTCGGCTCCCCCAAGCGCCGCGAGATCGGTCACGGCGCGCTGGCGGAGCGGGCCCTGATCCCGGTGCTGCCCAGTCGTGAGGAGTTCCCCTACGCGATCCGCCAGGTCTCCGAGGCCCTGGGCTCCAACGGCTCCACCTCGATGGGCTCCGTCTGCGCCTCCACCATGTCGCTGCTCAACGCCGGCGTGCCGCTGAGGGCCCCGGTCGCCGGCATCGCCATGGGCCTGATCTCCCAGGAGATCGAGGGCGAGACGCACTACGTCACGCTGACCGACATCCTCGGCGCCGAGGACGCCTTCGGCGACATGGACTTCAAGGTCGCCGGCACCCGGCAGTTCGTGACCGCCCTCCAGCTCGACACGAAGCTCGACGGCATCCCCGCCTCCGTGCTCGCCGCCGCCCTCAAGCAGGCGCGCGACGCCCGGCTGCACATCCTCGACGTGATGAGCGAGGCCATCGACGTCCCCGACGAGATGTCGCCGAACGCGCCGCGGATCATCACGGTGAAGATCCCGGTCGACAAGATCGGCGAGGTCATCGGCCCCAAGGGCAAGATGATCAACCAGATCCAGGAGGACACCGGGGCCGACATCACCATCGAGGACGACGGCACCATCTACATCGGCGCCGCGGACGGCCCCTCGGCCGAGGCCGCCCGCACCACGATCAACGGCATCGCCAACCCGACGATGCCCGAGGTCGGCGAGCGGTACCTGGGCACCGTGGTGAAGACCACCACCTTCGGCGCGTTCGTCTCCCTCCTCCCCGGCAAGGACGGCCTGCTGCACATCTCGCAGATCCGCAAGCTCGCCGGCGGCAAGCGGGTGGAGAACGTCGACGACGTCCTCGGCGTCGGCCAGAAGGTGCAGGTCGAGATCGCCGAGATCGACCAGCGCGGCAAGCTCTCCCTCGTGCCGGTCCTGGAGGAGGACGGCGAGGGCTCCGAGAGCACCGAAGCGAAGGACGCCGCCCAGCAGTGACGCGCACGCCTCGTGCGTCGGCCCGCCACGCCAGTGTTCCCACGGCGCGGCGGGCCGCGCCCGCTCCCCGTCCGGCCCCGTCCCGCACCTCCACGCTCCGCAGGGGGGAGAACGGCGCCGGCACCATCCGCAAGACGGTGCTCCCCGGTGGGCTGCGCGTCGTCACCGAGACCGTGCCGACGGTCCGGTCCGTCTCGTTCGGCATCTGGGCACACGTCGGCTCCCGCGACGAGTCCCCGTCGCTCAACGGCGCGACGCACTACCTCGAACACCTGCTCTTCAAGGGCACCCGGCGGCGTAGCGCCCTCGACATCTCCTCGGTGATCGACGCGGTCGGCGGTGAGATCAACGCCTTCACCACGAAGGAGTTCACCTGCTACCACGCGCGCGTCCTCGACACCGACCTGCCGCTGGCCATCGACGTCGTCAGCGACATGCTCACCGGCTCGCTCATCCCCCCGGAGGAGGTCGACGCCGAGCGGGGCGTCATCCTCGAGGAGATCGCGATGACCGAGGACGACCCGAGCGACAGCGTCCACGACCTGTTCTCCTCGACCCTCTTCGGCGACACCCCGCTCGGCCGGCCCGTCCTCGGCACCGTCGAGACGGTCAACGGCCTCACCCGCGACCGCATCGCCCGCTTCTACCGCCGGCACTACGACCCGACCCGCCTCGTCGTCACCGCGGCCGGGCGTCTCGACCACGACGACGTGGTGCGGCAGGTCCGCGACGCCTTCGTCAGCGCCGGCGCCCTGCCCGCGGACGCGGACGCCGCCGGGGCCGACGCCGAGCCCGTTCGCCCCCGCTCGGGGCAGCGCACCATCCGGGGCGCCGGGCGGCTCGGGGTGGTCAGGCGCCGCACCGAGCAGGCCCACCTGGTGCTGGGGCTGCCCGGCGTCTCGCGCCACGACGAGCGACGCTGGGCGCTGTCGGTGCTCGCCACCGCCCTCGGCGGCGGCATGAGCTCGCGCCTCTTCCAGGAGGTCCGCGAGAAGCGGGGGCTGGCGTACAACGTGTACACGTACACCTCCGGGTACGCCGACTGCGGCCTCTTCGGCGTCTACGCCGGCTGCCGTACCGCCCAGCTGCGGGACGTCCTGGCCATCTGCCGCGAGCAGCTGACGCGGGTGGCCCAGGAGGGGCTCGGCGAGGAGGAGACCCGACGCGCCGTCGGCCAGCTCGCCGGCGCGACCGTGCTCGGGCTGGAGGACACGGGTTCCCTCATGCACAGGCTCGGCAAGAGCGAGCTGTGTTGGGGGGAGCAGCTGTCCGTGGATGGGATGCTGGAGCGCATCAGGTCGGTGACCACGGACGACGTGCGGGCCGTGGCCGCCGAGGTGCTCGGCGGCAGGCCCTCGCTGTCGGTCGTCGGGCCGCTCACGGAGCGGCAGAGCGAACGCCTCTCCGACGCCCTGGCCTGACCGTCCGACGCGTGCGGGCACCGCCGCCCCTGCCGCACGACCACAGGGCCGACCGCCCGACCGGTCGGCGTACACGAGAAGAGCACGGGAGAAGAGGTTCATGAGCACGCTGCGCGTGGCCGTCATCGGCGCCCGGGGGCGCATGGGCGCGGAGGCCGTACGCGCCGTGCGGGAGGCGGAGGACATGGAGCTGGTCGCCGCCCTCGGGCGGGGCGACGAGCTGACGTCCCTGCTCGACGCCGACGCCCAGGTCGCCGTCGAGCTGACCCACCCCGACGCGGTCATGGACAACGTCGCGTTCTGCGTACGCAACGGCATCCACGCCGTGGTCGGCACCACGGGCTGGACCGACGAGCGGCTGGCCGCGGTGCGCGGCTGGCTCGACGCCGCGTCGGGCCAGGCACGGGGTACGGGCGTGCTGGTCGCGCCCAACTTCGGCATCGGCGCCGTTCTGACCATGCGCTTCGCACGCGCCGCGGCCCGGTTCTTCGAGTCGGTGGAGATCGTGGAGCTGCACCATCCGGGCAAGGCCGACGCGCCGAGCGGCACGGCCGTGCGCACCGCGCGGCTCGTGGCCGAGGCCCGCAGGACCGCCGGGCTCGGGCCGCAGCCGGACGCGACGAGCAGCGCGCTCGACGGGGCGCGCGGTGCCGATGTCGACGGCGTCCCGGTGCACGCGGTGCGTCTGCGCGGGCTCGTGGCCCACCAGGAGGTCATCCTGGGCGACGAGGGCGAAATCCTCACGATCCGCCACGACGCGATGAACCGGGCCTCCTTCATGCCGGGCGTGCTGCTGGGTGTCCGGCGCGTGGTCGACACCCCGGGCCTGACCGTGGGCCTGGAACACTTCCTCGACCTCGGCTCGGACGCGTGACGGGGCGGGCCGCGTCCGAGCGGCCTGGTCGCGGCGACGGGGCGGGGGGCCTCGCGGGGTTCGTCCTGCTGAGCGCCGTGCTCGTCGTCTATCTCGCCATGGTCGGGCACCGGGGGGTCCTGTTGGTGGCCGAGGGCACGTGGGTGACGGTGGCGCTGGGTGGCGCCGTGCTGGCGCTGCCGGCGCTCGGGGTGTGGTTCCTGTGGCGCGGCGTCTGCTTCGTGCGCGCCGCGCACCGGCTGGCCAGGGAGCTGGGGGCCGAGGGCGGGAGCCACGACGCCACGGACGCCGCCGAGGACTCCGCTCCCGCGACCGGCGCGCGCGCCGCGTCCGCACGGGCCGCCTTCGAACGGCGCCGGGCGGAGGTGGAGGCGAGCCCGGGGGACTGGCGCTGCTGGTTCCGCCTGGCCGTGGCCTACCACGAGGCCCGCGACACGCCGCGGGCCCGGCGTGCCATAACGCACGCGATCAGGCTGCACGCCGCACAGCGACGGTAGCCGTCGCGGGCGCCGCCCCGCGGGCGTCGTGGAGCCCCGCGCACGCGGGTGACACCGGCGGGCACGGGAGCGTGCGGCCAGCGGGCCGGCTCAGGCCCGGCCGACCTCGCCGCCGTGCTCCGCCGCCCATGCCTCCAGCACGTCGGCGGCCCGGTCGAACGCCTGCGGACGGCCGAGGAAGTCCGCGTTGTGGTCCGTCAGCAGGGTGCGCAGCGGCTCGCCACGTCGCCGTTCGATCAGGAGGGCCTGACCCTGGACACTGCGGGGCGTCCCGAGCCACTTCACCGGCTGCTGCACGGTGCTGACCCGCGAGACCTCCCGCCAGCGCAGGGTGCGCGTCGTCAGGAGGCCCACGCGCCGCAGCCCTCGGGCGCTCACCCAGACGCCCATGCGCAGCAGCCGCAGCGCGTAGGCGATGCCGAGCAGCGCGGCGCCGGCGGCGACCTCGGCTCCGGCCAGGCTGCCGGCCAGGGCGATGATCACGGCGGAGATCAGCAGGTACGCCGCGATGAGCAGCGTCAGCGCGGCCAGGGCCACGCGCCACGGTCCCGGACGGTACGGGCGGCGCCAGTAGTCCAGGTCGGGGTGGGGGAGGGGTTCGGTGGGCGCGGCGGGTTCGGCCGCGAGAAAGCGCAGAGGCACGACAGCTCCTCATTCGTCTCACAGGCGGGGGGTGCTGTGAACGAAGGTGAGGCTATCGCGCTTACGGGGTCTCCCCTGCCTCCGGAGTCACGGGGGGTGGCTGGTGTTCCACGTCGAGGGCGGGTCTGGCCAGCAGGATCGTGCCCAGCAGACCGGCTGTGACGACCATGCCGAGCAGCACGTGGCCGAGGAGAGCACCGATCCTGGCACCGCCGGTGCGAGGCGGACGCGCCGACGGTAGGTCCCCGCCGTCGACGCGGCGGGCACCGTGGATGCCGTGAGCGTCGTGGACGTCGTGGTCGTCGTGGACGAACCCGTGGTCCTGACCGAAAAGATCCCGCGACGCCATGACCGTCTCCTCCCCTTTTCTTCCCCCGAGTGCCGCCATGCGAACGTATTAACGGAAGAGTCGGACCACCTGTTCCCGACGCCCTCGCCGGATCGCCACCCGCGCTGGGGCGAGGCGTGTCAGTGGCGGCTCGTAGGGTGGCTGCCGTGACCGACACTCCCACCTTCCGCAGCGACGTGACCGTCGAGCTCGTCAAGCACAGCGCCTCCGACACGGACGTGCTCTGGGCGGCCAGGGTCTCCACAGCCGGTGAGCAGTCCCTGGAGGAGATCAGCAAGGACCCCGAGCGGTCCAGGGGCCTGATCAACTTCCTCATGCGTGACCGGCACGGCAGCCCCTTCGAGCACAACTCGATGACCTTCTTCGTCAGTGCCCCGATCTTCGCGTTCCGCGAGTTCCACCGCCACCGCGTCGGCTGGTCGTACAACGAGGAGAGTGGGAGGTACCGCGAGCTCCAGCCCGTGTTCTACGTGCCGGGGCCCGACCGGAGGCTGGTGCAGCGTGGCCGCCCCGGGAAGTACGAGTTCGTCGAGGGCACCGCCGAGCAGCACGCCACGGTCACCAAGGCGCTGGAGGACTCCTACCGCCAGTCGTACGCCGCGTACCAGGAGATGCTCGCCGCGGGCGTGGCGCGCGAGGTGGCCAGGGCCGCGCTGCCCGTCGGCCTGTTCTCCTCGATGTACGCCACGTGCAACGCACGCTCCCTCATGCACTTCCTGGGGCTGCGCACCCAGCACGAGCAGGCGCGGGTGCCGAGCTTCCCGCAGCGGGAGATCGAGATGATCGCCGAGCGGATGGAGGCGGAGTGGGCGCGGCTCATGCCGCTCACCCACGCGGCGTTCAACGCGAACGGGCGCGTGGCGCCGTAGCCGGGCTGGTCATCCCCCTCGAACAGTCGCGCTATGTGTCCGTATTGCGGCTTTTGTCGACTGTCATCTAAGGTGAATGAACGGACCCGGCGCTGCCTGAACCCCCGAGCGGGCAGCGCCGGGATCCACATGTCCCCCGCCCCGATGGGCCACGAGTCGCTGAGCTGCGAGTAGCGTGGATGCCATGGCTCCGACCTCCACACCGCAGACCCCGTTCGGGTGCGTGCTGACCGCCATGGTCACCCCGTTCACGGTGGACGGCGCGCTCGACCTCGACGGTGCGCAGCGGCTCGCCGCGCACCTGGTGGACGCCGGCAACGACGGCCTGATCGTCAACGGCACCACCGGCGAGTCCCCCACCACCAGCGATGAGGAGAAAACCCAGCTGGTGCGCGCCGTGGTCGAGGCGGTCGGAGACCGCGCCCACGTCGTGGCCGGCGTCGGGACCAACGACACCCGGCACAGCGTGGAGCTGGCCCACGCCGCCGAGCGGGCGGGCGCCCACGGGCTCCTCGCCGTCACCCCGTACTACAGCAAGCCGCCGCAGGAGGGCCTGGTCCAGCACTTCACGGCGATCGCGGACGCCTCCGAGCTGCCGGTCATGCTCTACGACATTCCCGGCCGCAGCGGCATCCCGATCACCACCGAGACGATGGCACGGCTCGCCGAGCACCCCCGCATCGTGGCCAACAAGGACGCCAAGGGCGACCTCGGCCGCGCCAGCTGGGCCATCGCCACCACCGGCCTCGCCTGGTACTCCGGCGACGACATGCTCAACCTGCCGCTGCTCTCCGTCGGAGCGGTCGGCTTCGTCTCCGTCGTCGGACACGTCGTGACGCCCGAGCTGCGCTCGATGCTCCAGGCCCACACCAGCGGCGACGTCGCCAAGGCCACAGAGGTCCACCAGAAGCTTCTCCCGGTCTTCACCGGGATGTTCCGCACCCAGGGCGTCATCACGTCCAAGGCCGCCCTCGGCTTCCTCGGCCTCCCCGCCGGCCCGCTCCGCCTCCCCCTCGTGGGCCTCAGCCCCGAGCAGGCCGAGCAGCTGCGGAGGGACCTGAAGGCCGGCGGTGTCCACGTGTGAAGCCCGTCACCACCACCACGCCCGTGCTCACCGCCGGGCCCGAAGAGCTCGCCACACCAACGGCGACAACTGAATACATCACCACAGCACACAGTCACGCGCGCCACGTGTCCCGCACGGACAGGTGGCGCGCGTGGTCAGGAGAGTCTCTTGAGTCATCCCCATCCAGAACTCGGCCCGCCGCCGACGCTTGCTGAGGGGGGTCTGCGCGTTACCCCGCTGGGCGGCCTGGGCGAGATCGGCCGCAACATGACCGTGTTCGAGTACGGCGGGCGACTGCTCGTCGTGGACTGCGGCGTTCTCTTCCCCGAGCAGGAACAGCCCGGCATCGACCTGATCCTTCCCGACTTCACCACCATCAGGGACCGCCTCGACGACATCGACGGCATCGTCCTCACCCACGGGCACGAGGACCACATCGGCGGTGTCCCGTACCTGCTGCGCGAGAAGCCCGACATCCCGCTCATCGGATCGAAGCTGACCCTCGCGCTGTTGGAGGCCAAGCTCCAGGAACACCGCATCCGGCCGTTCACCCTCGAGGTGAGCGAGGGACGGCGGGAGCAGATCGGACCCTTCGACTGCGAGTTCGTCGCCGTCAACCACTCCATCCCCGACGCCCTGGCCCTCGCGGTCCGCACGCCGGCCGGCCTGGTGGTGCACACCGGCGACTTCAAGATGGACCAACTCCCGCTCGACGGGCGCCTCACCGACCTCCGGGCCTTCGCCCGCCTCGGCGAGGAGGGCATCGACCTGCTGCTGAGCGACTCCACCAACGCCGAGGTGCCCGGCTTCGTGGCGCCCGAGCGGGAGATCTCCGGCGTGTTGCGGCAGGTCTTCGCCCAGGCCCAGAAGCGGATCATCGTGGCCAGCTTCGCCAGCCACGTCCACCGCATCCAGCAGATCGTGGACGCCGCCCAGGAGCACGGGCGCAAGATCGCCTTCGTGGGCCGCTCGATGGTGCGGAACATGGGCATCGCCCGTGACCTCGGGTACCTGCGGGTGCCGGCCGGGCTCGTCATCGAGCTGAAGACACTCGACGACCTGCCGGACGACCAGGTGGTGCTGGTCTGCACGGGCTCCCAGGGAGAGCCCATGGCGGCGCTGTCCCGGATGGCCAACCGCGACCACCAGATCCGCATCGTCGAGGGCGACACCGTGATCCTGGCGTCCTCCCTGATCCCCGGCAACGAGAACGCCGTCTACCGCGTGATCAACGGACTGACCCGCTGGGGCGCGAACGTGGTCCACAAGGGCAACGCCCGCGTCCACGTCTCCGGCCACGCCTCGGCGGGCGAGCTGCTGTACTTCTACAACATCTGCCAGCCGCGCAACCTGATGCCGGTCCACGGCGAGTGGCGCCATCTGCGCGCCAACGCCGAGCTCGGCGCCCTGACGGGGGTGCCGGCGGACCGCGTGGTCATCGCCGAGGACGGCGTGGTCGTGGACCTGGTCGACGGCCGGGCCAAGATCGTCGGCAAGGTCCAGGCCGGCTACGTCTACGTGGACGGCCTCTCGGTGGGCGGTGTGACCGAGGCCAGCCTGAAGGACCGTCGGATCCTCGGGGACGAGGGCTTCATCTCCATCTTCGTCGTGGTCGACAGCAGCACGGGGAAGATCGTGAGCGGGCCGAGCATCCACTCGCGCGGCTCCGGGATCGACGACTCCGGCTTCGCCGCCGTCATCCCGAAGATCGAGGAGGTGCTGGGCCGGTCGGCCCAGGACGGTGTGGTGGAGCCGCACCAGCTCCAGCAGTTGGTGCGCCGGACCGTGGGCAAGTGGGTCTCCGACACCTACCGTCGGCGGCCGATGATCATGCCCGTCGTCGTGGACGTCTGAGCCTCCGACGAGCTCTCATCTCCCCTGCGGGGCGCCAGGATTTGCATCCGGGCGCCCCGCTCCAGTACGTTTACCGAGCCGCCGCAGGGGGAACCCGAAGCGGCCCAGGGAGAACATCTCTCCAGATGGCTCGTTCCTTGAGAACTCAACAGCGTGCTTGATAGTTGTCAATGCCAGTTTTTTTGTGATTCATTCTGCGAGGATGCTCGCGTGAGTGGTCGCGTTTTGTGATGCATTCACGGAGAGTTTGATCCTGGCTCAGG